>JAYSFF010000005.1:0-12832 GCA_041913425.1 Arenimonas sp. | reverse complement strand
GACCGCAGGCAGCTGCTCGACCTGCCACAACGGCACTACCGCCGCCGGAAAGCCCTCGAATCACGTGCCGACCACCCAAAGCTGCGACGCCTGCCATCGGACGACGGCTTGGCTGCCTGCCAGCTTCGATCACAGTTCGGTGACCGCGGGCAGTTGTAATACCTGTCATAACGGCACGTCGGCCACCGGCAAGCCGTCGAATCACGTGCCGACCACCCAAAGCTGCGACGCCTGCCACCGCACGACCGCTTGGCTGCCAGCCAGCTTCAATCACAGTTCGGTGACCGCGGGTAGCTGTAATACCTGCCACAACGGCACCACTGCGGCGGGTAAGCCGTCGAGCCATCTGCCGACCACGCAGAGTTGCGATGCCTGCCACCGCACCACGGCTTGGTTGCCGGCCACATTCAGCCATACCAATGTGACCTCGGGCAGCTGCTCGACCTGCCACAACGGCACCACCGCTACCGGCAAGTCGAGTTCGCATTTCATTACCACCCAGAGCTGCGATGCCTGCCATCGCACCACCGCGTGGATACCGGTCACCACCTACTCGCATGTCTCTCCCGGCTATAAGACCCACCAGGCCGGGATGCTCTGCTCGTCCTGCCATACCACCAACAACGAGGCCGTGCCCTGGAAGTTCGCCGCCTACCGGCCGGACTGCGCCGGTTGCCATGCGGACGACTTTGAGATGGACGAGCACAAAAAGGTGGACTCGCCAACCATTTATTACACCGTCGGCGAGCTGAAGGACTGTTCCGGAAGCTGCCACCTGTACAAGGACGCGACGCTGAGCACGATTTCAAAGACCCGGACCGGCCAGCACCGCGCGACCGACGGATCATTCGACTAATCACCCGCAAACATGGAGAATTTGATGTCAGGCATAAACAAGAGGCGCAACGCGATATCGCTGTCGGTGTTCGTCGCATTGGCGGGCTTCGGGCAGCTGTCCGAAGCGCAGGTGTTCAATGAGGTGTCGGTCGAGCAGAAGCAGGATGCGACCGTCGCCGTCACCATCGAGTTCAACGCGAAGGTCACCTTCAAGCGCTCCGTCGTGGCGCCGTCGAACGAGCTCGCCACCATCTTCTTCGACATCACCGGCGTCGATTCGCTCAGCCCGGGCGTCGTCGAGGAATCCCGCAAGTGGTCGAATTCCGTACTGGT
Organism: Arenimonas sp.; assembly: GCA_041913425.1. GTDB lineage: Bacteria > Pseudomonadota > Gammaproteobacteria > Xanthomonadales > Xanthomonadaceae > Arenimonas. Next base: position 11,662 of record JAYSFF010000005.1, on the reverse strand, counting down.
TCCCGAGTTCACCACGCGTTATTCCAAACAGTCCGGGCAGCCGACCGAGCGGCGCCTTGACGTCACGTTCGTCCGTCCGGTCGAGATCCTGCAGATCAGGCCGGGCCTGGACGACCAGAGCATCGTGCTGACCCTCGCCGCCGGTTCGCTTGCGCCGGTGCCGGCGGATTCCGCCGCCAGGCCTTCGCCGCGCGGCGCCGCGGCCCTGCTGTTGCCGCCGTCCTCGGCGCTCTCGGCTGTCGCCGCCAGCGACGACGAGAAGCTCCGCCAATCGCTGTTGATTTCGGCACGCAACGCGGTCGAAAGCCGCGATTTCGACAAGGCCGTCGCCGACCTCAACCGGTTGCTGAACATGCCGCCCGGCTTCGCGACCCAGGACGCCCAGGAGCTGATCGGCTATGTGCGCGAGTTGCTGGGCGACGGCAAACGCTCGCTGGCCGAGTACGAGCTCTATCTGAAGCTGTATCCCGAAGGCGAGGGCGCTGACCGCGTCAAGGCCAGGATCGCGGCGCTGGCCGCCGCGGCCCCGGCCCAGGCCGCGGGCAGGGGCGCCGAGCGCAAGCCGACCACGACCATGTGGGGCGGCGTGTCCCAGTACTACTACGGCGGCAATTCGAAGATCCGCGATGAGTTCACCATCACCACGCCGGCCACCGGCGCGACCGAAATCGACGTACAGAACATCAGTACCGTCGATCAGTCGGCGCTGGTCACCGACGTCAACTACAACATCCGCTACCGGGGGCCGGAGTGGGACAACCGTTTCACGTTCCGCGACACGTTCCGCTACAGCATGCTGGACAGCCAGTCGAGCCGCAACCGGCTCTCTTCGGCCTATGTCGACCTCAAGAACGAGAAACGGCGCTTCAGCACGCGGCTCGGACGCCAGGTCGCGGCCAGCGGCGGCGTGCTCGGCCGCTTCGACGGCGGCATCTTCAGCTACGGTATCGGATCTTCGCGCCTGCGTGCCGGCCTTGAGGCGGGACGTCTGGTCGAGCCGGGCTTCGGCGGCGACAAGGATTTCATCGGCGTGACGCTCGACGCCGAAAACATCGTCGAGAACCTGGGGGTCGAGATGTTCGCGATCCAGCAGACAGCCGGCGGCGACGTCGATCGGCGTGCGGTGGGCGGCGAAATCCGCTATTTCGACCCGAAGGTCTCGGTTTTCAGCCTTTTCGATTACGACATCCTGTTCGGCGAGCTGAACATCGCTTCGGTACAGGGCAACTGGAATTTCAGCCCCAAGGCGTCGATGAACTTCCTTTACGACTACCGCCGGTCGCCGAGCCTGCAGATGAGCAACGCGCTGCTCGGCGAAAACGCGGCCAGCCTGTCCGAGCTGCGGTTGACCATGACCAAGGACGAGATCGAGGCGCAGGCTTTGGGCCTGACCCCGGTGTCGAAGGTCGCCATGCTCGGCGGCACGGTAACCGTCTCCCCGAAGTGGCAGGTCAGTGCCGACTACCGGCTGTCCAGCGTCAGCGGCACCATCGCCACCGCCAATCTGCCCGCCAGTCCGGACACCGGCCAGGTCAAGACCGTCAGCGCGCATGCCATCGGCACCGGTCTGTTCTCGCCCTCCAGCGTGCTGGTGTTCAATACCAGCTACCTGACCAGCGAGGCCTATGACGCCTGGCTGTTCGGCGTGAACAGCCGCTTCCGCGTCGGCCAGAATTGGATCATCGAGCCGGGCATCAAGTACTACAGGCAGGACAATGCCGTCGGCTCGTTCTCGAAACGCCTGACTCCGGTCGGCCGCTTCACCTACCAGCTCCGCCAGAATATCGCCTTCGAAGCCGAGGTCAATCTGGAAAAAACCAGGACCGAAGCGCTCAATACCACGGGCGATGCGGTATCCCTGTTCTATTACGTCGGATACCGTTACGATTTCTGATTTCTGCAGGAAAGCTCCGCAACAGGACATTTCACGCCGGCGCATGCGCCGGCGTTTTTTTTGGAGCCTGCAACCGAAGTATACTGGCCGCCAGCCCTGTGGTCGCCCATTGAAGATGCTCCAGGATTACGCCCAATCAATCCGCCTGTCCGTCGCCCCGATGATGGACTGGACAGACACGCATTGCCGCGTGTTCCACCGCATCCTGGCGCCGCACGCGCGCCTGTACACCGAGATGGTGCATGCCCGCGCGGTGATCCAGGGCGACCGCGCGCGTCTGCTCGGCTTCGACGCCAGCGAGCACCCCGTGGCCCTGCAGCTGGGCGGCAGTGATCCGGCGCATCTGGCCGAGGCCTGCCGCATCGCCGAGGGCTTCGGTTACGACGAGGTCAACCTCAACGTCGGCTGTCCGTCCGACCGCGTGCAGGCCGGCCGCTTCGGCGCCTGCCTGATGAAGGAGCCGGCGCTGGTGGCCGAGTGCGTGGCCGCCATGCGCGGCGCCACCGCCTTGCCGGTGACGGTGAAGTGCCGGCTCGGCGTGGACGAACACGAGGACTACGGTTATTTCCGCGCCTTCATCGACGCCGTGGCCGCCGCCGGTTGCCGGGAGTTCATCGTGCACGCGCGCAAGGCCTGGCTGAGCGGCCTGAGCCCGAAGGAGAACCGCGAGATCCCGCCGCTGCGTTACGAATGGGCCTATCGGCTGAAGGCCGAGCGCCCGGACCTGCGCATCGTGCTCAACGGCGGGCTGACCGAAACCGCGCAATGCGACGAAGCCCTCCGGCATGTCGACGGCGTGATGATCGGCCGCGCCGCCTACCACGAGCCTTACCGCCTGCACCAGATGCAGTGCGCCGTGTTCGGCACGCCGGAAGCAGACCGCGAATCGCTGCTGCGGCGGATGGAGCCGTATGTCCGCGCGCAGCTGCAGCGCGGCGTGGCGCTCAAGCACATCAGCAAATGCCTGCTTGGCCTGTACCACGGCCAGCCCGGCGGCCGTCTGTTCCGGCAAGTGCTGAGCCTGGAAGCGCCGATGCCGGGCGCCGATTGGTCGGTGGTCGAAAAAGCGCTGGCCGCCACCCGCATCGGCGGGGACCGGGCATGATCACCCGCGACCTTGCCGCGTTCATCGATTTCGCCGCGACCTTGCCGGCCACCGCGCCGGCCTGCGCCCGCGCGGTGTTCATGGTCGCGCCCGACGGCTTCCGCTTGGCCGAACAGTCGGCCCGCGACAACCGCTACATGGCGATGGGCGAGGCGGTCGACGAAGCCCAGGCCCTGGCCGAACACCGGGCGCTGCAGGACGCGGTGCGCCGGGTGTTGCCGGTCACCGTGTTCCCCGGCGATGCCGCCACCCCGGATGCGGTGTTCCCCAACAACGTGTTCGCCACCGCGCCCGGCCGTTACATCGTCGGCCACATGCGGCATGCGGTGCGCCGGCGCGAAGCCGAGCGCGCCGACATCCGCGCCTATTTCAAGCAAACGCTTGAGCGGCGCGAGATCGATTTGAGCCGGCAGCCGGGCATCTGCGAGCTGACCGGTTCGCTGGTCATCGACCGCGCCCGCGGCATCGGCTTCTGCGGCCTGGGCGAGCGCTGCGACGAAGCCGGCGCCCACGCGATGCACGAGGCCTTCGGCCTGAACGCCACCTTGCTGTTCGACCTGGCCGAGGGCGAATACCACACCAATGTCGTGCTCAGCGTGCTGGCCTCGCGCGCCGTGGCCGTCGCGCCTTCCGGCTTCGCCGATGTGCGCGTGCCGGCGGCCATCGCCGCGCTGTACGGCGGCCGGGCGCTGCGGCTGGACGCGCGGCAGAAGGCCGAGTACGCCGGCAACTGCATCACCCTGGCCGAGGACGCGCTGTTCCTCAGCCGCCGCGCCCACGACAGCCTGGATGCAGTGCAACGGACGCTGCTGGCGGATTGGGGCTTCACCCTGCACGCGGTGCCGATGCCGATGCTGGAAAAGGCCGGCGGTTCCTTGCGCTGCTGCCTGGGCGAGGTGTTTTGAGGCCGATTCAGAGGCAATTCATGGGGTCCGTGCCACACTAACTTTTATTTAACCAATGGCCGGTTTGCATTACCATTACGTCATGAAGATCCGCCTGGTCATTCTGCTGTCGTTCGGTGCCGGTCTGTATGCCGCCGGCACCGGGGCGACGCCGACGCGTCCTGCCGCAGCCCGGCAGGCGCAACCGGCGGCTCAGACCCAAGCGCCGCCCGCGGCGGCCGTGCGCGCTGCCCCGAACGCCAAGACCTCTTTCGGCAGTTCTTCCAGCCGGCGTCCGGTCACCTTGGGCCAGGTCGAACGCCAGACCGGCGGCAAGGTCATCGGCGCCGTGCCGGTCACCGTCGAGGGCCGCCAGCTCAACCAGATCAAGGTGCGCATGCCGAACGGCCGCATCGTCATCGACCGCCGTTTATTTGACGATAACGGCCGTTCCGTGGACACTGTCAACGTCAACGATGCGGACTCCGATCCGCGCGATTGACCTTCCAACCCCAACCCCATCGCCCGAGAGGTTCGAGTCATGCGCATCCTGTTAGTGGAAGACGAAGCCCCGCTGCGGGAGACCTTGGCCGCGCGCCTGAAGCGCGAAGGCTTCGCCGTGGATACCGCCAGCGACGGTGAAGAAGCCCTGTTCCACGGCCGGGAAGTGCCGTTCGACCTGGCGGTGATCGACCTCGGCCTGCCCAAGCTCTCGGGCATGGACGTGGTGCGCGGCCTGCGCGACGCCGGCCAGAAATTCCCGATCCTGATCCTGACCGCGCGTTCCAGCTGGCAGGACAAGGTCGAAGGCCTGAAGTACGGCGCCGACGACTACCTGGTCAAGCCGTTCCACGTGGAAGAGCTGTTGGCGCGCATCAACGCGCTGTTGCGCCGCGCCGCCGGCTGGAGCAAACCCTCGCTGGAGTGCGGTCCGGTCAAGCTCGACCTAGCGGCGCAGAAGGTCACCATCAACGACGCCCCGGCCGACCTGACCAGCTATGAGTACAAGGTGCTCGAATACCTGATGCTGCATGCCGGCGAGCTGGTGTCCAAGGCCGATCTGACCGAACACATCTACCAGCAGGACTTCGACCGCGATTCCAACGTGCTCGAGGTGTTCGTCGGCCGCCTGCGCAAGAAGCTGGATCCGGACGGCACGCTGAAGCCGATCGAGACCGTGCGCGGCCGCGGCTACCGCTTCGCCATCCCGCGCAACGAATAAGCCCGGCGCCCGCGCCATGTTCCCGATGCGCCGGGCCCTGTCGCTGCATGCGCGGCAGCTGATCGCCGCCAGCCTCGGCCTGATCGCCTTCCTCGGCCTGACCGGCATGGCGCTCGACCAGGCCTTCCGCAACTCGCTGGTCGACAACATGGAGGCGCGCATGGCGCGCCACGCCGACGCCTACTGGAACAAGGTCGGCTTCGACCGGCGCGGACGCCTGCTGCCGGCCGCGCTCGACAAGGCGCCCGACGCGCGCTTCAACGAATTCCGCAGCGGCCTGTACGCCCAGATCCAGGGCGAGGGCATCAACTGGCAGTCGCAGTCGGTGGCCCTGTTCAGCCTGCCGACGCTGCCGGCCCGCGAGGTCGGCGATGCGCCCGAATTCGACGGCCCGCTGCCGCTGCCGATCGGCGAAGACATCCGCATCAACGCCTACCGCTATACCGATACGCTCCGGTTCGAGACCAAGAGCGGCCCGCGGGTGCTGACCCTGCACATCTACGAAAGCGAAGAGGAGATATTCAAGCAGATCGCCGAATACCGGCGCACGCTGTGGGGCTATCTCGGCATCGCCGGCGTTCTGCTGGTGCTGGTGCAGATCGCCATCCTGCGCTGGAGCCTGCAGCCGCTGCGGGTTCTGGAGTCCGAGATGCAGGCGCTGCAGTCGGGCCGGCAGGCGCGCCTGGGCCGGCGCTATCCGACCGAGCTCGGCCCGATCGCCGGCAGCATCAACGCCCTGCTCGACAGCGAGCGCGGCAACCTGGAGATGAGCCGCAACACCCTGGCCGACCTGGCGCACAGCCTGAAGACGCCGCTGGCGGTGCTGCAGTCGCAGATCGACAACGGCGACGACCCGGCCCAGTTCAAACGCGAGGTCTACGTCCAGCTGCAGCGCATGAACGACATCGTGTCCTACCAGCTGTCGCGCGCGGCGCGCGCCGGCCACGCGCTGTATTCGGCGCCGATCGACGTGTTGCCGCACGCCGAGAGCATCGTCGCCAGCCTGGAGAAGATCCACCGCGCCAAAGGCGTGTACTGCGAATTCGAGATCGACCCGAAATCGCAGTTCTCCGGCGAGGCCGGCGATTTGCAGGAGCTGCTCGGCAACTTCCTGGAGAACGCGTTCAAGTGGGCCGCGCGCCGCGTGCTGTTGACCGTGCGGCCGGTGTACGAGCCCGGCGCCAAGCGTCCGGGCCTGCACATCTGCGTCGAGGACGACGGCCCGGGCATCGCGCCGGAGGACATCGGCCGCATCCTGCAGCGCGGCGTGCGCGGCGACGAGCGCGTGCAGGGCCACGGCATCGGCATGGCCATCGTGCAGGACGTCGTCAAGTCCTACCACGGCACGTTGTCGGTCGATCGCTCGCAGGAGCTCGGCGGCGCCCGCTTCAGCATCGATCTGCCCTGCCTGGCCTAGCGGAACATGCCGGGGATGACCCGGTGCCAGCGCGGCAATCGGCTGTTCTTGGCTTTTGAAACCGCGGCGGTCGGCGCCGTGCCGGCGCTTTGGGCCGTACTTTGGGCGTTCAGCAGGAACCGGACCGGCGCCTGCGGCGTGCCGCCGGCGGACAGCAGCAGGAACACGGCGCATAGGCCGAATATAAGCATCTGCGATTTCACGGCGGTTCCTTTTCCGTTCCGGGTCCTGCTATGGATGTGCCGGAACCGAAAAAAGTTGCAAGAACCGGGTCGGTGCCTTAAAAATGAGGGTTTACCAAGAGCCCTGCCAGGGGCCGGACGAAAAAACCGGATGAACACAGTACCCATCGATCCCTGCGCGCCGCTGATCCGCGCCCCGATGTTGCGCCGCGCGCTGATTTCGGGTGCCCGTCGGGTCATCGCGCAACGGGATTTGCTCAATAAAATCAACGTGTTTCCCGTGCCCGACGGCGATACCGGCAGCAACATGGCGTTCACCTTGGGCAACATCCTGACCGGCGCCCTGAGCCGCAAGGCGCACAGCACCGGCGAGTTGCTGCGCCGGGTCAGCGAGCACGCCATCGACGGCGCGCGCGGCAATTCCGGCGCCATCCTGGCCCAGTTCTTCACCGGCATCTCCGAGCGCATCGGGCCGGCCCGGGTGGCCAGCCTGGAGCAGATGGGGCAGGCCATCCGGCACGGCGCCGACACCGCGCGCCAGGCCCTGTCCGAGCCGAAGGAGGGCACCATCCTGAGCGTCATCGGCGCCTTCGCCGACGCCATCCAGCGCGATCCGGGCGGCTTCCACTTCAAGGGCTGGTTCGAAGCCGCCCTGCAGGACGCGCGCAAGGCCCTGGCCAATACCCCGAACCAGTTGCCGGTGCTGCAGAAGGCCGGTGTGGTCGATGCCGGCGCGCAGGGTTTCGTCGACCTGCTCGAGGGCGTGTACCAGTTCATCCTCGACGGCGACATCGACCTGGACGACGTGGCCGAGAACGACTGCGCCGACCTGGAGCTGTCGCAGGCGCACGGCGAATTGGCCGAGGGCGACCCCGAGCACCGCTGGTGCAGCGAATGCCTGATCCTCGGCGACGGCCTGGACCGCAGCGGCCTGCGCGCCGCGGTCGGCGACCTGGGCGCGTCCTGCGTGGTGATCGCCGGTTCCAGCTCGCGCATCCGCCTGCATGCCCACGTCGGCGATCCGAAGACGCTGTTCGAGACCGCGGCCCGTTTCGGCCGGGTCGAAGGCACCAAGGCCGACGACATGCACGCGCAGGCGCGCACCGCGGCCGGCGACAAATCGGTGGTGGTGATCACCGACAGCTCGGCCGACCTGCCGGCCAACATCGCCGAGACCCTGAACGTGCACAGCGTGCCGCTGCGGCTGAGCTTCGGCGAAACCGATTACCTCGACAAGGTCGGCCTGAGCACGGCCGAGTTCTACCGCAAGCTGCGTACCGAGCTGGTGCTGCCGAAGACCAGCCAACCCTCGCCCGGCGATTTCCGCCGGCAGTTCGAGTTCCTGCTCTCGCACCATCCGCATGTGGTCTATGTCGGCCTGTCGCGCGCGGTCAGCGGCACCCTGCAGTCGGCCGAAACCGCGGCCAAGCGCGGCCATGCCGAGCGCATCCACCTGTTCGACAGCGCCAACGCCGCCGGCGGCCAAGGGCTGCTGGTGATGGCGGCGGCCGAAGCGGCGCGCGCCGGCCGGACGCCGGAGCAGATCATCGCGCTGCTGGAAAGCCTGCGTCCGCTGACCCGGACCTGGGCCTGCACCGCCGACATCAACCATGCCGTGCGCGGCGGCCGCGTGCCGCGCTGGGCCGGACCGATCGCCAATCTGCTCGGTCTGACCGCCATCGCCAAGGTCTCGCCCGAGGGCCGGCTGAAGGTCACCGGCGGCCTGTTCGGCAAGCGCGACATCCCGCGCCGCTATGCCGAGTACGTGGCCAAGCGCGTCGACCGCAGCAAGCGCTACCGCGTCATCATCGGCCATTGCGACGATCTGGCCGCCGGCCAGGCGCTACTCAAGGAATTCACCGCGCGCGTCGACTGCGAACAGGCCTGGTGCGTCGAGACCGGGCCGGCCGTGGGCGCCCATGCCGGCCCCGGCGCCTTGGTGGTTTCGCTGCAGCCGGTGTCCGCGTCATGATCGCCATGTTCTCCGTAGTGCTGTCGGCCTATCTGCTCGGTTCCATCTCGGGCAGTCTGTTGGTCGGCCGCTTCCGCGGCGTCGACATCCGCACCCAGGGCAGCGGCAACGCCGGTGGCACCAATGCCCTGCGCACCCAGGGCTGGCGTTTCGCGCTCGGCGTGGTGCTGGTCGACGTCGGCAAGGGCATGCTCGCGGTCTGGTTGGCGCAGCGCCTGTTCCCGGCCGACGTCGCGGTCGCTTTCGGCGCCCTGTACGCGGCGGTGATCGGCCACATCTGGCCGGTGTTCCACGAATTCCGCGGCGGCAAAGGCGCCGCCACTTTGGTCGGTGGCCTGATCCTGCTCTGGCCGCAGGCCTTGTTGCCGCTGTTCGGCGTCTGGCTGCTGTGCCTGATGCTGACCGGCTACGTCGGCCTGTCCACCATCCTGGCCGCCATCAGCCTGGTGTTCAGCGCTTGGTGGTTCGGGATGCCGCCGGTGTACTGGGCCTTCGCCGCGGTCGGCGCCGTGTTGTTGACCTACAGCCACCGCAGCAACCTGCAGCGCCTGCGCGCCGGCACCGAAAACCGGTTCGAGAAAGCACGCGTGCTCGGCCGCCTGCTGACCGGACGCCGTGGATAACAGCGCCTTGCTACAGGCCCTTTTGGACGGGTCGCAGACCGGGGTGGCCTTGGCCGAGCGCTTCGGCGTGACCCGCGCCGCGGTCTGGAAACGCATCGAGCAGCTGCGCGGCCTGGGTTTGGCCATCGAGGCGCGCGAACAGCAGGGCTACGCCTTGTCGGTACCGACGCCGTTGCTGGACCCCGCGCGCATCCGCGACAGGATGGAACCCGCGGCGCTGGCCGACATCGCCGGCCTGCATGTCGCGTTCGAAACCGATTCCACCCAGCGTCTGGCCATGGCCCGGCCGGCGCCGGCGCAGGGCATCGAGGTCTGGCTGGCGGAAACCCAACGCGCCGGCCAGGGCCGGCGCGGCAAGGCCTGGGTGTCGCCGCCCTTGGCCAACATTTACTGCAGCGTGAACCGGCGCTTCGCCTTGCCGATGGCGGCGATGGCCGGCTTCCCGTTGGCCTGCGCGGTGATCCTGGCCGACGCGCTGCGCGCGCAGGGCATCGACGGCCTCGGCGTGAAATGGCCGAACGACCTCTGGTTGCATGGACGCAAATGCGCCGGTCTGTTGATCCAGTTACGCGGCGAGGCGCAAGGCCCGTGCGAGGTCACGCTCGGCTTCGGCATCAACGTCAACATGCCGCCCGCCGCCGGCGTCGGCATCGACCAGGATTGGACGGCGCTGGCGCACCATCACGGCGCGCTCGACCGGAACAGCCTGCTGGCGGCGCTGCTGCCGGTGCTGTCGGCCGGTTTCGCGCGCTACGAGCGCGACGGCCTGGCCGGTTTCGCCGCGCGCTGGCAGGCGCTGGACGTGTTGGCCGGCCGGCCGGTGCGCATCCTCGCCGCCGAGGGCGCCATCGACGGCCGCGCCGTGGGCATCGACGCCGACGGCGCGCTGCGCGTCGCGCTGGACGCCGGCGGCGAACGCCGTTTCCACAGCGGCGAAGTCAGCGTACGGAGGACCGATGGCTGACATCCTGATCGACAGCGGCAACAGCCGCCTGAAGCTGGCCCGGCGCGAACCGGTCGGCTGGCAACGCGTGGCGGCGCTGGATTTCGACGACGTGCATGCGCTCGAGCAGGCGCTGGCGGCATTGACCGCGCCGGATGTCGAACGCGTGTACGTGGCCTCGGTCAGCAAGGGCTGGCGCGCCGAACGCGTCGATTACCTGCTGTCGCGCCTGCGGGTGCCGGTGTATCCGGTCGAAAGCACGGCCGAAATCGGCCGCCTGCGGGTGGCCTACGCGCAGCCGCAGCAACTCGGCGTCGACCGCTTCCTGGCGCTGTTGGCGGCCAGCGACGACGCGCGCGACTGCCTGTTGCTGTCCTTCGGCTCGGCGCTGACGGTGGACGCCTTGGCCGCCGACGGCCGGCATCTGGGCGGACTGATCGCGCCCAGTCCGGAACTCCAGTGGCAGGCCATGCGCGACCGGTTCCCCGGCCTATTCGAGCGGCAGGGCGAGGCAGGCCTGTTGGCCGACAACACCGCCGACGCGCTCGCCACCGGCACCCGGCACCAGGTGCTGGGCATGCTGCAACGCGTGTTGGACGGCGTCTTCGGCGAAGCCGAGGTGCCGGTGCTGGTCGGCGGCGGCGGCGCCGAGGTCTGGTTGCCGCATTTGCCCGGCCGTCCCGAGCCGGCGCCGGATCTGATTTTCCTCGGCATGCTGCGCTACATCGAGTTGCATGGATGATGCTCTGGCTGCGCCGTCTCTGCCTGCTGCTGCTGTTCGCCAATGCCGGCGCGCTGGTCTGGCACGTCCGGCACCGTGAGCCATCGGCCGCCGTGCTGTTGCCGGCGACCGAACCGGGCACGCCGGGCCTGATCCTGCATCAGGAGTACCTGCAACTCGAACGCGGCCAGCGCCGCCTGCATGCCGATGCCTGCTGGCAGCTCGGTCCGTTTTCCGATGAAGCCGCGATGCGCCGGGCCTGGCAGTCGCTGGAATACGTCGCGCTCGATCTGCAGATGCGCCGCACCGAGGCCGTGCGCGGCGCCGGCTACCGTCTGCGGGTGCCGCCGGCGGCCAGCCGCGCGGACGCCGAGCTGCTGCGCGAAAGCCTGCTCGCGGCCGGATTCGCCGGGGCGCGCATCGAAGCCGACCACGGCATCGATTTGGGCGTTTACGCCGATCTGGCGGAGGCCGAAAACCGCCGCCGCACCGGCCAGCAATTGGGTCTCGAGGTGCTGCTGCGCGCCGAGCAGGCACGCACCGCACAATGGTGGATCGACGCCAGCGTGCGCAACGCCGCCGGGTTCCGCCAGTGGCAGAGCGAACAGACGCCGCCGGTCGCGGCCGCGCCCTGCGGCTGAGCGGCTACGCAAAGCCGGAGCGCTCGCGTACAATGGCCGGACCGAGCCGGCATAGCTC
>JAYSFF010000004.1:5079-58753 GCA_041913425.1 Arenimonas sp. | reverse complement strand
AGGAGCTGCTGAAGGTCAAGGAGGATTTCGGCGACGACCGCCGCACCGAAATCCGTCCGAGCGAGGAGGACCTGGCCGACCTCGACCTGATCGCCTCCGAGGACGTGGTGGTGACGCTGTCGCACGCCGGTTACGCCAAGCGCCAGATGCCGTCCACCTACCGCGCCCAGAAGCGCGGCGGCAAGGGCCGCGCCGCGGCCTCGGTCAAGGACGAGGACTTCATCGAGCGTCTGTGGGTGGTGAACACCCACGACACCCTGCTGACCTTCACCTCGGAAGGCCGGGTGTTCTGGCTGAAGGTGTATCAGCTGCCGGATTCCGGCCCGAACTCGCGCGGCCGTCCGATCGTCAACTGGATTCCGCTGCAGGAGGGCGAGAAGGTGCAGGCGGTACTGCCGGTGCGCGAGTTCGCCGACGACCGCTACGTGTTCTTCGCCACCCGCAACGGCACGGTCAAGAAGACCCCGCTGTCGGATTTCTCCAACCCGCGCTCGAAAGGCATCTGGGCCATCAACCTCGACGAGGGCGACGGCCTGGTCGACGTACAGCTGACCGACGGCGGCAAGGACATCATGCTGTTCGGTTCGCACGGCAAGGCGGTGCGCTTCGACGAGTCCGAAGTGCGCTCGATGGGCCGTACCGCCACCGGCGTGCGCGGCATGCGCCTGCCGGAAGACGGCGCCGCGGTAGTCAGCATGGTCGTGGTCGAGGGCGATGGCGACATCCTCACCGCCAGCGAGAACGGCTTCGGCAAACGCACCGAGGTCTCGGCCTATCCGAAGAAAGGCCGCGGCACCCAAGGCGTGATCGCCATCCAGACCTCGGACCGCAACGGCAAGCTGGTCGGCGCCATCCAACTGACCGAACAGCACGAGATCCTGCTGATTTCCGATCAGGGCACCATGGTGCGTACGCGCGCCTCGGAAGTCTCGCAGGTCGGCCGCAACGCCCAGGGCGTGACCCTGATGCGGGTGCGCGATGGCGAGAAGCTGATGGCCATCGAAAGCCTGGACGTCATCGACGTGCCTGGTGACGACGATGCCGAAGTCGAGACCGAAACCGGTCCGGATTGAACGCCGGACCCGTGAAGCAAAAAAACGGCAGAGAAATCTGCCGTTTTTTCATAATTGCACGTTAGATGGATCAGGGCCGATAGAGCTTGGCCTTGCCATCCTTGACGCGCACGATGTAGCCGACCTTGATGCCGTTCAGCAGCTCCTGGCGGACCACCTTGGTGCTGCCGTCGCGCATGCGCACGGTGATCTTGTATTCGCGGTTGCCTTCGGCGATCTTCTTGCCGGCATAGGCGCCGCCGACCGCGCCGGCGACAGTGGCGACCTTCTTGCCGTCGCCGCTGCCGACCTGGTTGCCGACCAGACCGCCGATCACGGCGCCGGCTACCGCGCCGCCGGTTCCGGATTTGGGGTCGTCGACCTTGACGATTTCCAGCACGCGGCCGCAGCGCGCGCAATCGGCGGGCATGTCGCGGGTCTGGGCATTGGCGGCGGAACCGGCCAGCATGCCGGCTAGCAAGGCCATTGCGGTGAATTTGTTCATGACGATCTCCTTTGCGTTACAGGGAAGCGAGCACCGATTCGGCGGCGGACACCGAGAACTCGCCCGGGGCCTCCACGAACAGATGGGTGACGATGCCGTCGTCGGCGACCAGGGCGAAGCGCTTGGCGCGCAGGCCCATGCCGAACGCGCTGGCGTCCAGCTCCAGGCCGAGCGCCTTGGTGAATTCGCCGTTGCCGTCGGCCAGCAGCTGGATGGCGGCCGGGGTGTCCTGGCTCTTGCCCCAGGCCGACATCACGAACGCGTCGTTGACCGACAGGCAGGCCACGGCGTAGCCCTTGGCGGTGAACTCTTCGATGAGGCGGATGTATCCAGGCAGATGCTTGGCCGAACAGGTCGGGGTGAACGCGCCCGGCACCGCGAACAGCACTATTTTGCGGCCGGCGAAGAATTCCGCGCTGTCGATGGCCTGCACGCCGTCCTGCACCAGGTTGAGGGTTGCGGACGGGATGCGTCCGCCGACTTGAATGGCCATGAATCACCTGCATATTGGGGAATGAGGGTGAATGATAAACTGTTTCCGGTGCATCCATCGTCAAGTCTGTTGCATCCATCCTGAACCGCGTTCTAACGGCGAGGAAAGCCATGGAATTCAAGGATTATTACCAAACACTCGGCGTCGAGCAATCCGCCAGCGACGCCGAAATCAAGACCGCCTACCGCCGCTTGGCGCGCAAATACCATCCGGACGTGAGCAAGGAGGCCGGCGCCGAGGAACGCTTCAAGGCTGTCAACGAAGCCTACGAAGTGCTCAAGGACCGCGACAAACGCGCCCAGTACGATCAGCTCAAAGCCGGCGGCTACCGGCCCGGCGAGGATTTCCGCCCGCCGCCGGGCTTCAACCGCGGCGGCTTCCAGTTCGACTTCAACGACCTCGGCGGCGGTGGCGGCGGCTTCAGCGACTTCTTCGAGTCGCTGTTCGGCGGCGGCCAGCGCGCGCAACAGGCGCCCTCGGGCAGCCGGGTCAAGCTCGCCATCCCGCTGGAACGCGCCTATGCCGGCGGCAAGCAGAAGGTCCGCGTCGGCGAACGCACGCTGGAAATCAACATACCGGCCGGCATCCGCGCCGGCCAAAGCATCCGCCTGGCCAAGCAGGGCGACCGCGGCGGCGATTTGATGATCGAAATCGACTACCAGGAACATCCCGAGTTCGAACTGGACGGCCGGAACGTGCTGTACACCGTGACGCTGATGCCCTGGCAGGCGGCCTTGGGCGATACCGTGTCGGTGCCGACGCTCGGCGGCAAAGTGGGGCTGAAGATTCCGGCCGGCTCGGACAGCGGCAAGCGCCTGCGCCTGAAGGGCCGCGGCATGCCCGGCAAGCAGGGCAACGGCGACCAGTTGGTGGAAATCGAAATCAGCGCGCCGCCGGCGGACACCGAAGAGCAGAAAGCCCTGTACCGGCGGATGGCGGAACTGTACGGCGGCGCTTAGGCCGACGGAGTGAGAACTTGCTTGATGATGTCGACCAGTTCGTTCTCGTTGAACGGCTTGGTCAGATAGGCCTTGGCGCCTTGGCGCATGCCCCAGACGCGGTCGGTTTCCTGGTCCTTGGTGGTGACCAGCACCACCGGGATATGCTGGGTCGCTTCGTCGCGGGTCAGCGCGCGGGTGGCCTGGAAGCCGTTGAGGTTCGGCATCACCACGTCCATCAGCACCAAATCGGGCTTCTCGGCCTTGCACAGTTCCACGCCAATGACGCCGTCTTCGGCGGTCAGCGCTTCATGGCCGAGTTTTTCCACGATGCGTTTCATGCCCAGCAGTTGCGAGGGCGAGTCGTCGACGACCAGAATGCGTGCCATAAATTTCCCCTGTAGCGGTGCGGTTAGTTAACGGTAAAAACGCGTTTTTGGCAAGCCTCACGCATTGACGCGGACCACGGTGCGGCCGAACGACGCGCCGGCCAGCATACGCTCGAACACCACCGGCAGTTCGTCCATGCCGATCTCGCGCACGGGCAACGCGGCCAGCGTGGCGGCGTCGAAATGCTCCGCCAGCAAAGCCCACACCCGTTCGCGGATCGGACGCGCGGTGCCGGCCGAGGCGATGCCGAGCAGCGACACGCCGCGGATGATGAACGGCATCACCGACGCCGGCAGTTCCGCGCTGGCCACTAGGCCGCAGGTGGCGACGTTGCCGTACGGCGCGGTCTGCGCCAGCAGCGCGGCGAGTGTGGCGCCGCCGACGTTGTCGAGCGCGCCGCCGAAGCGCACGCTGTCCATCGGCCGCGAGGTCAGGAGGGCGTCCCGCGCCAGCACCTCGGACGCGCCGAGCGCGCGCAACACACCGGCCTGCTCCGGTTTGCCGGACACCGCGTGCACGGCGTATCCGGCCTTGGCGAACAGCGCGGTGGCCAGCATGCCGACGCCGCCGGTGGCACCGGTCACCGCGATCGGGCCGAGTTCCGGTCGCTGGCGGTTCTCCTGCATGCGCAGCAGCGCCAGGCCGGCGGTGAAACCGGCGGTGCCCAGGATCATCGCCTCGCGCGGGCTCCAGCCCGCCGGCAGCGGGATGACGTGCCGGGCGTCGACGCGCACTTCGGCGCAATAGCCGCCATCACCGGTTTCCGAAAGGCCCGAGCCGGTCACCAACACCGGGTCGCCCGGCTTCAGCGCCGGATCGGCGGATTCGATGACATGTCCGGCGCAGTCGATGCCGCCGTTGAGCGGGAAGCGGCGCAGGATCTTGCCCTGGCCGGTGCCGGCCAGCGCGTCCTTGTAATTCACGCTGGAGTACTGCACGGCGATGACGGTGTCGCCCGGCGTCAGCGCCGCGCGCGTGACCGGCTCGATGCCGGCGCGATAGCCGGCGTCGTCGTTGTGGATGCGGAAGGCGCGGAACGTATTGACGGTCATGCGCAATCGGCCGGCTGCATGAGCGTGATGCCCGACATGCGGATGGCGGCTTCGCGTTCCGGTTTCGGACTCAACTTCATCATCAGATTCCAGAAGCCGGCGAAACGGACATGCCGTTTCAGGCGCAGCGACTCGGTCCAGCTCGAACGGAAAACCGTTTCGCGCCAGCCCAGCGGATTGAAGAATGCCGCGGCATCGGCCGGCGCGAACAGGAACGGGGCGTTGCCGTCACGCAACCTGCCAAGCCAGGTTTTTGAAAGACGTTTCAACAGCAGAGGCGTAGCGAGATCGGAGATCCACCATTTCGCCGATGCCTTGGCGCGCAGAGCCACGGCCAGCTCGGCGACATTCTCGGGCGGCAGGTAAACCAGCAGTCCTTCGGTAATCACCAGTACCGGACCGTTGGCAGCGGCCTCATGGAAAATGGCATCCCGCTGCTCAGGTTCGCGCAGATCTGCCGCGATGTATTCCAGCCGGCAGCGCGGCTTTTCGCCGGCCAGATTCCCGCGGACATGATCTATCATCGGCGGAAAATCGACATGGTACCAACGCAACGCGGGCGGCAGATCGAGCCGGTACGCGCGCGTATCCAGGCCGGCGGCCAGATTCAGCACGCTGGCGGCGCCGGCACGTACGCATTGCAGGATGAGCTCGTCCATCACCGCCGTGCGCACGATCATTGCCCAGGCCATGGCTCTGCCCTGCGGCATGGCATCGACGATGTCCTGGCCGCGATCGCCCGCCAGCCGGCGCGCATAAGGATCGCGGAACACGGCATCGGCGCGCTCGCTTTCCATGGCGCGGTAAACCGCAACCCAAAGCGCAGTGTCGGAGACATTGCGGATCGGGGTGGCGGCGCCCATGGCGTCCATCAGTTGACTTTGTGGATGGCGCGTTTGTCGACCGCCATGGCGGCGTCGTGGATGGCTTCCGACAGCGTCGGGTGGGCGTGGCAGATGCGCGCCAGGTCCTCGGCCGAACCGTGGAACTCCATGGTCAGCACGCCTTCGTGCACCAGCTCGGAGACGCCGACGCCGACCAGGTGCATGCCGAGCACGCGGTCGGTCTCGGCGTGCGCGATGACCTTGACGAAGCCGGCCGGCTCGCCCATGGCCACGGCGCGGCCGACGGCGGCGAACGGGAAGCTGCCGGTCTTGTATTCCACGCCCTCGGCCTTGAGCTGCTGCTCGGTCTTGCCGACCCAGGCGATTTCCGGTTCGGTGTAGATGACCCACGGGATGGTGTCGAAGTTGACGTGGCCGGGCAGGCCGGCGATCATCTCGGCCACCGCGATGCCTTCCTCGAAGCCCTTGTGCGCCAGCATCGGGCCGCGCACGCAGTCGCCGACCGCCCAGACGCCGTCGACGCCGGTGCGGCAATGCGCGTCGACTTCGATCTGGCCGCGCTCGTTGAGCTTGACGCCGGTGCCGTCGGCCAGCAGGCCCTTGCTGGCGGCCTTGCGGCCGACCGCGACCAGCAGCTTGTCGACCGTCAGCTGCACGTCGGCCTTGCCGTCGTTGTAGGTCAGATGCACTTCGCCGTTCTTGACCTCGGCCTTGCTGACCTTCGCGCCGAGCTTGATGTCCAGGCCCTGCTTCTTGAACTCCTTGAGCGCGACGCGCGACACTTCCGCGTCGGCCGCGCCCAGGAAGTCCGGCATCGCTTCCAGGATGGTGACCTCGGCGCCGAGGCGCTTCCACACGCTGCCGAGCTCCAGGCCGATGACGCCGGCGCCGATCACGCCGAGGCGCTTGGGCACGGCGTTGAAGTCGAGCGCGCCGACGTTGTCGACGATGTGCGTGCCGTCGAACTTGGCGAACGGCAGCTCGATCGAGTCGGAGCCGGCGGCCAGCACGACGTGCTTGCCGGTCAGTTCCACCACGCTGCCGTCATGCTGCTTGACGGTGACGCGCTTGCCCGGCTGAAGCTGGCCGAAGCCGTAGAACGGCGTGACCTTGTTGGCCTTGAACAGCGCGGCGATGCCGCCGGTGAACTGCTTCACGATCTTGTCCTTGCGGCCGACCATGGTGCCGACGTCGATCTTGGCGTTGTCGGCGGTGATGCCGTGCTCGCCGAACAGGTGCTGCATGTTCCAGTATTGGCGCGAGGAATCCAGCAGCGCCTTGGACGGGATGCAGCCGACGCGCAGGCAGGTGCCGCCCAGCGCGGGCTGGCCGTCCTTGCCGAGCGCGGCGTCGATGCAGGCGGTCTTCAGGCCCAGTTGCGCGGCGCGGATGGCGGCATGGTAGCCGGCCGGGCCGGCGCCGATGACGACGACGTCAAATTCAGTACTCATGGTTCATTCGCCTCGAAGGTGGATTACAGGCCGAGCAGCATGCGGTGCGGGTTTTCCAGCTGGTTCTTGATGTCGACCAGGAACAGCACCGCGTCCTTGCCGTCGATGATGCGGTGGTCGTAGCTGAGCGCGATGTACATCATCGGCGCGATCACCACCTGGCCGTTCTCGGCGATCGGGCGCTCCTTGATGGCGTGCATGCCGAGGATGGCCGACTGCGGCGGGTTGACGATCGGGGTCGACATCAGCGAACCGAAGGTGCCGCCGTTGGTGATGGTGAAGGTGCCGCCCTGCAGGTCTTCCAGCTTCAGGCCGCCTTCACGGGCCTGCTTGGCGTAACCGGCGATGGCCGCTTCGATGTCGGCGAAGCTCATGTTCTCGACGTTGCGCAGCACCGGGGTGACCAGGCCTTTCTCGGTGGCGACCGCGATCGAGATGTCGGCGTAGCCGTGGTAGATCACGTCGTTGCCGTCGACCGAGGCGTTGACGATGCCGTGCTTGGCCAGCGCATTGGCGGCGGCCTTGGCGAAGAAGCTCATGAAGCCGAGCTTGATGCCGTGGGTCTTCTCGAACGGCTCGCCCAGCTCCTTGCGCATGGCCATCACCTTCGACAGGTTGACTTCGTTGAACGAGGTCAGCATGGCGATGGAGTTCTTGGATTGCATCATGCGTTCGGCGATGCGCTGGCGGATGCGGGTCATCGGCACGCGCTGCTCGGGGCGGGCGCCGCCGCCGGACTTGACGTGGTTGACCAGGTCTTCCTTGGTCACGCGGCCGGCGCGGCCGGTGCCGGCGACGTCGGCCGGGTTGATGTCGTTGCGCGCGGCGTAGTTGGCGGCGCCCGGCGGCAGGCCGGCGGTGTCGACCTTGGCGGCGGGCGCGGCGGAAGCGGCCGGAGCCGGGGCGGCGGCTTTCGGCGCCTCGGCCTTGGCGGACGGAGCCGGCGCGGCGGCGACCGCGCCTTCCTCGATGATGGCCACGACCTGGCTGCTGGTCACGGTGGCGCCGGCTTCGAACTTGATTTCCTTGATGGTGCCGTCGACCGGGGACGGCACTTCCAGCACGACCTTGTCGGTCTCGAGATCCATCAGGTTCTCGTCGCGGCGGACCGTGTCGCCCGCTTTCTTGTGCCAGGCGGCGATGATGGCGTCCGAGACGGATTCGGGCAGGACGGGGACTTTGACTTCGATGCTCATGACGATGGCCTTTTGGGGGTTATTCGTTGGTGAAATCGCGCTGGCCCGGGTTGACCAGGGCGTCGGCGATCAGTTTCGCCTGTTCGGCGTTGTGGGTGTTGGCGTGGCCGCAGGCCGGCGCCGCGGAGCGGGCGCGGCCGGCGTAGTGCAGCACCCGGCCTTCGCCCAGGCAGCTGCGCAGGTGGTGCTGGATCTGGTACCAGGCGCCCTGGTTCTGCGGCTCTTCCTGGCACCAGAACACGTCCTTGGCGGCCGGGAAGCGGGCCAGTTCGGCCTTCAGCGCTTCGCGCGGGAACGGATACAGCTGCTCGACGCGCACGATGGCGACGTTGTCCAGCTTCTTCTCGGCGGCGGCCTCGACCAGGTCGTAGTAGACCTTGCCGGCGCAGACCACCACGCGCGTGGCCTTGGCCGGCGACTTGGCGGTGCTGTCGGCAATCAGTTCCTGGAACGCGCCGTTGGCCAGCTCGTCCATGCGCGAGACCGACAGCTTGTGGCGCAGCATCGACTTCGGCGTCATCACCACCAGCGGCTTGCGGGTGGCGCGCAACATCTGACGGCGCAGCATGTGGAACATCTGCGCCGGCGTGGTCGGCGTGCAGACCTGGATGTTGTTCAGCGCGCACAGCTGCAGGAAGCGCTCCAGGCGGGCCGAGCTGTGTTCCGGGCCCTGGCCTTCATAGCCGTGCGGCAGGAACAGCACCAGGCCGCACAGGCGGTCCCACTTGGCTTCGCCGGAGGTGATGAACTGGTCGATCACCACCTGGGCGCCGTTGGCGAAGTCGCCGAACTGGCCTTCCCAGATGTTCAGGGTCATCGGTTCGGCGGTGGAATAGCCGTACTCGAAGGCCATGACCGCTTCCTCGGACAGCAGGGAGTCGATGATCACGGCGTGGCTGGGGTGTTTCACGAACTGCTGCAACGGCATGTACGACTGGCCGTTGTTCTGGTCGTGCACCACCGCGTGGCGGTGGAAGAAGGTGCCGCGGCCGGCATCCTGGCCGACCAGACGCAGGCGGTAGCCCTCGGTCAGCAGGCTGGCATAGGCCAGGTTCTCGGCGAAGCCCCAGTCCATGTCGAGTTCGCCGGCGGCCATCTTGCGGCGGTCTTCGTAGATCTTGGCGACGCGCGCGTGCGGCTTGAAACCGTCCGGGATGGTGCTGATCTTCTTGCCCAGGCTTTCCAGCGAGAACTGCGCCAGGCCGGTCTTCACCGCCTGCGTCAGCTTGCCGTTCAGCCACGGGGTCCAGTCGACCGCGAATTCGTCCTTGGCGGCCTGCGCCAGGTCGGTGGTGACCTCGCCCTTGTCGAGCTTGCCGCGGTAGCCGTCTACCAAGGCCTTGGCGTCGGCCTCGGCCAGCACGCCGGCGTCTGCCAAGGACTGCGCGTACAGCTCGCGGGTGGTCTTGCGGGCACGGATGTTCTGGTACATCAGCGGCTGGGTCGCGGCCGGCTCGTCGGCTTCGTTGTGGCCGTGGCGGCGGTAGCAGACCAGGTCGATGACCACGTCGCGGCCGAAGGTACGGCGATAATCGAAGGCCAGCTCGGCGATGTACACCACCGCTTCCGGGTCGTCGCCGTTGACGTGGAATACCGGCGCGCCGATGATCTTGGCCGGATCGGTGCAGTACAGGGTCGAGCGCGCGTCGTCCGGGCGCGAGGTGGTGAAGCCGACCTGGTTGTTGATGACCACGTGCACGCTGCCGCCGACCGCGAAGCCGCGGGCCTGCGACATCTGGAACAGTTCCATGACCACGCCCTGGCCTGCGAACGCGGCGTCGCCGTGGATCACGATCGGCAGCACCTGCGAGCGGTTATCGTCCTGGCGGCGCATCTGGCGGGCGCGTACGCTGCCGGCCACCACCGGCGCCACGATCTCCAGGTGCGACGGGTTGAACGCCAGCGCCAGGTGCACCGGGCCGCCGGGCGAATTGACGTCGGCCGAGAAGCCCATGTGGTACTTGACGTCGCCGGAATGCTCCGGGGTGTCCGGGTGGTCGAAGCGGCCTTCGAACTCGGCGAACAGCTTCTGCGGCGGCTTGCCGAGGGTATTGACCAGCACGTTCAGGCGGCCGCGGTGGGCCATGCCGATGATGGCGTCCTTGATGCCGTGCTTGCCGCCGTGCTGGATCAGATGGTCCATCAGCGGAATCAGCGATTCGCCGCCTTCCAGCGAGAAGCGTTTCTGGCCGACGTATTTGGTGTGCAGGTAGCGCTCCAGGCCTTCGGCGGCGGTCAGGCGCTCGAGGATGCGTTTGCGCTGTTCCGGGCCGGCCTGCAGGCGGCTCTGCACCGACTCCATGCGCTGCTGGATCCACTGGCGCTGTTCGGCGTCGCTGATGTGCATGAATTCGGCGCCGATGCTGCCGGAGTAGGTGCGCTTCAGGCGCTCGAGCAGGTCGGAGAGCTTGAGCTTGTCCTGGCCGAAGAAGGTGTTGGCCGGGAACTCGATGTTCAGGTCGGCCTGGCTGAGGCCATGGTGCGCGATGTCCAGATCCGGCGCGTTCGGTTTTTCCATCATGCCGAGCGGGTCGAGGTTGGCGCTCAGGTGGCCGCGCGAACGGTAGGCGGTGACCAGCTTGCCGACCGCGGTCTGCTTGCGGGCCATTTCCTCGTCGCCGCCGCCGGTCGCGAAACGTGCCTGCTTGGCCTGTGCCTGGACGGCGGCCAACACGGCGGAGTGGGGGACGTCACCGGCGCCCTGCAGGCCTTCGAAGTAGTTTTTCCACTGCGCCGGCACCGACGCCGGATCGACCAGGAAGTCTTCGTAGAGTTCTTCGATGAATGCGGCATTGCCGCCGGAAAGCTGGGAGGACTTGAGGAATTGCTTGATCAGACTTTCCACGGATTTCGGCCTTCGTTCACGGTGAGTGTTGACCGGCATGCCAGCGCGCCAGCCGGTTTCCCAATCCGTGAATTATAACCGAGTCCGGCAGGCCGGAGCACATAATGCCCGGCCCGCGCTTCAGGGCCGAATCAGTTCCAGACGCATCGAGCGGTGGCGGATGCCGGCCTCGTCGTACTCCGGGCCGTAGGCCGCGAAGCCGTGCTTTTCGTAGAAGCCCAGCGCGCCGAGTTGCGCGTGCAGGCTCACCTCCGGCCAGCCCGATTCGGCGGCCCAGGCCAGCAGTTCGCGCAGCAACGCGTCGCCCACGCCGCGTCCGCGCCAATCCTTCAGCACCGCCATGCGGCCGATGGTGCGCTGCGGCGTCAGGCGGCCGGTGCCGATCGGCCGTCCGTCATGGTCCAGCGCCAGCACATGCGCGCACTCGGAATCGATGGCGTCCCGCTCCAGTGCGGCCGGCACGCTCTGTTCCTGCACGAATACCGCTTCGCGCACCGCATGCAGCAGCGCGGCGTCCCGGCCGAAGTCGGCGCGGACGATGCGGAACGCCGGGCTCATCCGCCGTCGCCGAGCCGGTACACGCCCTGTTCGAACAAGGCCTGCAACGCGGCCTGCCCGGCCTTGCCCAGGCGGTTGAGCTCAGCCGCGCCGATCACCGGCCGATGGCAGAGCAGGCGGGCGTCGCCGGCGCCGAGCGTAAAACTCTCGCCGCTGACGTGCAGCAGCGCATGTTGGCCGTCACGGTTCCAGGCGAAGCGGGCGAACGGGTTGCGCAACAGGACCTCGCCGCCGGCCAAGGCCAGCACCGCGTCCGGCCAGGATGGCTGGTCGGGCACGGCCTGGATGTCGCCGGAGGCGCGGTAGCGGGTGATGAATTGGCCGAACCAGCGCCGGCGTTCCTGCGCCGAGGCCTTTTCCAGCACCGACAGCGCCGCCTCGACCCGCGCGAAGGCGGCTTCGTCGATCTCGAACGCATCTTCGGCCACCGACAGGTCCGGATCTTCGTAGCGGCGGTATTCCGGCAGCCGCTGCGCCAGGTCGTCGGCGAAATCGGCCAGCATCTCGGCGGTGGACGGCGCGCGCATGCCGACCGAGAAGGTCATGCAGGGATTACGCGCCTCGCCGTGGTGGGCGTAGCCCGGCGGCAGGTACAGCACATCACCGGGCTCTAGGTCCCAGCCGTGGCTGGGCTGGAATTCCTGCAACAGCTTCAATTCGGAATCCGGCCGGAACGCCGGTTCCAGCCGTGGCGCGTCCTCGATCTGCCAGTTGCGGCAGCCCATGGCCTGCACCAGGAACACGTCGTACTGGTCGATGTGCGGCCCGACCGAGCCGCCTTCGACCGCGAAGCTGATCATCACGTCGTCGACCCGCCAACGCGGCAGGAAGGCGAACGGCGCCAGCAATTCGGCCACGTCGGCATCCCATTTGTCCATGTCCTGCACCAGCAGGGTCCAGTCATGGTGGCCGAGCTCGGGGAATTCGGATTCCTCGAACGGGCCGGTGCGCAGGTGCCAGCGGTCGTTGGGGCGGTCGTAGGTGACCAAGCGCGACAGCGGGCCGTCCTCGCAAGCCAGACCGGCCAAATCTTCCGGCGCCAGCGGCGGCTCAAAGCCGGGAAAGGCCTGCCGGATCAGCAGCGGTTTCTTCTGCCAGTAATCGCGCAGGAAGTCCTCGACCGGCATACCGAGGAAATGCGCCGCACTGCCGCGGGTCTCGATCATCTCAGGCGTTCCCGATGGCCTTGGCCAGC
Source organism: Arenimonas sp. (assembly GCA_041913425.1). Classification (GTDB taxonomy): domain Bacteria; phylum Pseudomonadota; class Gammaproteobacteria; order Xanthomonadales; family Xanthomonadaceae; genus Arenimonas. Next base: position 46,233 of record JAYSFF010000004.1, on the reverse strand, counting down.
GCCTCGGCCCGGCCGGTGTAAGTCGCCGGGGTCAGCGCCAGCAGGGCGTCCTTGGCCTCGGCCGGCAGCTCCAGGCCGCGGATGAAGGCCTGCATGCTGTCGCGGGTGATGCCTTGGCCACGGGTCAGTGCCTTCAATTGTTCATAGGGATTGGGCAGGCCGTAGCGGCGCATCACGGTCTGCACGGGTTCGGCCAGCACTTCCCAGGCGGCGTCCAGGTCTTCCTGCAGGCGTTGCGGATTGGTTTCCAGCTTGCCCAGGCCCTTGAGCAGCGAATCGAGCGCGATCAGGGTGTGGCCGAAGCCGGTGCCGAGCGCGCGTAGCACGGTCGAGTCGGTCAGGTCGCGCTGCCAGCGGCTGATCGGCAGCTTCTCGGCGAAATGGCCGAGCAGGCTGTTGGCGATGCCGAAGTTGCCTTCGGCGTTCTCGAAGTCGATCGGGTTGACCTTGTGCGGCATGGTCGAGGAGCCGACTTCGCCGGCTTTCAGCTGCTGCTTGAAGTAGCCGAGCGAGATGTAACCCCAGACGTCGCGGCACAGGTCGATGCCGATGACGTTGATCCGGCGCATGGCGTCGCACAGTTCAGCGATGCCGTCGTGCGGCTCGATCTGGGTGGTGTAGGGGTTGAACTCCAGCCCCAGAGCGGTCACGAAACGTTCGGCGAAGGCCGGCCAATCGACATCCGGATAGGCGACCACGTGCGCGTTGTAGTTGCCGACCGCGCCGTTGATCTTGCCCGGCACGGTGATGGCGTCAAGCTGGCGCAGCTGACGTTGCAGGCGCGCCACCACGTTGGCCAGCTCCTTGCCGAGCGTGGTCGGCGAAGCGGTCTGGCCGTGCGTGCGCGACAGCATCGGCTGGCCGGCATTGGTGTGCGCCAAGGCGACCAGCGCCGCGTCCAGGCGGCCGAGCGCCGGACGCAGCACGGCGTCGCGGCCCTGCTTCAGCATCAGGCCGTAGCTCAGGTTGTTGATGTCCTCGGAAGTGCAGGCGAAGTGCACGAATTCCTTGGCCTGCGCCAGGTCGGTCCGGCTTTCCAGGCGCTGCTTGAGGAAGTACTCGACGGCCTTGACGTCGTGGTTGGTGGTGCGCTCGATGGCCTTCACCGCGGCGGCATCGGCCGGGCTGAAATCGGCGGCGACGTCGCGCAGGAACGCGGTCTGCGCGGCGTCGAAGGCCGGCAGTTCGGGGATGCCGGCCTCGCCGGCCAAGGCGATCAGCCACTCGATTTCGACATGCACCCGGGCCTTGATCAGGCCGTATTCGGAGAACACGCCGCGCAGGGCGTCGACTTTGCCGGCATAGCGGCCATCGGTGGGGGACAGGGCGAGCAGGGCGTGTTCGGTCATGGCGGGTCACTGGCTGGAGGTGGGCCGGCGGGCAGGGCGTGGCGACCGCCCGCGACAGGCCGTAATTGTACCGTGAAAGGCGCTATCATCGCGGAAAGCACCCGGCGGGAGACAGGCGATGACGATGAAATTCCGTGTCGAGCAGGACGGTTTCGGCGAGTTGCTGGTGCCCTTCGACGCCCTGTACGGCGTCCAGACCCAACGCGCGGTGCAGAACTTCGCGCTGTCCGGCCGCACCATGCCGGCCGAATTCCTGCGCGCCCTGGCCCTGCTCAAGGCCTGCGTGGCCCAGGCCAACGGCCAGCTGGGCCATCTGAACCGTAAGCCGGCCAAGGCCATCGAGCGCGCGGCGTTGGAAATCGCCGGCGGCGCGTTCGCCGACCAGTTCCCGGTCGATGTGTTCCAGACCGGTTCCGGCACCTCGACCAACATGAACATGAACGAGGTCGTCGCCGGCGTGGTCAAGCGCGAGCACGGTCTGGCGGTGCATCCGAACAACGACGTCAACCACGGCCAGAGCTCGAACGACATGATTCCCAGCGCCTCGCTTGTGTCGGCGGCCGTGGCCTTGAAATACGGCCTGCTGCCGGCGCTGAAGGGACTGCGCCGTAGCGTGCTGCGCAAGGCCCGTCAGGCCGGCGCCACGCTCAAGACCGGCCGCACGCATCTGATGGACGCCATGCCGATGACGGTGGCGCAGGAGTGGTCGGGCTGGGCGGCTCAGCTCGATTCGGCCATCGCGCGGCTGGACGACAGCGGCAAGCGCCTGACGGCGCTGCCCTTGGGCGGTACCGCCGTCGGCACCGGGGTGAACGCCGACCCGAAGATGCCGGCGCTGGCCTGCAAGGCGCTGGCCAAGCACACCGGCATCGCGTTCAAGCCGGCCGGCAACAAGTTCGAATCGATCGCCGCGCAGGACCATCTGGTGGAGCTGTCCGGTCAGTGCAACGCGCTGGCGGTGACCCTGATGAAGATCGCCAACGACCTGCGCTGGATGAACTCCGGACCGCTGACCGGCCTGGCCGAACTGGAGCTGCCGGCGCTGCAGCCGGGCAGTTCGATCATGCCGGGCAAGGTCAATCCGGTGATTCCCGAGGCGGTGGCGATGGCCTGCGCGCAGGTGATGGGCCTGCACACGGCGGTTTCCATCGCCGGCCAGAGCGGCAACTTCCAGCTCAACACCATGATGCCGCTGATCGCCGACAACAGCCTGCAGGGCCTGAACCTGCTGGCCGCCGCCTGTACGCATCTGGCGGAAAAGGCCATCGACGGCATCACCTTCAACAAGGCGCGGATGAACGAGGCGCTGGCCCGCAACCCGATTCTGGTGACCGCCTTGAATCCGGTCATCGGCTACGAGGCGGCCGCGCGCATCGCCAAGCGGGCCTATGCCGAAAAGCGGCCGGTGATCGATGTGGCCAAGGACATGACCGATCTGGGTCTGGCGGAGCTGAAGGCGTTATTGGATCCCGCGCGCCTTACCGGCCCCAAGGGCATGTAGGAGCCAGCTTGCTGGCGACCTAGATCCGGCTCGCTTACCGGCTCCAAGACCATGTAGGAGCCAGCTTGCTGGCGACCAAGCAAAGTCGCCAGCAAGCTGGCTCCTACATCGAATGGCGTATTTTCTGGGCAAATTATGCTGGATTTCCAATTCGATGATGGGCTGCACCGTGCGATTTTGTCCGTATGCATGGGAAATCGACGGGTCCAGGCCACCAGAACCTCCGAAAAGGCAGGATATCAGTGGCCTATCGCGTGTATTTCATCACGGTCGTGTGTAAGCGGCGAGAGCGGAGGTTCGACGATTTCCACATCGCGTCGCACGCATGCCGGGTGATGGCGGACGCAGCGACATGGTCGGATGCGCGATTAATGGCTTGGGTTCTGATGCCGGATCACTATCATGCGCTGATCCGGCTCGGAGAAAAAACAGCATTGCCGGACGTGATGCGGCGGGCGAACTCGGTCTTGGCGATCGCCACAAACAAGGCATCCGGCCGGAGTGGCCAAGTTTGGCAGTCCGCCTACCATGAGCGTGCAATGCGGAATCTTGCGCAGACCAGGGCGGCGGTGCAGTACATCATTGCCAATCCCGTGCAGGCCAATTTAGCCCAAAACGCCGGTGATTATCCGTTTTGGAACGCGGCATGCCTGACATGCAAAGAACTGGCTTGATGCCATTGGCGGCCAGATGGCTGGGCAAAAACCCCGGCGGGCCGGGGTTTTTTATGGGCAGAATTCAGCGGCTGGAGCCTGTCTTTCCGGCAAACACTTTCGCCTTGGCGTCCGCGACGTCGCGGGCGCATTCCGCGATATCGCTTTGCTCCACGCGGGCGTAGGGCTTGAATTCCGGCACGGCGTCGGACACCGCGCTCTGCGAGGCCAACAGCGCCGGCAGGCGGTCGCATAGCTTCAGCGCGGAGGCCTCGATCTTCGCCGCCTCGGCTTCCACCTTGCGTTCGAAGCGCGCTTCGTTGCCGGTCAGCACCGCGAACAGCGCCGATTTCATGGCTTTGCCGGCCAGGTCGACGCCCTGCCGGCCGATCTGCACGCCTTCGGTGGCGATGCCGACCAGTTGCGTCCGGTGCTCGGCCAACAGCGCACGTTGCCCGGCGGACAGCGCGACGGCCTTGCCGCCGATCAGCAGGTCGCCGGCGGGCGTGATTTCCGCGTCTGGTTTGCCATCGGCCTGCAATTGCATGTTCTCCTCGGCGATCAGACGGGCGGCTTGGTCGATTTCGGCGTTTGCTTCGGCCAGACTCTGCTCGATTTCCGCCTCGGGCAGGCAGCCGGTCAGTAGCAGAGTGCTCAGCAGCAGGGCGGTCATTGTGGTTTTCATGGGTCTTCCTTATTGCGCCGGCGGAGCCGGCGGCTGCGGTGCATCAGGGGCGTCCGGCGCTTCGATGTCGGACATGCAGTCGTCGACGTCGGCCTGAGTCATCTGGGCGTAGGGCTGGAAGGCCGGAACGGCCTTGGCCAACGCCTGTTCCGATGCCATCAGCGCCGGCAGGCGGGCGCATAGCGTTTTGGCCGACTGCTCGATGCGTGCGGCTTCGGCTTCGATCTTCTTTTCGAAATCCTCGCTGTCGCCGTTCAGCATGCCGCTGAACGCTTCGCTGACAGCTTTGCCGGCCAAGGCCACGCCTTCCTTGCCGATGGCGACGCCGTCGCTGGCGATGGCCACCAGCAGTTCGCGGTGCTTGGCCAGCTGGGCGCGTTGGGCGTCGGTCAGCTGCATCGGTTTACCGTCGATCAGCAGTTCGCCGGCCGGGGTGATTTCGGCTTTGGGCGTGCCGTCGGCGCCGGTCAGGCTCATGTTTTCGGTGGCCATTTCCTTGATGGCTTTGTCCATTTCGGCGTGCGCGGTGTCGATCGCCTGTTTGGCGGTGCCGTCGCCGTCGGATGGCGCACAGGCGGTCAGCAGGATGGCGGAAAGGGCCAGGGCGGGCAGGGACTTCAACATGGGATTCTCCAAAAGGATTCCGGGAACGGGCGGCGCGCCGGATGGCACGCCGCCGGAGGGAAACTCAGCCTTCGTCGCGGTAGCGGCGCATCTTCACCGCCGCGGACAGGAAGGCCAGGCCGATGGCGACGCCGATCCAGAGGTTGGCGGTGGCCAGCAGGCTGTAGGTGTTCGAGACCAGGAAGCCCAGGGCGTTGTCGGGCGTGATGTTGACGTTCTGCTCCGAGACGTAGCCCAGCCAGGTGCCCGGGAAGGCGCTGCCCAGACCGCGGCCGACGATGATTTCCCAGTACTTGTCCAGTTCGAACGGCGAGCCGGACAGCAGGTTGATCCAGCTCAGGATGACGCCGCCGAGCACCGGTACGCCCACCGCCCACAGGAAGGGCTTGGTCTTGGCCCAGCTGGACACGAACATCAGGTAGCCGACGGTCGGCAGCGCCCACAGCACGTAGATCGGGATGAAGCTCAGGATCTGCAGGATGACCAGATAGAAGTTGCCGTTGCCGAGCACCGCGCCGAACAGGTTCATGCCATGGAACGCGGCCAGCAGCATGAAGGTGAAGGTGACCAGCAGCGCCAGCGCAATCGCCACCGCGATCGCGATCAAGGGCCCGACCACCAGCGCGGTCAACGCTTTGGCGATCACGGTGTCGCGGTCGGAGATCGGCAGCGATTTCCAGAACAGGATGCTGCGGTCCTTGCGCTCGTCGTACAGGCAGCCCAGCGCGTAGAAGAACACCACGAAGCCCAGAGTCACCATTACCGGCATGGCGATGGCCGGGTAGCCGACCGCGATGCCTTGCGCGATTTCGAGTTTATCGGCCTGCGACACGCTGGCCAGCGCCTGCGACAGGCTGACATCGCTGGTGCCGCCGATGTGGAAGCCGCCGTCGCGGCCCATCACGGTGGCGAACAGCATCGAACCGATGCTGATCAGCGCGATGATGCCGGACACCACCACCGGCGCCCAGAAGAAGCCGCCCTTGTGTTCCCAATGTTCGCGTTTCAACAGCCATTTCATCGTGTTCATGCGTAGGTTCCTTTCATGGTGGCGACGAACAGGTCGGCGATGCCGGGCGTTTTGACGTCGCCGAGGCGGGACAGGTCGGCGCGCGCGACGCCGTCGAACAGGAAGACGGTCTTGCCGAACACCGAACGCTCGTCGATCGGGCCCAGGGCCTTGGCGGCGGCGTAGTTGTCGGAGCCGACCATCACCTCCGTGAAGCGGCCGGCGATCTCGTCCATGGTGGTGTTCAGGGTGATCTTGCCTTCGCGGATGAACACCAGGTCGGTCAGGATGTGTTCGATTTCCTCCACCTGGTGGGTGGTGACGATGATGGTCTTGCCCTCGTCGAAGTACTCTTCCAGCAGGTTCTGGTAGAACTGCTTGCGGTACAGGATGTCCAGACCCAGGGTCGGTTCGTCCAGCACCAGCAGGCGGGCATCGATCGACATCACGATCGCCAGGTGCAGTTGCACGATCATGCCCTTCGACATCTCCTTGACCTTCATCGACGGCTTCAGCTTGGTCTTGGCCAGGTAGGCGTCGGCCTTGGCGCGGTCGAACCTGGGATGGGTGCCGGCCACGAAGTCGATGACCTCGCGCACGCGGATCCAGCGCGGCAGCACCGCCACGTCGGCGATGAAGCAGACCTCGCGCATCAGGTCGTCGCGTTGGGTGCGCGGGTCGAAGCCCATCACCTTCAGCTCGCCCTCGAACGGGATCAGGCCGAGCGCGGCCTTCAGCGTGGTGGTCTTGCCGGAGCCGTTCGGGCCGATCAGGCCGACGATGCGTCCGGGTTGGATGTCCAGGTCGATGGCATCGACCGCGGCCTGCTTGCCGTAGTGTTTGCTCAGCGCGGTGGCGCTCAGGACGCTGCTCATGCGGATTCCCCCTTGGTGTTGTTGAGTAATTGTGCCGTATCCAGGCCGAGGCGTTTGATGCGTTCGGCGATCGCCGGCCATTCGTCGTGCAGGAAGCGCTGCTTCTCGCTGGCCAGCAGGCGGTCCCTGGCGTCGCCGCTCATGTACATGCCCAGGCCGCGGCGCTTCTCCACCACCTGCTCGTCGGCCAGCTCCTGGAAGGCGCGCGAGACGGTGATCGGGTTCAGCTGGTACTCGGCGGCGATCTGACGCACTGAGGGCAGGGCGTCGCCCGGCTTGATGTCGCCGTCCAGCATCATGCCGACCAGCCGTTCCTTCAGCTGCCGGTAGATCGGGGTGTTGTCGCTCCATTGGATGCTCATCAGCGTGCTCCCGGGAAGTTCGCTTTGCCGAACGAGAAGTACGGGGTGGTCAGCGCGCGTTTGGCGCGGCGCTTGCCGGCGATGCGGCTGTCGTCGACGGATTCGGACGCCTGCACGGCCGGGCCGGACAGGTCGGCTCGGCCGGCCGCAATCGGCGCCTGGCCGGACAGGAAGCCCGCGAACAGCATCACGCCGGAAAGTGCTAGGCTTGCCAGGGTGTTTTTCAAGGAGAGGGCCATGAGGTGCTCCGGTGATGTATCGGGTGGGTGTTGTAGGTAACTATAACAGTAAAAATTTTACTGTCAACACCTTCTTCATTCTCGATTTGCCAAACTATTCAGAAGTTATTCACATTACCTGCCGAGGATTCCGGATATGTTCATGAAATCAATGCGTTACATTGCTTTGGCGTTGGTGTTGGCCGGTACCACGGGTGCCGCCAAAATCGATGTGCTGGACCATAAATACCGTACGCTGGCCGGCAAAAAGCAGGTCGATCTGCGCGCCACCTACGGCGGCAAGGTGCTGTTGGTGGTCAATACCGCCAGCAAATGCGGCTACACCCCGCAATTCGAGGCCTTGGAGGCGCTGAACGCCAAATACGGCAAGCAGGGCTTTGCCGTGCTGGGCTTTCCGTCCAACGACTTCATGGGCCAGGATCCGGGCAGCGAAAAGGAAATCAAGGATTTCTGCACCTTGACCTATGGCGTGAAATTCCCGATGTTCGAGAAGGTGCATGTCAAGGGCAACCAGACCACCGGCATCTACCGCGACCTGAAGGTGCTGACCGGCGACGTGCCGGGTTGGAACTTCCACAAGTTCCTGATCGACCGCAAAGGCAACGTGATCGGCAGCTTCCCGAGCAAGGTCAAGCCGGACGACGCGCAGATCGTGGCCAAGATCGAGGCGGCGTTGGCGGCGCAGTGACGCCGACGCGATAGTGTTTGCCGAAAGCGGCGTTTGCACCGACAATACGGGTCTGAATCCCACCCCGGAGTAAGTCCCCCATGAAGTTCAAGCAACCTCTCGCGCTCACCCTGGCCGGCGCCCTGATGTGCGTCAGCCTTTCCGCCTGCAGCAAGGACGAAGGCGCCGGCGAAGGCAAGTCCGCCGCCAAGCCCGAGATCGTCAGCGTCGAGAAAGGCAGCGAAACGGTCAAGGGTCTGGCCGGCATGAACAGCGAGCGCAAGCAGGTCAGCTACATGATCGGCATGGACATCGCCAAGTCGCTGAAGGAAATCGAAGGCGAGATCGACGTCGACATGCTGGGCAAGGGCCTGGCCGACCAGATGGCCGGCAAGGCGCTGATCAACGAAGCGCAGCACCAGCAGATCCGCGAGGCCTTCGCCGCCAAGCTGCAGGCGCACGCCGAGAAGACCGCGGCCGAGCTGCCGAAGAAGAACCTGGAAGAAGGCAAGGCCTTCCTGGCCAAGAACAAGGCCGCGCCGGGCGTGATCACCACCGCCAGCGGCCTGCAGTACCAAGTGCTGCGCCAGGGCTCCGGTCCGAAGCCGGCCGCCACCGACGTGGTCAAGGTCAACTACAAGGGCACGCTGCTCGACGGCACCGTGTTCGACAGCTCCTACGAGCGCAACGAACCGATCGACTTCCCGTTGAACGCGGTCATCCCGGGCTGGTCGGAAGGCGTCGGCCTGATGCCGGTCGGCAGCAAGTACAAGTTCTGGATCCCGAGCGAGCTGGCCTACGGCGAAGCCGGCGGCCCGCCGGTGATCGGCCCGAACGCCACCCTGGTGTTCGAAGTGGAGCTGTTGGAAGCCAAGGCCGGCGAACCGGCACCCGCCCAGTAAGCGCACGGAAGCACGCGATGAAAGTCACCGTATTCGGCACCGGCTACGTCGGTCTGGTCACCGGCACTTGCCTGGCGGAGATGGGCAACCAGGTGGTGTGCGTCGACATCGACGCCGCCAAGGTCGAGGGCCTGAACCAAGGCCGCATCCCCATCTACGAGCCGGGCCTGACCCCGATGGTGGTGCAGAACCACCAGGAAGGCCGACTGCAGTTCACCACCGACGCCAAGTCGGCGGTCGAACACGGCGACATCGTGTTCATCGCGGTCGGTACCCCGCCGGACGAGGACGGCAGCGCCGACCTGCAGTATGTGCTGGCGGTGGCCGACACCATCGGCCGGCATTTGACGCGTCCGGCCGTGGTGGTCAACAAGTCGACGGTGCCGGTCGGCACCGCCGACCGGGTCGAGGCCGCCGTGGCCTCGGCCCTGCGGGCCCGCGGCGCGTCGGTGGCGTTCGACGTGGTGTCCAATCCCGAATTCCTGAAAGAGGGCGACGCGGTCAAGGACTGCATGCGCCCGGACCGCATCGTGATCGGCGCCAAGTCGGCCAAGGCGCTGGAGCAGCTGAAGAAGCTGTATGCGCCGTTCAACCGCAACCACGACCGCATCGTGGCCATGGACGTGCGTTCGGCCGAGCTGACCAAGTACGCGGCCAACGCCATGCTGGCGACCAAGATCAGCTTCATGAACGAGATGGCCAACATCGCCGAGCGCGTCGGCGCCGACATCGAAATGGTCCGGCACGGCATCGGCTCCGATCCGCGCATCGGCTACAGCTTCATCTACCCGGGCGCCGGCTACGGCGGCTCCTGCTTTCCCAAGGACGTGCAGGCGCTGGAGCGCACCGCGCGCCAACACGGCTACGAAGCGAAGATCCTGGCCGCCGTCGAGGCGGTCAACGACCACCAGAAAGATAAACTGTTCGAGCTCATTTCCAAGCACTTCAACGGCGAACTCAAGGGCCGCACCTTCGCGGTCTGGGGTCTGGCCTTCAAGCCCAATACCGACGACATGCGCGCCGCGTCCAGCCGCAACCTGCTGGCCAGCCTGTGGGCGGCCGGCGCCAAGGTGCAGGCCTTCGACCCGGAAGCCATGCACGAGGCCGAGCGCATCTTCGGCCAACGCGATGACCTGGCACTGACCGGCACCGCCAACGCCGCGTTGCAGAACGCCGACGCGCTGGTGGTGGTGACCGAGTGGAAGAATTTCCGCAGCCCGGATTTCGGTCAGCTGAAGCAGCAGCTGTCGGCCGCCGCGGTGTTCGACGGCCGCAACATCTACGATCCGGAAACGGTCGAGGCCGCGGGCCTGGCATACTACGGCATCGGCCGCGGCCGTTCCATCGTCAAGGCCTGCTGACATGCAGGGCAGCGTCGAAGAGCGCCTCGCCGAACTCGAGGCGCGCATCGCATTCCAGGAGCACGCCTTGGCCGAAATGAGCGACGCCCTGGCCGAGGCGCGCATGGAGAATTACCGGCAGTCCGAACAACTGCGCCGGGCGATGGAGGAGCTGAAGTCCATGCGCGGCATGGTGCTGGCCGATCCGGGCACCGAGCCGCCGCCGCCGCATTACTGAGCCATGAGCGACTCCCTGAAAGATCAATTGCTGGGCCTGGGCTTCAAGCCCGCGCCCAAACCCGAGCGGCGGCCTGCGCCCAAGCCCTCGCCGCACCCGCCGCGCTCCGGCCCGAAAGCCGGACAGGGCCGCGGCAAGTCGCGGCCATCGGCTTCGGCGGAGGAGATGGATCTGGCCAAGGCCTTCGCCCTGCGCAACGCGCAGGAGAAGCGCGAGCGCGGGCAGGCCGAACGCGAGAAGCAGGAAAAGGCCTTGGCCAAGAAGCAGGCCAAGGAGGCGGTCGCCCGTCTGCTCGAGGGCCGGGCGCTGAACAGCGAGACCGCCGAAATCGCCCGCCATTTCATGTACGGCGGCAAGATCAAGCGCGTGTACGTCACGCCGGAGCAGCTGGGCGCGCTGAACGCCGGCGAGCTGGGCGTGGTGCAGTTCAACGGCCGGTATTGCCTAGTGCCGAAGGACGTCGCCTTGGCGGTGCGCGACCTGCTGCCGGCGCTGGTGGCGCTGTATTGCGACGGCAGCGAGGAGAGCCTGCCGGACGATTACGCCGATCCGAAATACCAGGTGCCCGACGACCTGATCTGGTGACGGCTCACTCCGGGTCGTAGTCCAGATTGGCGGCTAAATAGCGTTCGGCTTCGGCGATGCCGATGCCCTTGCGCGCCGCGTAATCCGCGACCTGGTCGCGGCCCAGCCGGCCGACCACGAAATACTGGCTCTGCGGATGCGCGAAATAGTAACCGCTGACCGCCGACGCCGGCTGCATGGCGAAATTTCCGGTCAGCCGCAGGCCGATGCGCGCCTTGGCGTCGAGCAGGGCGAACAGCGTGCGCTTTTCGCTGTGGTCGGGGCAGGCCGGATAGCCCGGCGCCGGCCGGATGCCGCGGTAGCGTTCCTGGATCAGCGCCTCATGGTCGAGCGCCTCATCGGTGGCGTACGGCCAGAGTTCGGTGCGTACGGTGCGGTGCAGCCATTCGGTGCAGGCTTCGGCGAAGCGGTCGGCCAATGCTTTCAGCAGGATCGAGGAATAGTCGTCGTGCGCGGCCTCGAACGCCTTGGCCCGCGCGTCCACGCCCTCGCCGCAGTTGACCGCGAAGGCGCCGATGTAATCCGGAGGACCGCCTTCCGGCGCGATGAAGTCGGCCAGGCACAGGTTGGCGCGGGTGTCGGGTTTGTCCGCCTGCTGGCGCAGGAAGTGCAGGGTGGTCATGCCGCTTCCGGTCTGCAGCAGCACGTCTTCGCCTCGGCTGTGCGCCGGCCAGAAGCCGACCACGGCACGGGCCTGCAGCCAGCGTTCCGCGATGATGCGTTCCAGCATCGCCCGCGCATCGGCATGCAGCGCGCGGGCCTGTTGCCCGACCACGGCGTCGTCGAGGATGGCCGGATAGCGGCCGGCCAGTTCCCAGCTCTGGAAGAACGGCGTCCAGTCGATGTAGGGCACCAGTTCCGCCAGCGGAATGTCATCGAACACCCGCGTGCCGGTGAATGTCGGCGCCGGCGCGTGGTAGCCGGTCCAGTCCAGGCGCAGGGCGTTGCCGCGCGCGGCCTCCAATCCGACCAGGGTCTTGGCGTCGGACTTCAGCGCGTGCCGCTCGCGGATGCGCCGGTAGTCCTCGGCGATGCCGTTCAGGAACTCCGCATGCTGCGCCGGCGCGCAGACCGCCGCCGCCACCCCGACGGCGCGCGAGGCGTCCTTGACCCATACCACCGGCTGGTCGTGGTGCAGCGCGATCTTCAGCGCAGTATGCGCGCGCGAGGTGGTGGCGCCGCCGATCAGCAGCGGCAGACGCAGGCCCTGGCGCTTCATCTCCTTGGCGACATGGCTCATCTCCTCGAGCGAGGGCGTGATCAGGCCGGACAGGCCGATGGCGACCGCATCATGCGCCACGGCGGCGTCGAGGATGTCCTGCGCCGGCACCATCACGCCGAGATCGACGATCTCGAAATTGTTGCAGGCCAGCACCACGCCGACGATGTTCTTGCCGATGTCGTGCACGTCGCCCTTGACCGTGGCCATGACGATGCGGCCGTTGGAGCTACCGGCGCCGCCGGTCTGCTTCAGCGCCTCGATGTACGGCAGCAGCAGGGCGACCGATTTCTTCATCACCCGGGCCGATTTGATCACCTGCGGCAGGAACATCTTGCCGGCGCCGAACAAGTCGCCGACGGTGTTCATGCCGCGCATCAGGTGGCGTTCGATGACGTCCAGCGGATGCGTCGCGGCCAACCGGGCCTCTTCGGTGTCTTCCTCGACGTAGGCGTCGATGCCGTGCACCAGCGCGTGCGCCAGCCGGTCTTCGACCGGCCAGGCGCGCCAGGCCAGGGCGTTGCCGTCGTCGGCGCTTTGGCCGGCCTTGAAGCGGTCGGCGGCGGCCATCAGCCTCTCGGTAGCGTCCGGGTCAGTGGCCAGCACCAAGCCCTCCAGCAGCGCGCGCAGCTCGGGCGCGATGTCGTCGTACAGCGGCATCGCGCCGGCGTTGACGATGCCCATGTCCATGCCGGCGCGGATGGCATGGTACAGGAACACCGAATGCATGGCCTCGCGCAGCGGCGTGTTGCCGCGGAAGCTGAAGCTGACGTTGGAGACGCCGCCGGACACGTGCGACAGCGGGAAGCGGCGCCTGAGTTCGCGCGCGGCCTCGATGAAGGCCACGGCGTAGCCGTCGTGCTCGGCGATGCCGGTGCCGATGGCGAAGATGTTCGGGTCGAAGATGATGTCTTCCGGCGGGAAGTCCAGGCGTCCGGTCAGCAGTCCGTAGGCGCGGGCGCAGATGGCCACCTTGCGTTCCAGCGTATCGGCCTGTCCGCTTTCGTCGAAGGCCATCACCACCACCGCGGCGCCGTAGCGCCGGATCAGGCCGGCCTGGCGCAGGAATTCGGCTTCGCCTTCCTTCAGCGAGATCGAGTTGACCACGCATTTGCCCTGCACCCACTTCAGGCCCGATTCCAGCACCGGCCATTTCGAGGAGTCCAGCATCAGCGGCACGCGCGCGATGTCGGGCTCGGCGGCGACCAGGCGCAGGAAACGGCCGAGCGCGGCTTCGGCGTCCAGCATGCCGTCGTCCATGTTGATGTCGATGATCTGCGCGCCGTTCTCGACCTGCTGCTTGGCCACCGCCAACGCCTTGTCGAACTCGCCCTGCAGGATCAGCTTCTTGAACTGCGCCGAACCGGTGACGTTGGTGCGTTCGCCGACGTTGACGAAATTGGTCTCCGGCGTGATAACGAACGGCTCCAGCCCCGACAGCCGGGTATGCGCCGGCAGCGCCGGAACCGTCCGCGGCGCAATGCCGGCCACCGCCGCGGCGATGGCGGCGATGTGCGCCGGGGTGGTGCCGCAGCAGCCGCCGACGATGTTGAGCAGGCCGGCGCGGGCGAATCCGCCCAGCTGCTCGGCCATGTACTCCGGCGACTCGTCGTAGCCGCCAAAGGCGTTCGGCAGGCCGGCGTTCGGATGGCAGCTGATATGCGTATCGGCTACCTGCGACAGGATGTCGATATGCGCGCGCAGGTCCTTGGCGCCCAACGCGCAATTCAGACCGACGGCCAGCGGCCGGGCGTGCCGCAGCGAATACCAGAAGGCCTCGGCGGTCTGGCCGGATAGCGTGCGGCCTGAACGGTCGGTGATGGTGCCGGACACCATCAGCGGCAGGCGCTCGCCGCGTTCGCGGAACACGTCATCGATGGCGAACAGTGCCGCTTTCGCGTTCAATGTGTCGAACACCGTTTCCACCATCAGGATGTCGGCGCCGCCGTCGATCAGGCCGCGCGCTGCCTCCCGGTAATGCCCGGCCAGGGTGTCGAAGTCGGTGTTGCGGAAGGCCGGGTCGTTGACGTCCGGGCTGATCGAGGCCGTGCGCGAGGTCGGTCCGAGCACGCCGACCGCGAAGCGCGGGCGCTCGGGGGTTTCGGCCTGCTTGGCGTCGCAGGCGGCGCGCGCCAGCCGGGCCGATGCCAGGTTCAGCTCGTAGGCCAGATGCTCGAGGCGGTAGTCCGACTGCGAGCTGCGGGTGGCGTTGAAGGTGTTGGTTTCGATCAGCTCGGCGCCGGCGTCCAGATACTGCCGGTGGATATCGGCAATCAGCTCGGGGCGTGTCAGCGACAGCAGATCGTTGTTGCCTTTCAGATCGTGCCCGCCGCAGCCGCAACCGGCGCCGTGCGCGTGATCGGCCTCGGCCAGCAGGTCGAAGCCGTCACGGAAGCGTTCGCCGCGGTAGTCGGCTTCCTGCAGCCCCAGATTCTGAATCATGGTGCCCATGGCGCCGTCCAGGATCAGGATGCGTTCGTCCAGCGCGGCGAGCAGGGCGGCCGCGCGCGCCGGGTCCTTCCAGGGCAGCATCAGGGCTTTGCCGCCAGCAGCATGACGATCTCGAAGTGCGGCGCGCGCCGTTCGCGGCTGACCACCTCGCAGTGCTTGACCCGCAATCCGGCCTTCTCCGCGAAGCGGATCAGCTCCTTCTGGCTGAAGCCGAGGTTCTCGTGGCCGTAGGGTTCGACCGCGCCTTTGTGGCCATGCTTGAGCAGGCAGCTCAGCAGCAGCTCGCCCTTGGGCCGGAGCACGCGCGCGGCTTCCTCGATGGCCTGCGCCGGTTTCCGCGAATAGCTCAGCGCCTGCATCATCAGCACCAGGTCGAACTGCGGGGTCTCGAACGGCAGGTCGTGCATGTCGGCCTTCAGCACCGACACCGTCGGCCATTTGCGCAGGCGTTCGGCGGCGGCCTGCACCACTTTGGCGCTGGAGTCGATGCAGACGTAGCGTTTGGCGTACGGCGCGAACAGTTCGGCCAGCACGCCGTCGCCGGAGGCGATGTCGAGCACTTCACCCGGATCGATCAAGGGCAGGGCGGTGCGCGCCATCGCCTCCCACGTGCGGCCAGGCGAGTAATGCCGCTCCATGTCGCCGGCCACGGTGTCCGGCCAGTTCTCCTCGTC
Source organism: Arenimonas sp. (assembly GCA_041913425.1). Classification (GTDB taxonomy): domain Bacteria; phylum Pseudomonadota; class Gammaproteobacteria; order Xanthomonadales; family Xanthomonadaceae; genus Arenimonas. Next base: position 30,860 of record JAYSFF010000004.1, on the reverse strand, counting down.
GGCGCGCTGCGCCAGCACCACCGACAGCCGGTCGAAATCCTGTTTCAGCAGCGGATCGTCGGTACCGGAGCGCAGGGCCTGCCACAGGCTTCGTTCTGCCGCTTCCAGATCCTTGTCGTTGAAGCGGTAATAGGCGCTGACCCCGGCGCGGCGGTCGCGCACCAGATCGAATTCCTTGAGCTTCGACAGATGGGTGGACACCCGCGGTTGCGCCAAGCCGGTGATCGAGGCCAGTTCGGCCACCGTCAGCTCCTCGTGTTCGAGCAGGGCCAGCAGACGCACGCGGGTCGGGTCGGCAAGCACTTTCAGGCACTGGGACCAGGATTCGAGATTCATATATATCCTTTTATCATGATGCAAAGATATATGGTTTCCCGGGCGGGTGCAACACATAAGAGCACATAAGCTTCGGCAACGGGGTTAAAATGGCCGTTTGTGATTCATTTCGAGCCGAGGCAATCATGGATTTTGGATTCACCGAAGAGCAGTTGATGATTCAGGACGTGGCCCGCCGCATCGCGCAGGAGAAGATCGCGCCCAGCGCCGAACACTTCGACCGTACCGGCGAATTCCCGCTCGACAACATCCGCCTGCTGGGCGAAAACGGCCTGATGGGCATCGAAGTGCCGACCGAATACGGCGGCGCCGGCATGGACCCGGTCAGCTACGTGCTGGCCATGATCGAGATCGCCGAGGCCGACTGCGCGCACTCGACCATCGTCTCGGTCAACAACTCGCTGTTCTGCAACGGCATCCTGAAGTTCGGCACCGAGGCGCAGAAGCAGCTGTACGTGCGCGCCATCGCCGAGGGTCGCGAAATCGGCGCCTTCGCGCTGACCGAGCCGCAGTCCGGTTCCGACGCCACCGCCATGCGCTGCCGCGCGGTCAAGCAGGCCGACGGCACCTATGTAATCAACGGCAAGAAGAGCTGGATCACCTCCGGTCCGGTCGCCAAATACATCATCCTGTTCGCCATGACCGATCCGGCCAAGGGCGCCAAAGGCATCACCGCGTTCATGATCGACACCGCCAAGCCGGGCTTCCACCGCGGCAAGACCGAACCCAAGCTCGGCATCCGCGCCTCGGCCACCTGCGAGATCGAATTCCAGGACTACGTGGCCGCCGCCGACGAAGTGGTGGGCGTGGAGGGCGAGGGCTTCAAGATCGCCATGGGCGTGCTCGACGCCGGCCGCATCGGCATCGCCTCGCAGGCCGTGGGACTGGCCAAGGCCGCTTACAAGGCCGCGGTCGCCTACGCCAAGGAGCGCAAGAGCTTCGGCCAGGCCATCGGCAGCTTCCAGATGATCCAGGCCAAGATCGCCGACATGAAATGCCGTCTGGACGCTGCCGAGATCCTGACCCTGCGCGCGGCGTGGGCCAAGGCTCAGACCGACCGCAACGGCGGCCGCTTCAGCACCGAGGCCTCGGTCGCCAAGCTCACCGCGTCCGAAGCCGCGATGTTCATCACCCACCAAGCGCTGCAGATCCACGGCGGCATGGGCTATTCCAAGGAAATGCCGCTCGAGCGCTATTTCCGCGACGCCAAGATCACCGAGATCTACGAAGGCACCAGCGAGATCCAGCGTCTGGTGATCGCCCGCAACGAAACGGGCCTGCGCTGACCCCGTTCCATCCCCAACCGATCCATCACCGAGTACATCCGAAATGACCGCCATCATCAATCCCTCGACCGCCGCCATCAAGGCCATCGCCCAAATCGTCGCCCAGAGGAGTACCGGCGACGTGCCGGCCGATGCCTTCGTGCACGCCGCGCTGTCGCAGGTGTCGTTGGAGGATTTCGAGCTGCAGGACCAGCAGGCCTGGGTCAAGATCCTGGAGTCGCTGCTGCAGGTCTGCGGCAGCCGCACGCCCGGCGTCGCCGCCGTTCGCGTCAACCAGGACGTCAGCCTGTCGGCCGACGGCGGCAACACCCGCAGCACCCTGGAGATCGTGACCGAGGATTTCCCGTTCCTGGTCGATTCGTTCAAGATGGTGCTGGATTCGCTCGGCATCAGCTGCTACGCCATCGTGCATCCGGTCATCTCGGTCGAACGCGCGGCCGACGGCCGCCTGCAGTCGCTGCCGGGCCCGATCCGCGAGTCGGTGGTCTGGATGGAGATCGAGCGCCAGACCGCCGAATCCGCCGAGGCGCTGGTCGCCGCCGTGCGCGCTACCCTGGAGGACGTGCGCGTCAGCGTCGCCGACTGGCAGGCCATGCGTACCCGCATGCTGGAAATCGCCGACATCGCGGCCACGCAGCGCGTCGACAATGCCGAAATCGCGCCGGACGAGGCCAGGGCCTTTCTGCAATGGGCGGCCGACAACCACTTCACCTTCCTGGGTTTCCGCGAATACACGCTGAGCGGTTCCGGCGACGCCGAAACCCTCTCGGCGGTGCCGGGCACCGGCCTGGGTCTGCTGCGCGACAGCCACCACAGCGCGCAGGTGCGTCCGGTCAAGACCCTGGGCCGCAAGCAGATGGAGCGCCATGAACTGCTGATCCTGACCAAGACCGCGGCGCGCGCCACCGTGCATCGCCCGACCTACATGGACTACATCGGCGTGCTGCGTTACGGCGCGGACGGCCGCGCCGTCTGCGAGTACCGCTTCATCGGCCTGTACACCACCGCCGCCTACAACCGCCGCCCATGGGAAATCCCGGTCGTGCGCCGCAACTACGAAAAGGTCATGGAGGCTTCCGGCCTGAGCCTGGAAGGCCATAGCGGCAAGGCCCTGCGCCAGATCCTGGAGACCCTGCCGCGTGAAGAGCTGTTCCAGGCCACGCCGGACCAGCTGCTGCAGACCAGTGTCAGCGTGCTCAGCCTGCAGGAACGCTTCCGCCCGAAACTGTACATCCGCAAGGATCCGTACGGCCGCTTCTACTCGGTGCTGATCTACCTGCCGAAGGACCGCTTCAACACCGAAATCCGCACCCGCATCGAGGCCATGCTGATGGCCGCGCTGGACGGCGAGCGCATCGACAAGACCCTGAAGGTCGGCGATTCGCCGCTGGCCCAGCTGCATCTGCTGATCCGCCACGCCGGCAACCAGCCGGCTACCTACGACTTGGAGTCGCTGGAGGCCGAACTCGGCGCCATCATCCGCAACTGGAAGGACGAGCTGCGCGACGCCCTGATCCAGGGCTTCGGCGAAGAGCGCGGCATCGCTCTGGCGGCGCGCTATCTGCCGGCCATGCCGCAGAGCTACGTGGAGACCGTGACCCCGGCGCAGGGCATCGACGATATCCGCCAGATGGAGCGCCTGCAGGCCGAAGGCGGTCTGACGGTGAACCTGTACGAGAAGGACGGCGCGCTGCGCTTCAAGCTGTTCAGCCTCGACCACGAGATCGCGCTTTCGGACGCGCTGCCGATGCTGGAAAACCTCGGCATGAAGGTGCTGACCGAGAACCCGTATACCCTGCACATCGACGGCCGCCGCGTGGTGATCCAGGACTTCGCGCTGGAAGCGACCGTTCCGGGCCTGCGCGCCGAGCACATCAAGGCCGACTTCGAACAGGCCTTCGGCGCGGTCTGGCGCGGCCAGTCGGAGAACGACGGCTTCAACAAGCTGGTCAGCTTGGCCGGTCTGGGCTGGCGCCGGGTCTCGGTGCTGCGCGCCTACGGCAAGTACCTGTTGCAGATCGGCGTGCCGTTCTCGCAGAGCTACATGGAGGAGACGCTGCAGCGTTATCCGGCCCTTGCCCGCATCCTGATCGGCCTGTTCGACGCCCGCTTCAACCCCGACCTGCCGGCCAGCAACATCGACCTGGCGCCGGCGCTGATGCGCATGGGCGTGGACTCGGCCGAGCGCTATCTGGCCAACTTCGTCGCCACCGCGCGCGAAGAGCAGATCGGCGCGGTCGACAAGCTGCTCGGCAAGCAGCTGGCGAAAGTGGCCAGCCTGGACGAGGACCGCATCCTGCGCGCCTTCGCCACGGTGATGCACGCCACCCTGCGTACCAGCTTCTTCCAGGGCGGCGAGAGCGGCCACAAGGACTACGTCAGCTTCAAGTTCGATCCGTCGCGCATCCCGGACATGCCCAAGCCGGTGCCGTACCGCGAGATCTTCGTGTACTCGCCGTTCGTCGAGGGCGTGCACCTGCGCTTCGGCCCGGTGGCCCGCGGCGGCCTGCGCTGGTCCGACCGCCGCGAGGACTTCCGCACCGAAGTGCTCGGCCTGGTCAAGGCGCAGATGGTCAAGAACACCGTGATCGTGCCGGTCGGCTCGAAGGGCGGCTTCTTCGCCAAACAGCTGCCGGATCCGGCGGTCGACCGCGACGCCTGGTTCAAGGAAGGCGTGGCCTGCTACAAGCGCTTCATCAACGGCCTGCTGGACATCACCGACAACATCGTCGGCGGCAAGATCGTGCCGCCGGTAAACGTGGTGCGCCACGACCAGGACGATCCGTACCTGGTGGTCGCCGCCGACAAGGGCACCGCGACCTTCTCCGATATCGCCAACGGCATCTCCGCCGAGCACGGCTTCTGGCTGGGCGACGCCTTCGCCTCCGGCGGTTCGGTCGGCTACGACCACAAGGGCATGGGCATCACCGCCCGCGGCGCCTGGGAATCGGTCAAGCGCCACTTCCGCGCGCTCGGCCGCAACAGCCAGACCGAGGACTTCACCTGCGTCGGCATCGGCGACATGTCCGGCGACGTGTTCGGCAACGGCATGCTGCTGTCGGAGCACATCCGCCTGGTGGCGGCGTTCGACCACCGCCACATCTTCATCGACCCGAATCCGGACGCGGCGGTCTCGTTCAAGGAACGCCAGCGCCTGTTCGCCCTGCCGCGCTCGAGCTGGGAAGATTACGACAAGTCCTTGATCAGCCGCGGCGGCGGCGTGTTCCCGCGCTCGGCCAAGACCGTAGCGCCGAGCGCGGAGGCCAAAGCCGCGCTCGGCATCGACGGATCCGTGGCCGAGATGACGCCGAACCAGCTGATGAACGCCATCCTGAAGGCCCCGGTCGACCTGCTGTGGAACGGCGGCATCGGCACCTACGTCAAGTCCAGCGCCGAGACCCACGCCGATTGCGGCGACCGCGCCAACAACGGCCTGCGCGTCGACGGCCGCGAACTGCGCTGCAAGGTGGTGGGCGAGGGCGGCAACCTGGGCATGACCCAGCGCGGCCGCATCGAAGCCGCCCAGTCCGGCGTGCTGCTGAACACCGACTTCATCGACAACTCGGCCGGCGTCGACACCTCCGACCACGAGGTCAACATCAAGATCCTGCTCGGCGCGGTGATGCTGGCCGGCGAGCTGGACCAGGAAAGCCGCAACGCGCTGCTCGCCAGCATGACCGACGAGGTCGGCGAGCTGGTGCTGGTCGACAACTACCGCCAGAACCAGGCGCTGAGCGTGATGGAATCGATGAGCGCGCAGCGTCTGGGCTCGTTCACCCACTTCATCCAGACCCTGGAGTCGCAGGGCCTGCTGGACCGCGCCATCGAGTTCCTGCCGAGCGACGCCGAGCTGGCCGAACGCAAGGCCAAGGGCCTGGGCCTGACCCGTCCGGAGCTCGCGGTGCTGCTGAGCTACGACAAGATCGTGATCTTCAACCAGCTGCTCGACTCCGACGTGCCGGAAGATCCGTACCTGTCGAAGGAGCTGCAACGCTACTTCCCGCAACCGCTGCAGGACAAGTACGCCGACTACATGCTCAGCCACCGCCTGCGCCGCGAGATCATCGCCACCGCGGTCACCAACTCGCTGGTCAACCGCATGGGCTCGACCTTCCTGCTGCGCATGCAGGAGGACACCGGCGAGACCCCGGCGCAGATCGCCAAGGCCTATACCATCGTGCGCGAGAGCATGCAGGCGCGCGCGCTGTGGGCCGAGATCGACGCGCTCGACAACACGGTGCCGGAATCGGTCCAGATCGAGGCGCTGACCGGCATCTGGCACCTGCAGCGCAACCTGACGCGCTGGATGATCGCCTTGCCCGGCCTGCTGCCGGACATCGCGCGCATGGTCGAACGCTATCAGGAGCCGTTCAGCGTGCTGCTGCAGTCGCTGCCGGGCGCCTTGACCGAATCCGACCGCGGCCGCTTCGAGGCCGAGTTCCGCCGCCTGTCCGGTCTGGGCATGTCCGCGCAATTGGCGCATTTCCTGGCGGCGCTGCCGTACCTGGATTCGTCGATGGACATCATCGAGCTCAGCCTGCGCGAGAGCCAACCGGTGAAGGCCGTGGCCCAGGCGCATTTCGCGCTCAGCGAGGCGCTGCACATCAACTGGCTGATGGCCGGCATCGAAGCCCTGCCGGTGACCGGACGCTGGCAGGCCCAGGCCCGCGGCGTGCTGCGCGACGAACTGCAGGCGCAGCAGCGCCAGCTGGTCAGTACCGTGCTGGGCAGCCTGCAGGCCGGTAAGGGACCGTCGGAGTGGGTCGAGGCCTGGCTGTCGCGCGACGATGCCGCGCTGAAGTACACGCTCGGCATGTTCACCGACATGCGCTCGCTCAGCGAGATGGACTTCCCGACGCTGTCGGTGGCGGTCCGCCGCCTGGCGCAGATCGCCTCGACCGGCACCCGCTGATCCGCGGCGGTTCGGTTATGCTATGACCGGACCGCACCGGAGCCGCCCGTGCCTTTATCGCATCCGCCGAAGATCGCCTTCGTCGCCAGCAACGCGCCCAATGCCCAGGAGGCCTTGGGCGCGTTGACCGCGCGTTACGGCCAGCACGCACCGGAAGACGCCGAAGTCATCTGCGCGCTGGGCGGCGACGGTTTCATGCTCGGTACCCTGCATCGCCACGGCGACCTGGGTCTGCCGGTGTTCGGCATGAAACTCGGCAGCGTCGGCTTCCTGATGAACCAGTACCAGGCCGACGGCCTGGTCGAACGCCTGCACGCGGCCGAGCGCAGCGAGCTCAAGCCGCTGGAGATGGAGGCGCTGACCGAATCCGGCATGCGCCACCGCTTCCTGGCCTACAACGAGGTCTCGCTGCTGCGCCAGACGCGGCAGGCCGCGCATCTGGAGATCTCGCTGAACGACCAGGTCCGGCTCGAGGAGCTGGTCTGCGACGGCATCCTGGTCGCCACGCCGGCCGGCAGCACCGCCTACAACTTCTCGGCGATGGGGCCGATTCTGCCGCTGGGTTCGGCAGTGATCGCCTTGACCCCGATCGCGCCGTTCCGGCCGCGGCGCTGGCGCGGCGCCATCCTGCGCGCCGACACGCGCGTCATGCTGCGCGTGCTCGACCCGTACAAGCGCCCGGTCAGCGTCACCGCCGATTCGCACGAGGTGCGCGATGTGGTCGAAGTACGCATCGTCGAAAGCCAGAGCCATACGGTCAAACTGCTGTTCGATCCGGCGCACAACCTGGACGACCGCATCCTCAACGAGCAGTTCGTCATTTGAGTCGCACGCCGTGAGAACGGCATCCGCTACAATGGCGGCATGAACGGACAACCGACCTCGCAGGCATCCGGCGGCCAGGCCGCCCTGGTGGTGGCGATCACCGCCCGCGCCCTGTTCCATCTCGAGGACGGGCACCGTGTGTTCGAATCCGAGGGCATTGAGGCCTACGCCCGCTACCAGCGCGCGCGCGAGAACGACGTGCTGCCGCCGGGCATCGCCTTTCCGCTGGTCACCAAGCTGCTGGCGCTGAACGCCGGCGCGCCGCCGGAGCGGCCGCGGGTCGAGGTCATCCTGCTGTCGCGCAACAGCTCCGATACCGGCCTGCGCATCTTCAACGCCATCGAGCACTACGGCCTGAAGATCACCCGCGCGGTGTTCACCAGCGGTGCCGAGGTCTACCCGTACATCCAGCCGTTCGGCGCTCACCTGTTCCTGTCGGCCAATCCGGCCTCGGTGCAGGCCGCGCTCGAGCATGGCGTGGCGGCCGCCACCATCCTGCCGGCCGAAGCCGCCGAGCAGGGCCATCCGGAATTGCGCATCGCCTTCGACGGTGACGCGGTGGTGTTCGGTGACGAATCCGAGCGCATCTCCCAGCAGGGCGGCTTGGCCGCGTTCCACGCGCATGAATCCGAAAAGGCGCACGAGCCGCTGTCCGGCGGTCCGTTCAAGGGCTTCCTGTCGGCCCTGCACGAGTTGCAGGCCGATTTCCCGCCAGAGCATTGCCCGATCCGCACCGCACTGGTCACCGCGCGTTCGGCGCCGGCGCACAAGCGCGTGATACTGACCCTGCGCGAGTGGGGCGTGCGCCTGGACGAATCCCTGTTCCTCGGCGGGCGCGACAAGGGGCCGTTCCTGAAGGCCTTCGGTGCCGATTTGTTCTTCGACGACTCGCGCCACAACGTCGACAATGCCCGCCAACACGTGGCGGCCGGCCATGTGCCGCACGGCGTTTCGAACGAATAATCCTTTGCCGACAAAGGATTGCGTAATCCGTTCGGGGCTGTAAAGGATTTGCTTGCAAATCCCGAAATCCGGTTAATATGTTTGACAATCGCCCGGCGGTTTTTCCGGACGAGTGCCGAGTTTGCGTATAAACCAGAACGCCAAGAGGGAAACGCCATGTCCAAGCTGCTGAAGCCCGCCGTACTCGCCATCACCGTCGCCGCCGCATTGGGCGCGTGCAAGAAGGAAGAACAAACCGCCGGCGCCGATGCCGGACAAACCGCGTCGAACGCCCTCGAGGGCGAGCTGTCGATCATCGCCTGGCCGGGTTACATCGAGCGCGGCGAGACCGACAAGAACTACGACTGGGTCACCGGCTTCGAACAGCAGACCGGCTGCAAGGTCACGGTCAAGACCGCCGGCAACTCGGATGAAATGGTGGCGCTGATGAACCAGGGCGGCTACGACCTGGTCACCGCCTCCGGCGACGCCTCGCTGCGCCTGGTGGCCGGCGGCAAGGTGCAGGCCATCGACGTCGCGCGCGTGCCGTCCTACGCCACGGTCGACGAGCGCCTGCAGAACGCCGCCTGGCATACCGTCGACGGCACGCACTACGGCGTGCCCTATCAATGGGGCCCGAACGTGCTGATGTACAACACCAACGTGTTCAAGACCGCGCCGACCAGCTGGGGCGTGGTGTTCGAGCAGCAGAAGCTGCCGGACGGCAAATCCAACAAGGGCCGCATCCAGGCCTTCGACGGCCCGATCTACATCGCCGACGCCGCGCTGTACCTGAAGGCCAAGCGCCCGGAACTGGGCATCACCGATCCATACGCGCTGAACGAGCAGCAGTACGCCGCCGCCATCGAACTGCTGAAGAAGCAGAAGGCCATGGTGCACCGCTACTGGCACGACGCCACCGTGCAGATGAGCGACTTCAAGAACGAGGGCGTGGTCGCCTCCGGCTCCTGGCCGTATCAGGTCAACGCGCTGCAGCTGGAGAAGCAGCCGGTCGCCTCCGTGGTGCCGGTCGAAGGCGCCACCGGCTGGGCCGACACCACCATGCTGCACAAGGACGCCAAGCACCCGAACTGCGCCTACGCCTGGATGGAGTGGTCGATCAGCCCGAAAGTGCAGGGCGACGTCGCGGCCTGGTTCGGCTCGCTGCCGGCGGTGCCGAAAGCCTGCGAAGGCAATGCGCTGCTCGGCGCCGAGGGCTGCAAGACCAACGGCTTCGGCGACTTCGACAAGATCCACTTCTGGCGCACGCCGGAGGCGCGCTGCACCGATCCGGCCGGCTGCGTGCCGTATAGCCGCTGGACCCAGGATTACATCGCCATCATGGGCGGTTGAGCGTTCCGTTCCGGGGCCGGGCGAGGGGATTTCCCTCGCCCTTTTTCGATGGTGTCGATGGAAGCAGTCATGACCTCCGCAGTTGCAGTCGAGTTTGAACGGGTTTCACGCATATACGGTTCCGTGCGGGCGGTCGACGGCGTCAGCCTGTCGATTCCCGACGGCGAGTTCTTTTCCCTGCTCGGGCCGTCCGGCTCCGGCAAGACCACCTGTCTGCGGCTGATCGCGGGCTTCGAGCAGCCGGATGCCGGCTGCATCCGCATCCGCGGCGAGGTCGCTTCCGGCCTGCCGCCGTACCGGCGCGACGTCAACACCGTGTTCCAGGATTACGCGCTGTTCCCGCACATGAATGTGCTGGAGAACGTCGAGTACGGCCTGATGGTGAAGGGCGTCGGCAAGGCCGAGCGGCGCAGCCGCGCCGAGGAGGCCTTGGCCTCGGTGGCTCTGGCCGAGATGGCCGGACGCCGACCCTCGCAGCTGTCCGGCGGCCAGCGGCAACGCATCGCCCTGGCACGCGCCATCGTCAACCGGCCGAAGGTGCTGTTGCTGGACGAGCCCTTGGGCGCGCTCGATTTGAAACTGCGCGAGCAGATGCAGTCGGAACTGAAGTCGCTGCAGAAGCGGCTCGGCATCACCTTCGTATTCGTCACCCACGACCAGGGCGAGGCGCTGTCGATGTCGGACCGCGTGGCGGTGTTCAACCACGGCCGGATCGAACAGGTCGCCAGTCCGCAGACGCTGTACAACCGTCCGGAGACGGTGTTCGTGGCCGATTTCGTCGGCTCGGCCAACATCTTCGATGCCGCCGCCGCCGAACGCCTGATCGGCCGCCGGCAGGCGTTCTCGGTGCGTCCGGAGAACATCGCGCTCGACCGCGGCCTGGCCGACGGCCACACGGTCGAGGGCCGCGTGCTGGAGGTGCGCTTCCACGGCGCCAGCAGCCAGCTGGAAGTCGCCGTCGGCGACGGCCTTCCGGTCTCGGTCACGCTGTCCAACAGCGTGCTGCACGCTGGCGGATTGCCGGCGCCGGGCGATGCCGTACGCCTGTCCTGGCCGGAATCGGCCGTCGTGCCGTTGCGGGATTGAGCGGCGGATGGCGGCCAATGCACTTTATCTGAAGACGCCGCTGCGGCGGCTGTCCGACTTCCTGTACCGGCATCCGCGCGCGCTGCTGGCGGTATTGCTCGGCCCGCCCTTGCTGTGGTTCCTGGTCATCTATCTGGGTTCGCTGCTGGCGCTGCTGTGGCAGGGCTTCTACAGCTTCGACGACTTCTCGATGACGGTGCGGCCGGAATGGACGCTGGCCAACTACGCGCGCATCTTCGCGCCGGCCAACTGGGACATCATCGTGCGCACCGTGGCGATGGCCGCGGCGGTGACCGTCGCCTCGGCCGTGATCGCGTTCCCGATCGCGTACTACATGGCGGTGCACGCCGGCAAAGCCGAGAAGGGCCTGTTCTATATCGGCGTGATGCTGCCGATGTGGGCCAGCTACATCGTCAAGGCCTACAGCTGGACGGTGATCCTGGCCAAGGGCGGCATCGTGTATTGGGTCGCCGGCAAACTCGGTCTGGTGCCGTTGCTGGAATCCGTGCTGGCGCTGCCGTACATCGGCGGCTCGACGCTGTCGACCTCGCATCTGGGCCGCTTCCTGGTGTTCACCTACATCTGGCTGCCGTTCATGATCCTGCCGATCCAGGCCGCCATCGAGCGCGTGCCGCAGAGCCTGACCCAGGCTTCGCAGGACCTCGGTGCCGGTCCGTTCACCACGTTCCGCCATGTGCTGCTGCCGCTGGCGTTCCCCGGCGTGGTGGCAGGGTCGATTTTCACTTTTTCGCTGACGCTCGGCGACTACATCATTCCGACCCTCATTGGGCCGTCCGGCCTGTTCATCGGCAGCTTCGTGTACGTGCAGCAGGGGGCGGCCGGCAACATCCCGCTGGCGGCGGCGTTCACCGTGGTGCCGATCGTGCTGATCGCCGCCTATCTCGCCGTGGCGCGGCGCTTGGGGGCCTTCGATGCGCTCTAACGGCCGGCTGCTGCTGAAGTCGGCGGCCTGGGGCGGGCTGCTGTTCATGCACTTTCCGGTCGCGGTCATCGCGATGTACGCCTTCAACACCGAAGCCAGCTCGTTCAGTTTTCCGTTGCAGGGCTTCACCCTGGAATGGTTCGCCAAGGCCTTCGCGCGCGAGGACGTGCACGCGGCGGTCTGGCTGTCGGTGGAGGTGGCGGCGCAGGCCACCGCGCTGGCGATGCTGCTCGGCACCCTGGCCTCGGCCGCGCTGTACCGCGCCGCCTTCTTCGGCAAGGAAACGATCACACTGCTGTTCATCCTGCCAATCGCGCTGCCGGGCATCGTCACCGGCATCGCGCTGCTGTCGGCGTTCAAGCTGGCCGGTCTCGAATCCGGCATGCTGACCATCGTCACCGGCCACGCCACGTTCTGCATCGTGGTGGTGTACAACAACGTCATCGCCCGCTTCCGGCGCACCTCCGCCTCGCTGCTGGAGGCCTCGATGGACCTCGGCGCCGACGGCTTCCAGACCTTCCGCTACGTGCTGCTGCCGAACATCGCCACCGCGCTGCTGGCCGGCGGCATGCTGGCGTTCGCGCTCAGCTTCGACGAGATCATCGTCACCACCTTCACCGCCGGCAGCGAGCGCACGCTGCCGATCTGGCTGCTGAACCAGCTGTCCAAGCCGCGCGATACGCCGATCACCAACGTGGTCGCACTGATGGTGATGCTGGCCACCATGCTGCCGATCCTCGGCGCCTACTACCTGACACGAGACACCGACTCCGTCGCCGGAGCCGGAAAATGACAATCCACCAAGGAGAGCATCCATGCAGACCCAGATGTTGATCAACGGCCGGCTCGAGGCCGGCACCGGCGAAAGCCTGGCGGTTTACGATCCGGCCACCGGCGCGGAAATCGCACGTATCGCCGAAGCCGGTCCCGAGCAGGTCGCGCGCGCGGTGCAGGCCGCCGAAGCGGCGTTCGCCGGCTGGGCGCGCACCACGCCGAAGGACCGCGCCGCGGTGCTGCTGCAGATCGCCGACCGGGTCGAGGCGCATGCCGAGGAACTGGCGCGGCTGGAGTCGCGCAACTGCGGCAAGCCGTTCGCGGCGGCGCTGAACGACGAGATTCCGGCCATCGCCGACGTGTTCCGCTTCTTCGCCGGCGCCGCGCGCACGCTGAACGGTTCGGCCGCAGCCGAATACCTGCCGGGCCACACCTCGATGATCCGGCGCGATCCGGTCGGCGTCATCGCCTCGATCGCGCCGTGGAACTATCCGCTGATGATGGCGGCCTGGAAGATGGCGCCGGCGTTGGCCGCCGGCAACTGTCTGGTGCTGAAGCCGTCCGAGATCACGCCGCTGACCGCGCTGCGCTTCTTCGAGCTGATCGCCGATCTGCTGCCGGCCGGCGTGGTCAACGTGCTGTTCGGCCGCGGCGGCACGGTCGGCGAGCCGCTGGTGAACGCCGATCCGGTGCGCATGATCTCGCTGACCGGTTCAATCGCGACCGGCAAGAAGATGCTGGACGTGGCCGCGCGCACGCTGAAACGCACGCATCTGGAACTCGGCGGCAAGGCGCCGGTGATCATCTTCGACGACGCCGACATCCAGGCCGCGGTCGAGGGCATCCGCACCTTCGGCTATTACAACGCCGGCCAGGACTGCACCGCCGCCTGCCGCGTGTACGTGCAGGACAAGGCCTATGACAAGTTCGTGGCGGAACTGACCGCCGCGGTGTCGACCATCAAGACCGGCACGCAGGACGAGGACTGCGTCGAGATGGGGCCGTTGGTCAGCCAGGCCCATCAACAGCGCGTGGCCGAATTCATCGAGCGCGTGCGCGGCGTCGGACACATGGAAATCACCACCGGCGGCGCGGTAGGCGAGGGCGGCGGCTTCTTCTACCGGCCGACCGTAGTCGCCGGCGCCACCCAGGCCGACGAGATCGTGCGCAAGGAGGTGTTCGGTCCGGTGGTTTCGGTATCGCGCTTCAGCGATGTCGATCAAGCCATCGCCTTCGCCAACGACAGCGACTACGGCCTGGCGTCCTCGGTCTGGACCTCGGACATCGGCAAGGCCATGCGCGTCAGCGCCGAGCTGCAGTACGGCTGCACCTGGGTCAACACCCACTTCATGCTGTGCAGCGAGATGCCGCACGGCGGCATCAAGCAGTCCGGCTACGGCAAGGACATGTCGATGTACGGCCTGGAGGATTACACCACCATCCGCCACATCATGATCAAGCACTGAGCCGGCGCGTGGCCGGATACGGACGGCCCCGGATGGGGCCGTTGCGTATCAGGGCGCGATCTGTTGCGCCCAGTCCAGCAAGGCCTGCAGTACCGGGGCCTGCATGGGCTGTTCGGCCAGCAGGCGCGTGCATTCCTCGCGGTAGGCCGCCAGCCGCTCCGGCGTCAGCCGGCGGCGGCGGAAATCCTGCCACAGCCGGGCTTCGCCGGCATCCAGGGTTTCCGGCCAATTGCGCGCCTTGTAGCGGAAGTACAGCTCGGTCAGCCGCGCATCGTGGAACACCAGCGCCGCCTGGCCTTGGCTGCTGCGCGCCTTGGAAAATTTCAGCTTGTCGGCGCGGTCGATGAAGCCGGCGTACAGCGCGCCGTCCGGATCGTCATCGGCATACTCGCGCGGTTTGCCGAACACGGCGGCCAGCTTGGCCATCACCGGTTCGGCGGCGGCTTGTAGCTTGGCCTGGATCTCGCGCGCCTGCGCCAGGTCGATGCCCAGCCGGCCTAGGTCGGGCTTCAGCCCCAGCGCCGCGGCGTCTTCCGGTTCCAGCACGATCGGGCAGCGGTTGTGGTGGATTTCCTTGACGCCGATGCGCGCCTCGCCTTCGGGCAGCAGGGCGGCCTTGGTGAACAGGTTGCGTTCGATCTCTTCCGCGTCGCGCTCGATCAGCATCAAGGCCTCGGGGCGCAGTTCCACCGCCAGCGTGCGGCCCTTGATCAGCGGATGCGTCATCAGCGGCAGCATCAGCCCGGTGCAGGCATGCGCGGCCGGGAATTGCCCGGACACATGCAATATGCGCCGGCCGCGGTGCGGCTGCAGGCGTTCGGCCACCCGGTTCTTGTCGCGCAGCGACAGCGCGTAATCCCACAGCGCCGGCGCCGCCATCTTGGCCTTGCGCGCCAGATTGATCAGGCTGCGCACGTCCGACAGCGCCTCGTGCGCCTCGCCCTCGAAGCAGCCGTTGGCCTTGGCCAGATGCTCGAGCTTGAAGCTCGGTTGGCCGTCCTCGCGCAGCGGCCACTGCAGGGCGCCGGGCTGCAGCGCGTACAGCATGCGCATCACGTCCAGCAGGTCCCAGCGCGAGTTTCCGCCGGTGTATTCGCGCTCGTAGGCGTCGAAGAAGTTGCGGTACAGGCCGAAGCGGATGAACTCGTCGTCGAAGCGAAGGGTGTTGTAGCCCAGCGCGCAGGTGCCCGGCTGGCTGAACTGCTCGTGCAGCACGGCCATGAACTCGGCTTCGCACAGGCCGGCGGCTAACACCGTCTGCGGCGTCAGGCCGGTGATCAGCGCCGCCTCCGGTTCCGGCAGGAAATCGTCGGCCGGCCGGCAGAACAGCGATATCGGCTCGCCGACCGGATTCAGCGCGGCGTCGGTGCGGATCGCGGCGAACTGGGCGATGCGGCTTTCGCGCGGACTGCGGCCGAAGGTCTCCAGGTCAAACCAGAGGAAGGTGTCAGTCATGCAGGGGCTCGAGACGGCGATGGACCAGCTCCGAGGCTAGCGCGAAATCGATGCCGGCGATGTCGGATTTTCCCGCACACAGCGTCTGCAATATCTCCCGTTGCGTCTGGCCGCGGGCAAGCGCCACGGCGTAGGGCGTGCGCCGGAAGCTGACCATCGAATAGCGCGGCACGAAGCGTTCCGGATGGCGCGCGGCCAGCTCGCGCTCCAGTGCGCGCTGCAGCAGGAAATCGGCATCGTCAACGCGGTCACGCATTTCGATGTAGTTCTCCAAGGCCATGGCCTGGATGGCGGCGGCGTTGGCCTGGCGGCTTTTCTCGTAGCACGCGATGGCGGCGCTCCAGTCGGTTTCGTCCTCGATGGCATCGCACAGCGCCAGACTGTCCTCGAACGCGCAGTTCATGCCCTGGCCGTGGAACGGCACCATCGCGTGCGCGGCGTCGCCGAGCAGCACGGCGCGGTCGCGGTGGTGCCAGCGGTCGAGGTACAGCGTCGACAGCGGGCTTTCCGGGTTTTGCGTCCAATCCTGCTCGAAATCGGCGATCAGCGCCAACGCGTCCGGGAACTGGGCATGGAAGAACGCGCGCGCGTCCTGCGGGCTGCGGATGCGGTCGAAACCGGTCTCGCCGGAGGCCGGCAGGAACAGGGTGACGGTGAAGGTGCGCTCGGTGTTGGGCAGCGCGATGCACATGAAACCGCCGCGCGGCCAGATGTGCAGGCTGTTGCCGTCCAGCCGGAAGCCGCCGTCGTCGGCCGGCGCGATCTCCAGCTCCTTGTAATGGTGGCCGAGCGATTCGGTGCGGGCATTGACCGACCCGGCGGCCACCATGGCCTGGCGCACCGCGGAACCGGCGCCGTCGGCGCCGATCAACCGCTCGAAGCGTTCCAGGCGTCCACCGGTTTCGTCTTCCAGAGTGAAATGCCCGGCGTCGAGGTCGATGTCGCGGATTTGCGCGTCGAATTCGACATGCACGCCTTCGGCTTCGGCGGCGTCGATCAGCGCCACGTTCAGACGGCCGCGGTGGATCGACCAGATCACTTCCGAATCGTCCTTGCCGTAACGCAGGAAGTTCTGCCGGCCGTCGACGTCGTGCACCATGCGGCCGCGCATCATCACCGTCTGCGGCATCACCGCCGCGTCCAGACCGGCCTGCTGCAGCACATGCAGGCCGCGGTAGGCCAGCGCCAGGTTGATCGAGCGGCCGCCTTGGTAGCCGGCACGGCGCGGATCGGGGCGCTTTTCGAACACCCGCACCGAATGCCCGCGGCGCACCAGCAGGATGGCTAGCAGGGTGCCGGCCAGGCCGGCACCGATGATGTGGATGCGTTGCGCCTTCATCGCCCGTCCGCCCATTGCTTGATCACGCGCACCGCGTGGTAGCAGTCGCTGAAGCGGTTGTACAGCGGCGTCGGTGACAGCCGGATGACGTCCGGTTCACGCCAGTCGCCGACCACGCCTTCGGCCATCAGGTGTTCGAACAGCGCGCGTCCGGCCTCGCGTCCGGCCAGCACCTGCAGGCTCAGCTGGCAGCCGCGGCGCTCCGGGTCGGCCGGCGTCACGTTGCGCACCATGCCCGCCAGTTCCTGCGCGATCAGCGCGGCCAGATAGCCGGTCAGGGCTTGGGATTTGCGGCGCAGGGCGTCCATGCCGGCCTGCTGGAAGATCTCCAACGACGCGCGCAACGGCGCCATGGCGAAGATCGGCGGGTTGCTGAGCTGCCAGCCGTCGGCGCCGGGCGTGCCTTGGAATTCGGCACCCATCTTGAAGCGGGTGTCCTGACGGTGGCCCCACCAGCCGTTGAAGCGCGGCAAGGCGGCGGTGGCGTGGCGCTCGTGCACGAACGCGCCGGCGATCGCGCCCGGGCCGGCGTTCAGGTACTTGTAGCTGCACCAGGCGGCGAAATCGGCGCCGGAGGCATGCAGCTGCAGCGGCAGGTTACCGACCGCATGCGCCAGGTCGAAGCCGACCTTGCTGCCGTGCGTGTGCCCGAGCACGCTGATCGCGCGCAGGTCGAATACCTGGCCGGTGCGGTACTGCACGCCGGGCCAGAGGATCAAGGCCACGCGGTGGCCGTGTTCGGCCATCACCTGCGCCAAGGTGTCCTCGGCCACCAGGCCGGTGTCCGGATCGGCGGCGACCTCGATCAGGCACTCGGCCGGATCGAAGCCGTGGAAGCGGATCTGCGATTCGACCGCGTAACGGTCGGACGGGAACGCGCCTTGTTCGATGACGATGGCCGGCCGGGTGGGCGTCGGGCGGTAGAAGCTGACCATCAGCAGGTGCAGGTTCACCGTCAGCGAGTTCATAGCCACCACTTCCACCGGCTTGGCGCCCACGCACTCGGCCAGCAAATCGCGCAATCCGGTGTGGTAGGGCATCCACGGATGCTTGGCGTGGAAGTGGCCTTCCACCCCGTATGCGGCCCAGTCGTCGAGTTCCTGCTGCAGCGCGGCGCGCACGCTCTTCGGCTGCAGGCCGAGCGAATTGCCGCAGAAATACCATTGGTCGCGGCCCTGGTGTTGCGGGATGTGGAACAGGGCGCGGAAATGCGCCAGCGGATCGGCCAGGTCCTGCGCCAGCGCATGCGCTTCGCTGAACAGGCCGCTCATGGCGCGAACCGCCGGGCGTCGAGACCGAGCCAGGACAGCGCGGTGCGGTGGAACAGCTGGGCGTCGGCATCCTCGCCGAGCGCCAGGCCGCGGATGCCCGAGCCCGGCTCCTGTTCGCCGAGCGGGAACGGATAATCGGTGCCGAGCATGATGCGGTCGAGGCCGACGGTGTCGATCAAATAGCGCAGGGCGCGGCCGTCATGCACGCAGGAGTCGAAATACAGCCGGCGCAGGTAGTCGCGCGGGTTGTGCGGGTTATCGGTGGCCACCAGGTCCGGGCGCATGTGGAAGCCGTGCTCGATGCGGCCGATGGTGTACGGGAAGCTGCCGCCGCCGTGCGCCAGCATCACCTTCAGGCGCGGAAAGCGCTCCAGCACGCCGCCGAACACCAGCGCGCAGGCCGCGCGGCTCTGTTCGGCAGGCATGCCGACCAGCCATGGCATCCAGTATTTCGGCATCGACTCGGCGCCCATCATGTCCCACGGGTGCACCAGGATGGCGGCGCCCAGGTCCTGCGCGGCCTCGAAGAACGGCTGCAGTTCCTCGGCGTCGAGGTTCCAGTCGTTGACGTGCGAGCCGATCTGCACGCCGTTCAGGCCGAGCTGGTCGATGCAGCGCTCCATTTCCTGCACGGCCAGGCGCGGTGACTGCAACGGCACGGTGCCGATGCCGGCGTAGTGGCGCGGGTGCTCGCGGCAGGTCTGCGCCATGTGGTCGTTCAGGCTCTGGTGCAGTTCCAGCGCCTGGTTCGGCGCGGCCCAGTAGCTGAACATCACCGGCACGGTGGAGATCACCTGCACCTGCACGCCGAAGCGCGCGTAGTCGGCGATGCGTTCCTGCGGGTCCCAGGTCTTCGGCCAGATTTCGCGGAAGAACTTGCCGTCCTTGTAGATCCGGTGGCCGCCGTCGCTGCCGTGGTGGATCACCGGAAAGCGGTTGTCGCCGTATTTCGCGGCCAGGTCGGGCCAGTCGCGCGGCAGGTAATGGGCATGGGTATCGATTTTCAGCATGATGTGCTCAGAGGCGGCTCAACAGCCCGGCGAACGCGAAGTACAACGGGATGCCGACAGCGAGGTTGAACGGGAAAGTGAAGCCGAGCGCGGCGGTGATGCAGCGGCCGACGTTGGCCTCCGGCAAGGACGCACGGATGGAGGCCGGCGCCGCGATGTATGAGGCGCTGGCGGCCATGGTGCCGAACACGGCCGAGGTCGTGGCGTCCATGCCGATGGCATGGCCGAGCGAAACGCCGAGCAGGCCATGCAGCAAGGGCAATGCGGTGGCGAACAGCATCAGCCGCCCTGCGCCGCGGCCGACCAGACGCAGTTGGCCGCCGGCCAGCAGGCCCATGTCGAGCATGAACAGCATCAGCGTGCCCTGGAACAGCTGGAAGTACATGGCGTCGACCTTGGCCAGCGCGTCGGCGCTGCTGAGCGCGCCGATGGCCAGTCCGCCGAGCAGCAGCAGGGCGGTCTTGCCGGTCAGCACCTCGCGCACATGATGCCAGCGCACGCCCTGCGCGCCTTTGGCCAGCGCCAGGCCGATCAGGATGGCGGGGATTTCCATCGCCACCACCAACGCCACCAATACGGCATCGGCCGGCTGTCCGCTGCGCTCGCTGAACTGCTGCGCGGCGATGAAGGTGACCGCCGACACCGAGCCGAAGTGGGCCGCGATGGCGGCGGCGTCGATGCGGCCGTCGCGCAGCCAGAGCCTGGCCAGGCCGTAGGCGCTGAACGCGGTGACCACGCCAAGCGCGATGGTGGCGAGGATCAGTACGGGCAGGTCGTGCGGAGTCTGTTGCCGCAGCGCCACGCCGCCCTTCAGGCCGATGGCGAGCAGCAGGAAGATGGACAGATAGCTCTGGATCGCGGCCGGGATTTCCAAATCGCTGCGCAGCAGCCGGGCCAGCAGGCCCAAGGCGAACGCCAGCACCACCGGCGAGAGCAGGTTGGCGGCGAGCAGATCGGCGGAGAACAGGTCGGCGGAAAGCATGCGATGGCCTCAGGATTCGGGGTGGAAGCGCGCGGGCGCCGGGTTGAGGTGGCCGCAGGCTTTGCAGGTGCGGTGTTCAAGCGAGCGGTAGAAACGTTCGAACACCGCGTGGAACTGGTTTTCGATGTCGGTCAGGTGGAATGACTCCGCGTAAAGACCGGTATTGCAGGCCTCGCAGAACCAGCACAGCGCGTCCTGTTCATGCGCCAGGCGCCGGCGTTCGATCACCAGGCCGACCGAGCCGGGGAGGCGCTGCGGCGAGTGCGGCACCCGCGGCGGCAGGTAGAACATCTCGCCGGCCTTGATCGGGATGTCGCGCACGGCGCCGTCTTCCTGGATGCGCAGCACCATCTCGCCCTCGATCTGGTAGAAGAACTCGGGGCCGTCCTCGACATGGTAATCGGTGCGCTGGTTCGGGCCGCCAACGACCATCACGATGAAGTCGCCGTCGACGATGCATTTATTGCCTACCGGCGGTTTCAGCAGGTGCCGGTGTTCATCGATCCAGGCGTGCAGGTTGAAGGCCGGCGGCAGCATGTCATTTCCCCAGATAGGCGGTGCACTTGAGTTCGATGGCGATCGGCGTCGGTAGCGCGGTGATGCCGAGCGTGGTGCGGCAGGGCGCCGTGGCCGGATCCGGGAAGTATTCGCGCCAGACCCGGTTGTAGGCCGCGAAGTCGGCGGCCATGTCGGTCAGATACACGGTGACGTCGACCAGGTCGTGCATGCCGGCGCCGGCGGCGGCCAGTACGGCCTTGACGTTGGCGAACACCGCATGGCATTGCGCGACGATGTCGTAGCTTTGCAGGCTGCCGTCCGGGGCGTAGACGTTGCCGGCGATGCGGTCGTCGGCCGGATCGCGCGGGCCGATGCCGGACAGCAGCAGCCAGTCGCCGGCGCGGCGGGCATGCGGATACGAGCCGACCGCCTTGGGCGCGCCGCCGGCATGGATGGATTCAGCCATGGGCACGCTCCCAACAGGCGGCCAGTGCGCTCCGGTAGCCGGACACGATGCCTTCGGCGCTCTCGATGCCGGCGTTCAGCGCGCGGATATGGCCGTTGTGCAGCGAATAGATCCAGGCGTGCACGGTGATGGTCTGGCCGCGCTGCCAGGCGTCCTGCAGCACCGTGCTCTGGCAGACGTTCAGGGTCTGCTCGATCACGTTCAGTTCGCACAACGTGTTGTGGCGCCGGGCCGGCGCCACCGCGTCAAGCCGCTCCTGGTGCTTGTCGAGCACGTCGCCGACGTGCCGCAGCCAGTTGTCGACCAGCCCGATGCGGCGGCCGTCGAGCGTGGCCTGGATACCGCCGCAGCCGTAGTGGCCGCAGACGATGATGTGTTCGACCTGCAGCATGTCGACCGCGAACTGAAGGGTGCTCAGGCAGTTCAGGTCGGTGTGCACCACCACGTTGGCGACGTTGCGGTGCACGAACACCTCGCCCGGATCCATGCCGGTGATCTGGTTGGCCGGCACCCGCGAGTCGGAGCAGCCGATCCACATGTGCTTCGGGCTCTGCAGTTTCTCCAGGCGCGCGAAGAACTCCGGGTCTTCGGCCAGCACGCGCTGCGCCCAATCCTTGTTCTGTTCGAGCAGTTGCTTCAGTTCGGGCATTCAGTCGGTTCCTATGCAGACGGTTTTCGGTTCGGTGAAGAACAGCAGCGCCTCGAGGCCGCCTTCTCGGCCGAAGCCGGACTGCTTCATGCCGCCGAACGGCGTGCGCAGGTCGCGCCGCATCCAGGTGTTGATCCAGACGATGCCGGTCTGCAGGCCGTCGGCCATGCGCCGGGCACGGCCGAGGTCGCGGGTCCAGACGCTGGCGGCCAGGCCGTACTCGGAGTCGTTGGCCAGCGCCAAGGCATCACGCTCGTCCTCGAACGGATGCAGGCTGGCCACCGGTCCGAAGATCTCCTCGCGGCAGCTGCGCGCCGACATCGACAGGCCTTCGATCAGGGTCGGCGCGATGTACCAGCCGCCGTCGCGTTCGATGGCTTCGCCACCGCACAGGATGCGGCCGCCTTCCTCGCGGGCCAGCGCGATATAGGCCATGACCTTGTCGAAATGCGCTTTCGACATCATCGGGCCGAGCTGCGAGGCCGGATCCGAGGGCGGTCCGACGCGCAGCGCCGCGGCGTCGCGCACCAAGGCGGCTTTCACCTGTTCGTAGCGGCCGCGCTGCACCAGGATGCGCGAGGCGCACAGGCAGATCTGGCCGCTGTTCTGGAACATGGCGCGCAGCAGCGCGGCGGGCGTCTGTTCCGGGGCGTCGTCGAACACAACGGCCGGATTCTTGCCGCCCATCTCGAGCGTCACTTTCTTGAACTGGCGGGCGCATTCGGCGGCGATGGCGTGGCCGACGCGGGTCGAGCCGGTGAAGCTGACGGCGCGCACGCGCGGATGCGCGACCAAGGCCGCGCCGACGATGTCGCCGGCGCCTTGCAGGAGGTTCAGCACGCCGGCCGGGAAGCCGATGGAATGGGCGACTTCAGCCAACAGCTCGGCCGACATCGGGGTGATTTCGCTGGGTTTGGCGATGACGCAGTTGCCGGCGGCCAAGGCCGGCGCCAGCTTCCAGCTCAGCAGATACAGCGGCAGGTTCCAGGGGCTGATCACCGCGACCGTGCCCAGCGGCGCATGCCGGGTGTAATTCAGGCCGGCTTCGTCATGGAATGCGTGATCCGGCGCATTCAGGCACTGCGCGGCGAAGAAGCGGAAATTGGCCACCGCGCGCGGCACTTCGATGTCGCGTACCAGCGGAAGCGGCTTTCCCGTGTCACGGCTCTCGCAGGCGGTGAACTCCTCGCTGCGGGCTTCGATGGCGTCGGCCAGCCGGTTCAACCAATGCGCGCGTTCGCTGGGTTTCAACGCCGACCAGGCGGGAAACGCGGCTTCGGCGGCGATGACCGCCGCCTCGACGTCCAGGCCATGGCCGCGCGGACATTCGGCATAGGTCTGGCCGGTCGCCGGATCGGATACCGGCAACCGTTCGGCGGCCGCGGAGGGCCGTCGTTCGCCAGCGATCCAGTGTTCAATGCCAATCATGCGGTCTCCCCGTGCAGGCCATAGGATACCGCATCCGTCCAGCGGGCCGGTCTCTTACAGCGACTTGGTGCGGCCGCCGTCCACCGGCAGGTTGACGCCGTTGATGTAGCCCGACATCGGCTGGCACAGGAAGGCCACGGCATGGGCGATTTCCTCGGATTCGGCGAAGCGCGCCGCCGGCACGGTGGCCAGCATGGCCTCGGCGACGGCCGCTTCGGATTTGCCGCTGGCCGCGGCCCGGTCGCGCAGGATCTGCTGCAGGCGCTGGGTGCGGGTGTAGCCCGGCAGCACGTTGTTGACGGTGATGCCGTCGGCGGCCAGTTCGGTGGCCAGGGTCTTGGCCCAGGACGCCATGGCGCCGCGGATGGTGTTCGACACGCCCAGCATCGGAATCGGTTCCTTGACCGAGGTCGAGATGACGTTGACGATGCGGCCCCAACGCGCCGCGCGCATGCCCGGCAGCACCGCCTGCAGCAGCTGCTGGGCGCCGATCACATGCTGTCGGAATACGGTCAGCAGCTGCG
This sequence comes from Arenimonas sp., assembly GCA_041913425.1. Taxonomy (GTDB): domain Bacteria; phylum Pseudomonadota; class Gammaproteobacteria; order Xanthomonadales; family Xanthomonadaceae; genus Arenimonas. The sequence continues at coordinate 7,315 of JAYSFF010000004.1, read as the reverse complement.
CTTCGTTGGCGTTTTGCAGGGCACCGCCGGCCGGCCCCGCGCTGTTGTTGACCACGATGCCGTAACCGGCGCCGGCGATGGCGGGCAAGACGGCATGCAGGTCGAGCATGTCGGCCATCAACAGGGCATGTGTTTGCCCGTGGCTGTCGTCCAGGGTGGCCAACGCGGCACGCAGGGCGTCTTCGCGGCGGGCCAGCAGGGTGACGTCGGCGCCGAGCGCCGCCAGGGCGCGCGCCGAGGCCAGCCCGATGCCTTCCGAGGCGCCGCAGACCAGGGCTTTTCGGCCGAGCAGGACGGCCACGTCAGTGCCTCGGGCCGATGGTCTTTATCATCTGCGGTAGCAGGTCTTCGTCGTTGTCGCCCTGCGGCGGCTCGAGTTCCTCCAACCACAGACCCAAGCTGTCGGCATCGTCCTCGTCCATGCCGTCGAAGGAGCGGAAGTCGGCGTCCATCAGCGCGGCGCGGGCGATGTCCTCGCTTTCGAACGCCAGGGTCTCGCCCTTGCTGTCGAACACGAAGGCGACGCCGTTTTCGGTGACCCGCAGCCGGGCCCAGACCAGCAGATGCTCCGGCCGCGCCAACCACCACTGCTCGGAAACGATCAGGTATTCGGGGATGTCGTCGAATTCGTCCATGCAATCAGGCCTTGCTCATGATGAAACAGAAGACGGCCGCGACCAGCGCGACCAGCGCGATCCAGCCGAACACGCCGGCCAGGTTGCCGAACTGGTTCAGAACCCGCGCCTGCGGATGGGCCTTGTGGCCGAAACGCATCAGCCACCAGCTGTAGGGCAGGCCGCCTTGGCCGGTGCCGGGCGCGAATGGCAATTGCCGGTCCAGATGCTCGCGGTAGGCCAGCACGCGCATGCCGAAGTGGCCGGGCAGGGCCGAGCCGAACACGCCGAGGAAGGCGAAGACCAGTCCGATCCACATCAGAAGGTGGCCAGGCCGGGCGCGCGCGGATAGGGAATCGCGTCGCGGATGTTCTGCAGGCCGCAGACGTACACCACCAGGCGCTCGAAGCCGAGGCCGAAGCCGGCGTGCGGCACGCTGCCGTAGCGGCGGAAGTCGCGGTACCACTGGTAGTGCGCCGGATCCAGGCCGAACTGGCGCATGCGCGTATCGAGCACGTCCAGACGCTCCTCGCGCTGCGAGCCGCCGATGATCTCGCCGATGCCCGGCGCCAGCACGTCCATCGCGGCCACGGTGCGGCCGTCGTCGTTCAGGCGCATGTAGAAGGCCTTGATGTGCTCGGGGTAGTTGGCCACCACCACCGGACGGCCGACATGCTGCTCGGTCAGCCAGCGCTCGTGCTCGGTCTGCAGGTCGAGGCCCCATTCGACCGGATAATCGAACTTCTGACCGGACTTCTGCAGCAGGGTGATGGCGTCGCCGTATTCGATGCGTTCGAACGGCGCGTTGATGAAGGCCTCCAGCTTGCTGATCGCGGTCTTCTCGACGCGTTCGGCCAGGAACGTCAGGTCGTCCATGCGTTCGTCCAGCACGGCCTTGAAGATGTACTTCAGGAACGCCTCGGCCAGCGCGGCGTCGTCGTTCAGGTCGGCGAAGGCGATTTCCGGCTCGATCATCCAGAATTCGGCCAGATGGCGGGTGGTGTGCGAGTTCTCGGCGCGGAAGGTCGGGCCGAAGGTGTACACCTTGGACAGCGCCAGGCAGTAGGCCTCCACGTTCAGCTGGCCGGACACGGTCAGGAACGCCTCCTTGCCGAAGAAGTCCTTGCTGAAGTCGACCTCGCCCTTGGCGGTGCGCGGCAGGTTCATCATGTCGAGCGTGGAGATGCGGAACATCTGGCCGGCGCCTTCGGCGTCCGAGGTCGAGATGATCGGGGTGTTGACCCAGTAGAAGCCCTGCTCGTGGAAGAAGCGGTGGATGGCCTGCGCCATGCAGTGCCGGATGCGGCTGACCGCGCCGAACAGGTTGGTGCGCGGCCGCAGGTGCGCGACTTCGCGCAGGAATTCAAGGCTGTGCGCCTTGGGCTGGATCGGATAGGTTTCCGGGTCTTCGACCCAGCCGACCACCTCGATGCTCTCGGCCTGCAGTTCGTAGGCCTGACCCTGGCCTTCGGACACGGCCACGGCGCCGGTGGCGCGTACGGCGCAACCTGCGCTCAGGCGTTTGACCTCGGATTCGTAGTTGGCGAGCAGGGCGGGCGCCACGACCTGGATCGGCGCGAAGCCTGAACCGTCGCTCAGGTTGATGAAGGACAGGCCCGCCT
>JAYSFF010000004.1:0-4979 GCA_041913425.1 Arenimonas sp. | reverse complement strand
TGGATCGGCGCGAAGCCTGAACCGTCGCTCAGGTTGATGAAGGACAGGCCCGCCTTCGAGTCGCGGCGGGTGCGCACCCAGCCCTGGACCGTTACGGTTTCGCCCACGGCCACCTTGCCGTCGAGCACCTGTTGGATGCTTGCCACTGCCATACTTGAATCTCCGGGAATCGACGCAATCTACACGTTACGTTGCTATAGAATACCCGTTCGAACGGCATTCCCCAACCGTTACCGACATCTTTGACGAGGTCCATCCGCATGTCCGTCACCCTGACTCCCGCCGCCGCCGAACGCGTCAAACAGTATCTGAGCCAGACCCCGGGCGGCATCGGTCTGTCGGTATCGGTCCGCCGCAGCGGCTGTTCGGGCTGGACCTACGCCTTGGACATCGCCACCCGGGCGCAGGACGGCGAGCGCGTATTCACCAGCCACGGCGTCGACGTGCGGGTGCCGGAGGACGCCTTGGTCCAGCTGGAAGGCACGGAAATCGACTTCATCAGCCAGGGCCTGAACCAGCAGTTCCAGTTCAGGAACCCCCGGGTCACCGGCGAATGCGGCTGCGGCGAGAGCTTCACCACCGCCGAATCGGCCGCCTGAACCACCCGAAGCGCCGTAAGGCCTTGTCTTTCCGGTAAAAGCCGGCGATAATATGCGGCTCCCGCGCTTGCCGGGAGTTCTTGCTCCACCGCATCCGCGGGGGGCTGTTTGGCCGCAAGGCCATCATCCACAAGGAAACATCACAATGCGTCATTACGAAGTCGTGTTCATGGTCCATCCGGACCAGTCCGAACAAGTGCCGGCCATGGTCGAGCGCTACAAGTCCCTCATCGAGGGCGCCAACGGCAAGATCCACCGCCTGGAAGACTGGGGCCGCCGCCAGCTGGCCTATTCGATCGAGAACCTGGTCAAGGCCCACTACGTGCTCATGAACATCGAGTGCGACCAGTCAGTGCTGAACGAGCTGACCGACGGTTTCCGCTTCAACGACGCCGTGCTGCGCCATCTGGTGCTGTCCATGGACGAGGCCGTCACCGAGCAGTCCCTGATCATGAAGCACAAGGACGACAAGGGCGACCGCCGCCGCCGTGACGACGACGGCGCCGAAGCCGCCGCCGAGACCGTCGAAAGCGACGACGCCGAAACCAGCGAATCCGCTGCCTGAGACCCGAGGAACACACCATGTCGAAATTCTTCCGTCGCCGCAAATTCTGCAAGTTCTCCGCCGAAGGCGCCACCAGCATCGATTACAAAGACCTGAACACGCTGCGCCAGTACATCACCGAGAACGGCAAGATCGTGCCGAGCCGCATCACCGGCACCAAGGCCAAGTACCAGCGCATGCTGCAGGCCGCGATCAAGCGTGCCCGCTTCCTGGCCCTGATCCCGTATACCGACAACCACGACGTTTGATCCGAACGTTGTACGGACAGCACCCGCTGCGGGCGGTTTCCGCCCGCTAACGTATAGAACTGGAGTCATCATGAAAGTCATCCTGCTGCAAAAAGTCGCCAACCTCGGCGGCCTCGGCGACCAAGTGGTCGTCAAACCGGGCTTCGGCCGCAACTTCCTGATCCCGTACGGCAAGGCCGTGCCGGCCACCGCCGACAACGTCGCCGCGTTCGAAGCCAAGCGCGCCGAGTACGAAGCCAAGGCCGCCGCCGTGCTGGCCGCCGCCAACGCCCGCAAGGATGCGCTGGACGGCGCCGCCGTCACCATCTCGGCCAACGCCTCGGCCGAAGGCAAGCTGTTCGGTTCGATCGGCGCCCGCGACATCGCGGAAGCCTTCACCGCCGCCGGCCACAAGCTGGAGAAGTCGGAAGTGGTGATGGGCGAAGGCCCGATCCGCCGCACCGGCGAATTCGAGGTCGCCGTGCACCTGCACGCCGACGTCGACGCCAAGGTCAAAGTGACCGTGGTGCCGGAAGCGGCCTGATCGCCGGTTCCGCCCGCAACGAAAGAAACCGCCTCCGGGCGGTTTTTTTTGCCGTGAATTCCACCGGATATCCACAGCGTTATCCGCAACGTCCGGCCGCCGAACGCGGTACGATAGAGTCCTGCGTCAACGCCCCGAGAAGCCATGTCCGCACGTCCCGAATCCCTGTCCGGCAACCGCCGCGTCGATGAACTGAAAGTGCCGCCGCAGTCGGTCGAGGCCGAGCAGGCCGTGCTCGGCGGCCTGATGCTGTCGCCGGAGTCGATCAACCACCTCGGCGACCTGTTGGTCGCGGACGACTTCTACTTGCAGGCGCACCGGGTCATCTACCAGGCCATCCTCGAGCTGTCCGAGCGCAACCAGCCGTTCGACGCCATCACCATCGGCGAGTGGCTGAACGCCAACAACCGCGCCAACCAGGTCGGCGGTACCGAATACCTGGTCGATCTGGTCAGCCAGACGCCGTCGGCCGCCAACATCCGCGCCTGGGCCGAGATCGTGCGCGAGAAATCGGTGCTGCGGCAGATGATCGAAGCCGGCACCGACATCGTCAACAACGGCTTCGCGCCGGACGGCCGCGACATCAAGGAACTGCTGGCCAGCGCCGAGCAGGCGGTGTTCAAGATCGCCGAGCAGGGGGCGCGCGCCAAGAAGGGTTTCGTGGCCATCAAGGACGCCGCCAAGGAGGCCTACGACCAGATCATCAAGCGCTACGAGAACCAGGGCGCGCTGTCGGGCCTGCCGAGCGGCTTCAGCGAGTTCGACGAGATGACCTCCGGCCTGCAGAAGCAGGACCTGATCATCCTCGCCGCGCGTCCGGCCATGGGCAAGACCACGCTGGCGCTGAACATCGCCGAATACGCGGCGCTGAAGACCAAGAAGGCGGTGGCGGTGTATTCGATGGAGATGTCGGCCGGCCAGCTGGCGCAGCGCCTGCTGTCGTCGATCGGCCGCATCAACGCCAACGGCCTGCGTTCCGGCACGCTCGAGGACGAGGACTGGTCGCGGCTGACCATGGCGATCCGGATGCTGACCGAGTCGAAGATCTTCATCGACGACACGCCGGCGCTGTCGCCGCAGGAGCTGGCGTTCCGCGCCCGGCGCCTGAAGCGCGAGCACGACCTCGGCCTGATCGTGGTCGATTACCTGCAGCTGATGCAGGTGCCGGGCAGCAAGGAGAACCGCGCCACCGAGATCTCCGAGATCTCGCGCTCGCTGAAGGCGCTGGCCAAGGAGCTCGACATCCCGGTCATCGCGCTCTCGCAGCTCAACCGCGGCCTGGAAAGCCGGACCGACAAGCGCCCGGTGATGTCCGACCTGCGCGAATCCGGCGGTATCGAGCAGGACGCCGACATCATCCTGTTCATCTACCGCGACGAGTACTACAACAAGGAATCGCAGGACAAGGGCCTGGCCGAAGTCATCATCAGCAAGCACCGTAACGGCTCGACCGGTACCTTCAAGCTGAAGTTCTTCGGCGAGTACACCCGCTTCGACAACCTGGCCCACGACCAGCACGGCAGTTTCGAGTAAACCATGGCCCGCGCGACCACCGCCCACATCCACATCGACGCCCTACGCCACAACCTGGCCGTGGTCCGCGCCCGCGCCCCGCATGCGAAAGTGATGGCGGTGGTCAAGGCCGACGGCTACGGTCACGGCCTCGAGCGCGTGGCGCAGGCACTGGCCGGCGCCGACGGTTTCGGCGTCGCCGCGCTGTCCGACGCGCAGCGCCTGCGCGCCGCCGGTTTCTCGCAGAAGATCCTGCTGCTGTCGGGCTTCGACGAAGCCGCCGATCTCGAACAGCTGCGCCAGTTGGACGTCGACACCGTGGTGCATCACCGCACGCAGCTGGATATGCTCGCGGCCGACCACGGCTCACCGCTGAAGGTCTGGCTGAAGATGGACAGCGGCATGCACCGCCTGGGTTTCGCACCGGCCGATTTCGCCGCGGCCTACGCCCGCCTGCAGGGCATGCCGAACGTGGCGCCGGACATCGTCTGCATGAGCCATCTGGCCAGCTCGGAAGACACCGACAGCGCACAGACGCCGGCCCAGCTGAATACCTTCGGCGCGCATCTGCCGCCGGAGGCCGCGGCCTCGATCGCCAACTCGGCCGGCATCCTGATCTGGCCGGAGGCCCACAAACAGTGGCTGCGCGCCGGCGGCGCGCTGTACGGCCTGGCGGTCGGCGAGGGCAGCACCGGCGCCGATTTCGGCCTGCGGCCGGCGATGACCCTGAGCACCCGGCTGATTTCCGTGCAGCAGGTGGCCAAGGGCGAACGGATCGGCTATTCCGGCATCTACACCTGCCCGGAGGACATGCCGGTCGGCGTCGCCGCCATCGGTTATGGCGACGGCTATCCGCGCCTGATCCGGCCCGGCACGCCGGTGTTGCTGAACGGCCGCCGCGTGCCGATCATCGGCCGGGTTTCGATGGACCTGATGACGCTCGACCTGCGCAGCCAGCCCGAGGCCGCCGTCGGCGATCCGGTGGTGCTGTGGGGCGAGGGCCTGCCGGTCGAGGAAGTGGCCGCCGCCGCCGGCACCATCAGCTACGAGTTGACCTGCTCGATTACCCGCCGCGTGCGTTTCGTCGAAGCCTGAGATTCACGCCGGCACGACGGCTGCCACGCTGTAATACCTTTTTATCCTGATACCGGAGGCTGTGTGGCGAACGCATTGGTCTGGCTGCGGCGCGATCTGCGCCTGCACGACAATCCCGCGTTGGCCCAAGCCATCGCCGATGGCTACGCGCCGGTGCTGGTGTACGTGCATGCGCAGGAAGAGGAGGGCGCTTGGGCGCCGGGCGCGGCCTCGCTCAGCTGGCTGCATTTCTCCTTGCAGAGCCTGCAGCGCGATATCGAGGCCCGTGGCGGCCGCCTGATCATCGCGCAAGGCGGTAGCCTGCGAAACCTGGAGCTGTTGCAGGCGGCCAGCCAGGCCGAGGCGCTGTACTTCAGCAACGTCTACGAGCCCCTGCTGCAGAAGCGGGACGCCGCCGTGCAGCGCGCCTTCGAGCAACGCGGCCTGAGCGTGAAGCG
>JAYSFF010000003.1:0-59508 GCA_041913425.1 Arenimonas sp. | reverse complement strand
GTTGTAGCAAATGCGCCTTCTCGATTAAATCTGGCAAATCTAGCTCGAAATTGCCCTCCAACAAAGTACGCGCCAAGCCCAACGCGTTACGACGAAGGGCGAACGGATCCTTGTTGCCTGTGGGTTGCAATTTGGCGACGAAACCGCCGGCCAGCGTGTCCAGACGCTCGGCGATGGCCAGCACCTGGCCGAGTTTCGAAGCGGCGATGGCGTCGCCGGCGAAGCGCGGCTGGTAGGCTTCGTCGATGGCCACGGCGACGGCATCGGATTCGCCGGCGGCCTTGGCGTAATAGCGCCCGGCGATGCCCTGCAGTTCCGGGAACTCGCCGACCATGCGCGATTGCAGGTCGGCTTTAGACAGCGCGGCGGCACGCTTGGCCTGCGCGGCGTCGAGTCCGGCGTCGCGGGCGACGGCTTCGGCCAGCGCGGCGATGCGCGCGGTCTTGTCGGCGTAGGAGCCGAGCTTCTGCTGATAGGTGACCGACGTCAGGCCGTCGGCCATCGAGGCGATGCCCTGCTTCAGGTCTTCGTCGAAGAAGAACGCGGCGTCGGCGAAGCGCGGGCGGATCACGCGCTCGTAACCCTGCTTGATCTGCGCCGGGTCCTTGGAATCGATATTGGCGATGCCGACGAAGTATTCCGACAGCGAGCCGTCGGCTTCGCGCAGCGGGAAGAACTTCTGGTTGGCCTGCATGGTCGACACCAGCGCTTCGTGCGGCACGCGCAGGAAGGCGGATTCGAAGCGGCACAGCACGGCCGCCGGCCATTCGACCAGGCAATTCACTTCGTCCAGCAGCTCGGCCGGCACGTCGGCGCGCTTGCCGACCGAGGCCGCGGCGGCTTCGATCTGCGCGGCGATGCGGGCGCGGCGCTCGGCCGGATCGGCCAGCACGTGGCGGCTGCGCAGGGTGTCGAGGTAGCTACCCGGATCGGCGATGTCGACCGCCTCCGGCGCATGGAAGCGGTGGCCGCGGCTGGCGCGGCCGGCCTTCAGGCCAAGCACCGACATCGGCACCACGGCGCTGCCGAACAGCGCCACCAGCCAATGCACCGGGCGCACGAAATGCTCGCTGCGGTCGCCCCAGCGCATCGGCTTGGGAATCGGCATGGCCTTGATCGATTCGGCCACGATGTCCGGCAGCAGCTCCAGCGTCAGGCTGCCGGCGCGTTCGCTGCGGGCCACGAAGCGCTCGCCTTTGGCGTCGCTGATGCGGTCCAGGTGTTCGATGGCCAAGCCGTTCTTCTGCGCGAACGCGCGCAGCGCCGGGGTCGGCTGGCCGTCGGCGTCGAGCGCGATGTTGACGTACGGCCCGAACACTTCCGATTTCTGCGCCGGTTGTTCGGCGGCCACGGCGTCGACGCGCACCGCCAGGCGGCGCGGCGCGTACAGCACCTGCACGGCGCCGGCACTCACGCCGCGCTTGGCCAAGCCGTCGGCGATGCCGCGGGCGAAGGCCTCGGCCAGGGCCGGCAGGGCTTTCGGCGGCAGCTCTTCGGTGCCGAGTTCGATCAACAGGGATTGCGCGTTCATGCCGACACCGCCTTCAGGTTCGGGAAGCCCAGCTTCTCGCGCTGGGCGTAATAGGCTTCGGCCACCGCGCGCGACAGCGTGCGCACGCGCAGGATGTAGCGCTGGCGTTCGGTCACGGAAATGGCGCGGCGGGCGTCGAGCAGGTTGAAGCTGTGCGAGGCCTTGCAGACCTGTTCATAGGCCGGCAGCGGCAGACCGAGTTCGACCAGCTTCAGCGCTTCTTTCTCGCAGGCGTCGAAGCGGTGGAACAGCTCGTCCACGTCGGCATGCTCGAAGTTGTAGGTGCTCTGCTCCACTTCGTTCTGGTGGTACACGTCGCCGTAGGTGACCGTGCCCTGCGGGCCGGTGGTCCAGACCAGGTCGTACACGTTGTCGACGTTCTGCAGGTACATGGCCAGACGTTCCAGGCCATAGGTGATCTCGCCGGTGACCGGCTTGCACTCCAGGCCGCCGGCCTGCTGGAAGTAGGTGAACTGGGTGACTTCCATGCCGTTCAGCCAGACTTCCCAGCCCAGACCCCAGGCGCCGAGCGTCGGCGATTCCCAGTTGTCCTCGACGAAGCGCAGGTCGTGCACCAGCGGATCGATGCCGAGCGCCTTCAGCGACTCCAAGTACAGCTCGAGGATGTTGTCCGGGTTCGGCTTCAGCACCACCTGGTATTGGTAGTAGCGCTGCAGGCGGTTCGGGTTGTCGCCGTAGCGGCCGTCGGTCGGGCGGCGGCTGGGCTGCACATAGGCCGCGTTCCAAGGCTCCGGGCCGAGCGCGCGCAGGAAGGTGGCCGGATGGAAAGTGCCGGCGCCGACTTCGGTGTCGAGCGGCTGGATCAGCACGCAGCCTTGGGCGGCCCAATAGTGGTTCAGGCGCAGGATGATGTCTTGGAAACTGGGTGCCGTCATGGCGGATTCGCTCGGTTTAGGCGTTAATAAAGGCTATTATAAAGGCTGTTCGCCATAGCACAGACTTTTAGAAGGGGTTTTCATGGAAATCCGAAAAGCAAGCATCTCCGACATGTTCGGGTGGCTTATTGATAGCTTCAAGTTGGTCGGCAAGCACTGGGGCACCTTTCTGTTGGCCTCGCTGTTCAGCCTCTTGGTGATTTTTGCCTTTGTTTTGATCGTGGTTTTGGCCCTGGTCATGTTTGGAGACCCCGTAGCACTTGCCGTAGCCTCACAGCAACCGGACATGCGGATGATGGGGGTGATTTACGGTTGCATGGCCTTATTCGCAATCCTGCTGATGCCTCCGTTCATGGCCGGCTGGTTCAAGCTATGCCATAACCTGGACTCCGGCCAAAAGGCTTCGGCGACCGATATTTTCTCAATGTACCCCGTTCGCGGCATTTGGATTAAGTTAATTCAATACAGTGTCATATACATGGTTCTGTATATCGCGGTGCATGCGGTTTATGTCGGTTTATGCGTAATGCTGGGAGTTGGACTGGACGACTTCAAGACCCTGCTTTTACCTGACCCCGCAGCAGATTCCATGAGTGCTCTGAATTTAGGTACCGACTTCTGGATAGCCTATTTTGGTTTGGTTCTGCTTGGAACGGTTCTGCAATGCATGTTTATGCTCGGCTTCACTCAAGCCGCGCTAACGGAAGCCGATGCCATCGATTCGCTGAAAGACGGCTTTGCCGCAACGATGAAGAACCTCGGCAACCTGTTGCTGTTCACGCTGATTACGCTTTTGGCGGCACTTGTCTCGATATTCGTGATTGCCCTTGTGGCAGGCCTGTTGATTGCCGCCCTCGGCATGATCAACAGCAACCTCGCGCTTGCCGTCGGCATGGCGATTTACCTGCTTCTGATTCTGTTCATCTATCCGCTCATGTTCTCCTTCCAGTACTTATTCTGGCGGGATGTGCTCGGCGGCAATAGCGAAACGCCGGCCGGCGATGCGCCGGTCTCGGAACTGATGCTTTAAGCCGATCCGCCGGAGCCGGCTTCGGCTTTGGCGCGGCCGGCGGCGATGGCGCGCGCGACCAGGATGCCGGCTTCGTACAGCAGCCACATCGGCACCGCCAGCATGATCTGCGACAGTCCGTCCGGCGGCGTGATGATCGCCGCCAGGATGAAGATGGCGACCACCACGTAGCCGCGCCATTCGGCCAACTGCTCGACCTTGACCCAATCCAGCAGCACGGCGATCAGCACCGCGATCGGCACCTCGAAGCTGGCGCCGCCGGCCAGCAGCAGCACCAGCACGAAATCCAGGTATTTGCCGATGTCGGTCATCATCGCCACGCCTTCGGGCGCGGTCGAGTTGAGGTAGGCGAACATCACCGGCAGCAGCAGGAAATAAGTGAACGCGCAGCCGGCGTAGAACAGCACGGTGGCCGCCAGCAGCAGCGGCTTGGCCAAGCGCTTTTCCTTCTCGTACAACGCCGGCGCCACGAACGCCCAGATCTGGTACAGCATGAACGGCGCGGCCAGGAACAAGGCGGCGAAGAACGCCAGCTTCATCGGCACGAAGAAGGTCGAGGCGACTTCGATCGCGACCAGCTGGCTGCCGGGCGGCAAGGTCGCCTTCAGCGGTTCGGCCAACCAGGCGTACAGCGGATTGGCGAACGGCAGCAGCGCCACGAACACCGCCAGCACCGCCACCACCGCGTACAGCAGGCGCTGCCGCAGTTCCAGCAGATGCGAAATCAGGCTTTGGCCGTCGCCGCTCACCACAGCGCGCCTTGCTTGGGATGCGTGCCGTCCGGGCCGTCCGGATCGGCGCCGCCGTCGATCGGACCGTCCGGCATCGGGCGTGCGGGCGGCGGCGGCGGTTCATCGGTTTCGAACGCGGCCGGATCGGGCGTGGTGTCGATGCCATTGCCGTTGCCGGCGGCGTTGTCGGCCTCGGCCGAGTGCGCCAGATCGGTCAGCGTGGCGTTCAGGCCCTCTTCGGCCTCGCGCAGATCCTGCTGCAGTTCCTGCATCGGCGCGCGGATGCTGTTTTCGGCATCCTGCAGATGCTTCTTCATCTCTTCCTGCGCCAGTTCCAGCTCCAGCTCCGACTTCACCGAATACCACTGCGCGCGCGCCTTGCGCACCCACAGCCCGGCGAACCGCGCGGCCTTGGGCAGGCGTTCGGGGCCCAATACCAGCAGGGCCACCACCGCGATGATCAGCAGTTCGCTGAAACCGACGTCGAACATGGCTTAGGCTTGGCCGTCGCCGTCCGTCTTCTTCTGGTCCAGACTTTCCGGCTTGCCGGCGGCGTCGCCGCCTTCTTCGCCTTTCATGCCCTTCTTGAAGCCGGACACGGCTTTGCCCAGGTCGGCGCCGATGTTGCCGAGCTTCTTGGTGCCGAACACCAGAAGCACGATCACCAGCACGATTATCAGTTCTCTCCAGCCGATCATGTCGTTCTCCCTAGGTGGCGGATGTTTATTGGGTGGCCGCTTCGCGGCTGCTGGCTTCTTCCAGCTGGTTGCGGAAATCGACCACTGCGGCGTTGTCGCTGGCGGTGCGGCCGTCGAAGATCGAGGCCGGCGAGGCCATGTCGCCGTACACCGTCTCGTTGGCCTTCTTGTCGATGCGGATCACGGTGCCGTCCAGCGCCACGCCGGCGAACAGGCCCTTGGCGCGCGAGTAGCTGTAGATCTCGGCCTTCAGCTTCTCGTCGGTGCTGGCCTGCAGGTTGCGGCCGACCGGGCCGGCGGTGACCGCGGCGTCGGCGCCGAGGGTGAATTTGCCCTTGATGATGTTGTCCACGCCGCGCGGGCTGGTGAACACCAGGATCAGGTCGGTCTTCTGCACGCCGGCCTGGAAGCCCCAACTGCCGCCGCCGACGTTGATGTAGTTCGGGTTGGACCAGGCGCCGTCCTTGCCGCGCACCGAGATCAGGCCCTTGCCGCCGCGGCCGCCGAACACCAGCGCGGCCTTGGTCATGTCCGGCACCACGGCGATGGCGTAGGCTTCGGCCAGCAGGCGCTCGGGAATCGAGTTCTCGGGAATCGCCGACATCTCCTTCAGCACGCGGGTGGCCGAACGGGTCCGCTGTTCAGGCGTGGTGTTGGCGGCGGCGGTGGTGGCGAAAAGGATGGACAAAGCGACAAGCAGAGCGCGCATAATGGATTCCTCGGTTCGGGGGAGCCAGGCTCACCGGTCAATGATAACCGCTGACGCCCGGTTCACCTACAATTGTTTACCTTCGACAGCCATTTCCGCCGGAAGTTCGCCCCATGACGCCCACCCCGCGCAAGACCCTGACCCTGCTGGTCAACCTCGGTACGCCCGATGCCGCCACCGCCGGCGCTGTGCGCCGCTACCTGGCCGAATTCCTGCACGACTACCGGGTGGTCGACCTCAGCCGCTGGCTCTGGTGCATCCTGCTGCACTTCATCATCCTGCCGATCCGCTCGGGCCGGGTGGCCAAGAACTACGCCAAGATCTGGCATGCCGAGGGCTCGCCGCTGCTGGTGCATTCGCGCCGGCTGGCCGAGAACCTGCAACACCAGATGCCGAACACCACGGTGGCGCTGGCCATGCGCTACGGCAAACCCTCGGTGTCCGAGGTGCTGGACCGCTACCCCGACCTGGACGAGCTGACCGTGTTGCCGCTGTATCCGCAATACTCGGCCACCACCAGCGGCTCGGTGTTCGATGCCGTCAGCCGCCACTACCAGGCGCGCGAGCGCGTGCCGGGCATCCGCTTCATCGCCGACTACCACCGGCATCCGGCCTGGCTGGACGCGATGGAAGCGCGCATCCGCAGCCATTGGGACCTGCACGGCCGCGGCCAACGCCTGCTGTTTTCGTTCCATGGCATTCCGGTGCGCTTCGCCGAGCGCGGCGATCCGTATCCGCAACAGTGCCGCGCCGGCGCCGAAGCCCTGGCCGAACGCCTGGGCCTGGCGCCGGACGAGTGGCTGCTGACTTACCAATCGCGCTTCGGCCGTGAACCCTGGCTGCAACCGTATACCGACAAGACCCTGGAGCAGCTGGGTCGTGACGGCATGCAGAACGTAGACATCGTCTGCCCGGGTTTCGCGGTCGACTGCCTGGAAACGCTGGAGGAGATCGCGGTCGAGAACGCGCACGTGTTCCGCGACGCCGGCGGCGGCGAACTGCGCTACATCAGCGCCCTGAACGAAGAACCGGGACATGTCGCGGCGCTGGCCAAGGTGCTGGAAAACGGCGGCCAGGTGGCATGATCGAGACCGGTTTCGACACCGCGCGCGGCCGCATCGCCGCGTTGCGTTTCGGTACGCCCGGCGGCCGGCGGGTGCTGGCCCTGCACGGCTGGCTCGACAACGCCGCCAGCTTCGTGCCGATGGCGCCGTTCCTGGCGGCGCACGACGTGGTCGCCATCGACCTGATCGGCCACGGCGGCAGCAGCCATGTACCGCCCGGCTACGATTACGCCTTCGTCGATTGGATGCACGACGTGCTCGACGTGCTGGACGCGCTGGACTGGCCGCAGGCGGACCTGCTGGGCCACTCGCTCGGCGGCGCCTTGGCCACGGTGATCGCCGCCGGCGCGCCGGAACGGGTGTCCTCGCTGGCGCTGATCGAAGCCCTGGGCCCGCCGCCCTGGCCGAGCGAACAGGCCGCCGAACGCCTGCGCAAGGCGGTGGCCGGCCGTCGCAAGCCGCCGTCGGCGCCGCGGCTGATCGCCGACGTCGAGACCGCCGTGCGCGCCCGGCTGCAGGCTACCGAGAAGACCGAAGCGGCCGCGCGCCTGCTGGTCGAGCGTAACCTGCGCGCGGTTGACGGCGGCTACCGCTGGCGCAGCGATCCGCGCCTGATGTGGCCCTCGCACATGCGCGCGGAGGAAGCCTCGGTGCGCAACTGGCTGTCGGCCATCGAATGCCCGGTGCTGCTGGTGGCGGCCGAACCGGCCTTCGCGTATTTCCCGGCGGCCCTGCGCGACGCCCGCCTGGCCTGCCTCAAGCGCGGCCGGCTACAGTTGATCGAGGGCGGCCACCACGTGCACATGGACAAGCCAGCCGAGGTGGCCGGCTTCATCAATACCTTCTGGAGCCCGAACTGATGCGCATCACCGCTTTGTTGTTGGCCGTCCTTTCCCTTCCGGCATCCGCCGCCGAGCCGGCCGCATTCGGCTATTACCTGCACGGCTCGGCCGCCAACGCCATTCCGGCGCAGGAACCGCAACAGGGCGGCGCGCTGCTGGCCGGCGGCGGCAACGAAGTCGATGCCGGCTACGGCTGGCTGGCCGAGCAGGCCCGCGGCGGCGACCTGGTGGTGCTGCGCGCCCGCGGCGAAGACCAGTACAACGAATACTTCGCGCAGTTCGGCAAACTCGATTCGGTCGAGACCCTGGTGGTGGGCAGCCGCGAGGCCGCCAACGATCCGTTCGTGGCCAAGCGCGTGCTGAACGCCGATGCGCTGTTCATCGCCGGCGGCGACCAGGCCAACTACATCAACTTCTGGAAAGGCACCGCGCTCGGCGACGCCATCGAGGCCCTGCTGCGCCGGCGCGTCGCCATCGGCGGCACCAGCGCCGGCCTGGCGGTGCAGGGCCAGTACGACTTCGCCGCGCTGAACGACACCATCAGCACCGAGGAGGCGCTGAAGGATCCGTACCAGCCGAAGCTGACCCTGGATAGCGGCTTCATCACCGCGCCCGGCCTGGCGCACACCATCACCGACAGCCATTTCGCCGAACGCGACCGCATGGGCCGGCTGATGGCGTTCATGGCGCGCCTGATCGTGGACGGCAAAGAACCGTCTGACCGTCTGCGCGCGATCGGCATCGACCCGGCCACCACCCTGGTGGTGGAGGGCGACCAATCCCGCGTGGTCGGCGAGGGCGCGGTGTATTTCCTGAACGCGAACGGCAAACCGGCGGACTGCCGGCCGGGGCAACCGCTGCGCTTCGAGAACGTATCGGTGATCCGCCTGAAAAACGGCGATCGTTTCGATTTGAAAGCCTGGAAAGCGGGCGAAGGCGAACCCTTGCGCTACCGCGTGTCCACCGCCGATGGCCGGGTCTGGTCGGACCGCGCCGACGGCGGCGTGTACTGAAACTCAGCCGAACAGGCGCTTGGCCTCGGCCTTGATGCCGGCGCCGTGCGCCTTCAGGTAATCGCGGCGCAGGCGCCACTCCGGGTGGCGGCGCTCCACTTCGCGCCAGAACGCCGGTGAATGGTTGCGCTGCAGCAGATGGCAGAGTTCGTGCACCAGCACGTACTCGGCCACCGGCTCGGGCGCGAACAGCAGGGCGGTGTCCAGGCTCATGCCGTCATCGACCGCCAGCGAACCCCAGAGCGTGCGCAAGGGCCGCATTCGCAGCGCCGTGGGTGCTTTCGGCAGACCGGGCAGATACGGCTGCATGCGCGCCGCGAACCAATCCTGCCCGAAGCGGGCGTAGCTGTGCCGGAGCGTGGCCTGCAGCTGGCGTTCGCTGCTGCGCGCGCTGACGTGGATGCGCCAGTGGTCGTCTTCGCGGAACACCGCCAGGGCGCGGTCTTCGCGCCAGGCCACCGGCAGGCGCCGGCCGAACCAGGGCAGTTCCAGTTCGGCGCCGATGGCCAAGGCCGGCAGCTCGTGCGCCTGCCGTTTATGCCAGTGCGCCCAGAGCCAATCCTGATGTTCGGCCACGAACACCAGCGCGGCTTTTTCCGAGGCGCGCGGCGGCAGGGTCAAACGCGGGCCCTGGTTGCCGATCAACAGGCGCAGACGGCGCGCGCGCGGGTGCCGTTTCCAGGCCAGCCACAGGCGCTGGCCGTCGCGTTCCAGCCATTGGCCGTCGCGCTCTTCGCGCACGCGCGGCCAGAGCGGCATCAGGCCGCCTTGGCCAATCCGCCCTGCAGCCCGAACAGCTGCGCGAAGCGGGCGTGGAAGCGGCCGAGCTCGGCGCTGAACAGGGTGAAGCGCGCCATCAGCTCGTCTTCCAGCGATTCAGTGTTGTCGTTCTCGATGCCGTCGACCGCGCCTTCCAGCAGCTTCAGCTTGCGCAGCACCAGGTCGTCGCCGATCACGCAGCTGACATGGCCGTCGGCGACGATGGCCAGCCGGCTGACCTGCTTGCCGGCCTGCAGGTGCGCCAGCACTTCCTCGCTGGCCAAATCATGGCGCAGGCATTTCACGATCGCGCCCTTTTCGGCCGAATCGACCAGCTCGCATTCCTCGCCGAGGAACCAGTCGGCCGGCAGGCCGTCGCCGAGCAGGCATTGGCCGAGCACCGCGCGCGGCGGCTGCGCCGCCTGCAGCGGCAGCGCCGGGAAGCTGCCGAGCGCCTCGCGCAGCTTGCTGACCACGGCTTCGGCGGCCTTGACCGAGGCGGTGTCGACGGCGATGAAGCCGGCCTCGAAGTCGATCAGGGCGTTGGTGCGCGAGGGTTTGACGAAGGCGCGCGGCATCAGGTCGTCGAGCGTCTCCTGCTTGAGCTGGCTGCGCGCGCGCTTGCCGAGCGGATGGCCTTTGGCCTCCTCGAGCTTGGCGATCTTGGCCTGCCATTCGCGCTGCACCACCGCCGCCGGCAGGATGCGGTCTTCGCCGCCCAGGCTGAGCCAGACGCAGTGGCCGCTGCGCTGCAGGAACGCGCCTTCGCCGCCCAGCGGCGGCACGAAGCCGCGCGATTGCATGGCCAGCGCGCCGACCGGCTTGAGCGCGTGCGCGGCCAGCGCGGATTCGAGGCGTTCGGCGTCGAGCGCGCGGATTTCGGGGAGGCTGAAGAAGACGGTATTGCGGAAAAACATGCGGTGTTCCAAAAGGGTTGCGGCTTGGTTTATTCTACCCTTGATGCCCCGCCGACGGACTTTCCCATGCTCGATCCGTTCACCCAGCGCCGGTACACCGCCATGCTGTTCGAGCTGCGCGCCGAGCACCGCGACCTCGACCTCGCGATCGAGCGCCTGAGCGAAAGCAAGGTCGGCGACGAGATGAGCGTCAAGCGCCTGAAGAAGCGCAAGCTCAAGCTCAAGGACCAGATCGCGATCCTCGAGAACATGCTGATTCCCGACTTAGAGGCCTGAACCGGCGGCGTCGGGCTTGGCCGGCACCGCGTCCGGCGAGATCTTCTGGATGGTGTGGCGCAGCTCGCGGTTGAGCACCAGGCGCGCGTCCTGCTCCCATTCGTTCAGGCGCTGGTCGAACTCCAGCTTGCCGGCTTCGTTCAGCCACAGCAGCTTCTGCTCGCGCAGATTGGCGATGAAGCCGCGGAACAGCGACTTGTCGAAGAACTCCGGCGCCGCCGGCGCGTACAGCAGCGACAGCCGCTGCGCGGTCAGGTGGCACAGGCTTTCCAGCTGGGAGGCGCTGAGCGCGCCGGAGCCGTTCTTGACCAGGGTGGTGATGGTGATGAAGTAGCGCTCGAAGGCCTGTTGCAGGCTGTGCGCGATGGCGCGCAGGTGGAACACCTCGTCGGTCTGCCCGGGCGCGCGGTGCAGGGTCTCGTCGTCGTCCTTGGCCACGCTCAGGAAGCCTTCACGCACGAACAGGTCGATGGTGCGGTTCAGCGCCTCGGCGAATTCGGCATCGCTCCAGGGCAGGAACAGTTCGCTCTTCATGAACGGGTACACGTTCAGGCCCAGGCGCACCAGGCCGCTGCGCGACAGCCGCCGGTTGTTCTGGAAGCACAGCGAAATCCAGGCCGCGGCGCTGAACAGGTGCAGGATGTTGTTCTTGAAGTAGCTCTGCAGCACCGCGGTCTCGCCGGTCATCGCCAGCACGTCGCCGAGCGGATGGCTGGTGCGGCAGACCACGCCCATGCGTTCGCCGTAGGCGATCACCGCGCGCGCGTCCAGCGGCGTGACGGTGACGCGCGGGCCGTAGGGCTCGGCCTCGAGGATGCGCTTGGACAGCTCGATCTGGGCGACCAGGTCGTTTTCGTCCATGGCGTGCTTGGGCGTGGACAAAAGCGCCAGCGCCAGCAGATTGATCGGGTTGACGTCGGCGGCGCGGTTGATGTTGACGTGGATGTTCTGCGCCAGCTCGTCGACCACGCCGGACAGCCAGGGCAACTTGCCGTCGGCGGCGTCGCGGTCCTCGCGCCAGGCCGGCGCGTGCCGGGCCAGGCTGTGGTCGAGGTACACCGGTTCGCCGAAGTTGACCGTGACCTTGCCGTAGTTCTCGCGCAGCACGGCGAAGGCGGCCTTGAGCAGGGCCCAGATGGTCTCCTTCTGCTTCGGCTGGCCGGACAGCTCGTCGAGATAGCTCTTGCCTTCAATCAGGCGTTCGTAGCCGATGTACACCGGCTGGAACACCACCGGCCGCTGCGGCGCACGCAGGAAGGCCTTGACCGTCATCGCGATCATGCCGCCCTTCGGCGCCAGCAGGCGCCCGGTGCGCGAGCGGCCGCCTTCGATGAAGTATTCGAGCGCGTAGCCGTTGCCGACCAGCTGCGCCACGTACTCGGAGAACACCGCCGAATACAGGGCGTTGGCCTTGAAGCTGCGGCGCAGGAAGAACGCGCCGCCGCGGCGCAGAATCGGCCCGATCAGCGGCAGGTTGAGGTTGACGCCGGCGGCGATGTGCGGCGGCACCATGCCCTTGGTGTACAGCAGGTAGCTCAGCAGCAGGTAGTCCATGTGGCTGCGGTGGCAGGGCACGTAGACCACTTCGTGGCCGGGCGCGGTCTCCTTCAGCGACTCCATGTGGTGCACGTTGACGCCGTCGTAGATCCGGTTCCAGATGCCGGTCAGCGCGAACGACAGCGAGCGCACCAGCGGATGCGAGTAGTCGGCGGCGATTTCCCAGGCGCATTCGTGCGCCTTCTTCCAGGCCTCCACATAGGAGGTCTTGTCGCGCCGGGCCTGCTCGGTGATGGCCTTGCGCACCGGCTCGGCGTCGAGCACGCGGTCGACCAACAGCCGGCGGGTGGAGAGATCGGGGCCGATGACCGCGGCGCGGACCTTGCGCAGGTGCGCGCGCAGCAGGCGCTGGGCCTTGCGGACCAGGCGGTCGTGCGGGATGTCCTCGGCGAGCATGTCGCGTACGCGGTAGCTGGGCGAGAAGCGCACGTGGGTGTCGCGGCCGTTCAGCAGCACCGAGACGAAACGCCGGAAGCGGCCGACCAGTGCCCAGTTCTCCGAGAACAGCACCGAGAACCAGCCGGATTGGCGGTTCGGGGCGCGGCCGACGAAGATCGACACCGGCACCAGCTGGATGTCCTGCTCGGGATACAGCCGGTGCGCCATGATCAGGCGCGACAGGCCGTCGGAATGGCGCTTGTTCTTGGCGGCGCTGATGGTGGCGGTGCCGTTGCGGCGCGACAGCGCGAAATACGAGCGCTTGCGGCCGAGCGGATTACCCGGCAAAGAGGCCAACGGCGAGGGCAGGCCGGCCTCGCGGCAGGCGCGGTCGAGGATCAGCAGGTTGGTCAGGCCGTAGTTTTCCAGCACGTAACAGACCGGCCGGTCGACTTGGAACGGCGGCACCACCGGTTCGCGGGAAATCTCGATCCAGGGCTTCAGGAAGCGCGCGGCCACGCGCAGCCACAGCGGCGGACGCTCCGGACGGTACGCCACAGCCGGCGGCCGGGGCGCATCGGGGTCAGGGAAGGGCAAGGGGGCTTGCTGGGCGTTCGCCATGTCGGGTGCTCAGGGTTCGGCCAGCGTGTCTTGCAGCAAGGCCGTGGCCGAGGCATCGAACCACTGCCCGTTCCGTTCGATCATATCCATGGGGAATTCTACCCATTTTTTCCCGAGCGGATAGCGGATGCGGACCGTGGCGGTATTGCCGGACTGCTTGATGACGGTAACCTGCAGGCGGGCTTGGCCGGCATTCCAGTCCAAACCGTAAATTTTGCCTAACTCCTTCAATCCGTCGAGAAAAACCGACATCCTGCGGTGAAAATCGACATAATCCAGCGAACTGTAGTGGCGGTAATCGCGGATTCCGGAATCCCGGGCAATCTTCACCATCTGCGCGAAGGCACGTTCGCGCAGGGCCTTGTCCTGCAACCAGTCGGCCGGCATCTGCTCGACGATGGCCTTGGCCAAGGCCTTGCCATGTGCCTTTTCGGACACGCTGAGTTGGCTGTTGGTCTCGATCCAGCCCTGCAGCAACAACGTCAAACTGGACTGCATCAGCGGCCATTTGCTGTCAATTTCGCTTTTCAGCGGCTTTATTTTGGCGTTCAGGTCGCGCTGCAGGTGCGCCTCGGCCTGCGGTTCGGTGAAGCGCAGAAGCAGTTTGTCGAAACTGGCCTGTTCGGAGGCATCCAAGGCCAGGCGCTGACGGATCTGCGGCCACTGGCGCTGCAGGCGCTGGCGCTCGGCCGGCGGCAGGGTCAGCGCCCGATAACGCAGCATGTCCGGCTCGCGCAGGCTGTGCAGGATGGCGGTGGCGTCCTGCCGGGCTTTCTGCGCCTTGGCCTCGTCCCACGGCGCGCGGCAAGCGCCCGGCAACACAAGGGCCAACAGCAGGACGGCGTGCAACAGGCGCTTGGCCACGACGGCTCCGGCGGGGAAACGGAAGGCTAGCATAGCAAGCGCCGGACTCAGTCGAACAGGGCCGAGATGGCCTGACGGTGGGCGGCGACCCGCGCCTGCGTTTCCTCCGACTGGTCCTCGCGCACCACGCCGTCGCGGTGCAGGTCGGCTTCGGGCAATTCGTCCAGGAATTGGCTGGGCAGCAGGTTGACCTGCTCGCCCCACCGCTTGATCTGGGCGCTGTGCGCCAGATACAGGCGCTCCTTGGCGCGCGTGATGCCGACGTAGAACAGCCGGCGCTCCTCGGCCAGGGTGCCTTCGTCCAGGCTGGCCTGATGCGGCAGGCTGCCCTGCTCGCAGCCGACGATGAACACCACGCGGAACTCCAGGCCCTTGGCCGAGTGCAGGCTCATCAGCCGGACCTGGTTGCCGGGCTCGCCGCGGTCGGTGTTCGACAGCAGCGCCAGTTGCGCGGCCAAGCCGCCGGCGCCCGGGGACGTGCGGCGTTCGGATTCGAACCACTGCGCCAGCTCGTCCAGGTTCTCCTTGCGGCGCAGGAACAGGGCTTCGTTCTTGGTCTCCACCCGCAGCTGCGCCAGGATGCCGGACTCCTCGATCACCGCGCGCACGATGTCGGCCGCCGGCAGGCGCTTGCTGCGCTCGCGCAGCGAGGCGACGATGCGCGAGAATTCGGCCAGACCGGCCGCCGGGCGCGCGCTGAGGGCGGTGCGGAAACTGGAGTTCTGCGCCGCCAGCGACAGCGGGATGTGCGCGCCGTGCGCCATCTGCGCCAGCTTCTCCAGGCTGGTGGCGCCGACCTCGCGCTTGGGCGCGCCGATGGCGCGCAGGAACGCGGCGTCGTCGTCCGGGTTGGCGATCACCCGCAGCCAAGCCAGCACGTCCTTGACCTCGCCGCGGTCCAGGAACGCGGTGCCGCCGGTGATGTGGTACGGGATCTTCAGCAGCTGCAGTTCCTTCTCCAGCGGCCGCGACTGGTGGTTGCCGCGGAACAGGATGGCGAACTCGGCGTACGGGATGTCGTGCGCCTGCACCAGGAACTGGATCTCGGCGGCCACGCGCTGGGCCTCGTGCTCGTTGTTCTTGCAGGACCAGACCCGCACCGGCGCGCCTTCGCCGTGCCGGCTCCACAGTTTCTTCAGGTGCGCGTGCGGGTTGTTGGCGATCACCGCGTTGGCGCAGCGCAGGATGCGCGCGCTGCAGCGGTAGTTCTGTTCGAGCTTGATCACCTTCAGGTTCGGGTAGTCGCGGCCGAGCTCGTCCAGGTTCTCCGGCTGCGCGCCGCGCCAGGCGTAGATGCTCTGGTCGTCGTCGCCGACGCAGGTGAACAGTCCGCGTTCGCCGGACAGCGCCTTGATCATCCGGTACTGCGCGCCGTTGGTGTCCTGGCATTCGTCCACCAGCAGGTAGCGCAGTTTGTCCTGCCAGCGCCGGCGCACCTCGGCATCCTGTTCCAGCACCTGCAACGGCAGGCGGATCAAGTCGTCGAAATCGACCGCGTTGAACGCGGTCAGGCGCGCCTGGTATTTCGCGTACAGCTCGGCGATCTGCTGCTCGCGCAGGCTCTTGGCCAGCTCCTGCGCCTGCTCCGGCGCCAAGGCCAGGTTCTTCATGCGCGAGATCCAGCTCTGGGCGGCGAACACCGCGTCCTTGTCCGGCGTACCGGGCAGCAGGTCGCGGATCAGGCCCTGCTGGTCGTCGGTGTCGAAGATCGAAAACCCGCGGCGCAGGCCGGCCGTCTTGCCGTCCTGCTGCAGGAACTGCAGGCCGAGCGAATGGAAGGTGGTCACCGTGACCGCCTCGGCCGCCGATTTGCTGATGCGCTTGCCGACCCGCTCGCGCATTTCGCGCGCGGCCTTGTTGGTGAAGGTGATGGCGGCAATCTGGTCCGGCCCGAAGGTGCGGCCGTGGATCAGGTGCGCGATCTTCTCGGTGATGACCTTGGTCTTGCCGCTGCCGGCGCCGGCCAGCACCAACAGAGGGCCGTCGACATAGGCCACAGCGGCCTGCTGCGGGGGGTTCAAACCGGACATCGCGGGGGTTCAGCTGCGCAGGCCGATGCCGCGTTTGAGCAGGAACATACCGAGCGCGCCGAGCCCGGCCGCGAACGCCAGCATCACCGCATACGACAGCGCCAGCGGCACATCGGTGGCGCCCTCGCCGAGCAGGCCGTAGCGGAAGGCGTTGACCATGTAGAAGATCGGGTTGGCCTGGGTCGCGGTCTGCGCCCAATCCGGCAGCACGCGCACCGAATAGAACACGCCGCCCAGGTAGGTCAGCGGGGTCAGGATGAAAGTCGGCACGATGGCGATGTCGTCGAACTTCTTGGCGTACACCGCGTTCACGAAGCCGGCCAGCGAGAAGATGACCGCGCCCAGCAGCACCGTGCTGACGGTGACCAGCGGATGCGGGACGCTGACATGGGTGAACCCCATGGCGATGGCGAGCACGATGGCGCCGACCATCAGGCCGCGCAGTACGCCGCCGGCCACGTAGCCGCCGAGGATCACGTAATTGGGCATCGGGCTGACCAGCAGCTCCTCGATGTGGCGGCCGAACTTGGCGCCGAAGAAGCTGGAGCTGATGTTGCCGTAGGCGTTCTGGATCACCGACATCATCACCAGGCCGGGCACGATGAAGTCCATGTAGTCGTAGCCGCCCATGTCGCCGATGCGCGAGCCGATCAGCTTGCCGAAGATCAGGAAGTACAGCGTCATGGTGATCGCCGGCGGCACCAGGGTCTGGCCCCAGATGCGCAGGATGCGCGCCACTTCGCGCCGGGCGACGGTGACGAAGGCGGTGGCGTTCGGGCTCATGCGGCCTCCTTGGCGGTCAGGCGCACGAACAGCTCTTCCAGGCGGTTGCTCTGGTTGCGCATCGAGCGCACGGTGATGCCGGCCCGGGCCAGGGCCTCGAACAGGTCGTTCAGCGGCAGGTCGCGCGGCTTTTCGGCCACCAAGGTATGGCTGTCGGCGGCTTTCAGCTCGACACCGGCGATGGCCGGCAATTCGGCCGGCAGTCCGCCATCGATGTCGAGCACGAAGCCCTCCACGTCCAACTTGGCGAGCAGGGCTTTCATCGGCCCCTGTTCGATGATGGTGCCCTTGTCGATGATGGCCAGATTGCGGCACAGGCTCTCGGCCTCTTCCAGGTAGTGCGTGGTCAGGATCACCGTGGTGCCGGCCGCGTTCACTTCCTGCAGGGTCTTCCACATGCCGCGGCGGATCTCGATGTCGACGCCGGCGGTCGGTTCGTCCAGGATCAGCAGCTTGGGTTCGGTCATCATCGCGCGCGCGATCATCAGCCGGCGCTTCATGCCGCCCGACAGGGTGCGGCTCATCACTTCGGCCTTCTCCCACAGCTGCGCGGCCTTCAGCTGCTTCTCGGCGCGCAGCAGCGCCTCGGCGCGCGGCACGCCGTAGAAGCCGGCGTAGTTGACCAGGATGTCGATCGGCTTCTCGAACATGTTGAAGTTGATTTCCTGCGGCACCAGGCCGATCTGGCGCATGGCGGCGGAGCGCTCGGCCGTCAGGTCGATGCCGAATACCGACACCGAGCCCGAACTCGGATTGACCAACGAACTGACCACGCCGATCAGGGTCGACTTGCCGGCGCCGTTCGGGCCCAGCAGGGCGAAGAAATCGCCGGGAGCGACCTCGAGCGAAACGCCTTTCAGCGCCTTCACGCCGTTGTCGTAGGTCTTGTGCAAGGATTGAATGGCAAGCGCGGGCTGGGTCATCGGGATTCCGTAGACGGCAAACTTTCGTCAGAACGCTTAGTATATCGGGCTTGCACCCCCAGCTGAACCCGAGGAACCTCCCGTGGCAGACCATTTCCCGCTGAAACTCGTCGGCAGCCGCATGTTGGCGCCGAGCGTCCGCCATCTGGAGTTCACCCGCGACGACGGCCAGGCCCTGGATTTCATCCCCGGCCAGTTCATCCAGGTGCACTTCAACTACCCGGACGGCACCCCGACCAAGCGCAGCTATTCGCTGGCCACCCAGCACGACCACGCCTTCGGCGTGAACGACAGCGTCGAGATCGCGGTCAGTTTCGTGCCCGGCGGCGCGGCCTCGGCGCTGTTCACCGCGCTCGATGACGGCCAGCAGATCCAGTGCAGCGGCCCGTACGGCCGGTTCTGCCTGAACGACAAGGACCAGAACGCGCGTTATATCCTGATCGCCACCGGCACCGGCGTGACGCCCTACCGCGCCATGCTGCCGCAGCTCAAGCAGCTGATGGACAGCCGCGGCGTGGAAGTGGTGCTGCTGTTCGGCGCCCGCAGCGAAGAAGACCTCATTTACCGCGAAGATTTCTACAAATTCGCCGAAGATAACCCGAAATTCCGCTTTATGCCGTCATTTTCGCGGAAATTGCCGGAAAATCCCACCGCCGATGCCCGTACCGGCTACGTGCAGGACCAACTGGCCGAATTGGCCCCGAACGGCGCGCACGACATCGCCTACCTGTGCGGCAACCCGAACATGGTCGACGCCTGCTTCGAGGCGCTGAAGGAATTCGGCCTGTCGGTGCACCACATCCGGCGCGAAAAGTACGTGTCGAGCAAATAACGCGCCGTTCCGGCGCGTCCGCCATGAGCCCGCCCGACGACCGCCACCGCGAACTGCTGGCCAAACGGCGCCAACTGCAGGCGCGGCGCGAACGTGACGCCTGCCGGGCGACCGTGGCCCACGAGCTGGCGGTCTTGGACGCCGCCGGCACACCGTATGCCATGATCTGGCCCGAGCAGCTGCGGGAGAACTGGCTCGGCCGCCGTTTCCCGTGGGATATCGGCCGCATCCGCTGGGCGGCTGTGCCCGGTTCGGAACGCATTCCCTGGCAGGATCCGGCAACGTGCGATGCCGCATGCCTGGCCGCTATAACGGAACTGTGGCCGTCGCCGGACGAGGCGCTGATGCTGGTCTGGGGCAATGCCCTGAAGCCGGGCCTGCGTTTAGCGCCGGCGATGTACGCCGCCATCTACGCGAATTACTGGATGCCGATTTCGACGCTTGGCTGTCGTCCGAGACCGGGGACTGGCTGCTGGAGTGCTATCACGAGGGCGAAATCGCTTACGGGCGACTGCCGAGCAGAGCCTGAAACGAATCCAGTTGAAAAATGTAAAGCGCGCTTGACACGTCCACTTTAATCATGCAGTCTTATGTAAAGCTTACTTTACACAGGACCGTCATGCCATGCGCGCGCCGCTGAAACGCTATTACCTCCGCTCGATCGTGCCATTGCTGCTGTACACGCTACTGGTGGTCGCCGGCCACGGCCTGGCCGACGGCATCGCCTCGCCGGCGCTGAAGACCGCGCTGGTGCTGGCGCCACTGCTGCCGTTCGGCTGGATCTTCTACCGCTATTTCCAGTATCTGGCCGAATGCGACGAACTCGAACGCAAGATCGAGATGGACGCCATCGCGATTTCGGCGATGGCCGGCGCGCTGACCGGCATGGCCCTGCTGTTCCTGATCGACCATGCGCTGATTTCGCCATCCAAGCGCGAACTGGTCGGCATCGGCCTGGCCGCGCTGTGCGCGGGCTATTTCGTCACACGCTACGTCGGCATCTGGCGGTACCGCGCGTGAAAAGCCGGGTCCGCCAGCTGCGCGAGCAATTCGGCTGGTCGCAGGCCGAACTGGCCGACCGGCTGGATGTGTCGCGGCAGACGGTGAACGCCATCGAGACGGAAAAATACGACCCCAGCATCAAGCTGGCATTCAAGATCGCGCGCCTGTTCGGCTTGCCGATCGAATCGATTTTCATGGAGGAGTGAACATGCAAGCCAAATACCGGAACGGGCTGCGCGCGGCGGTGCTCATCGCCGCCGCAGCCTGGATCGCCAAACCGTATCTGTCCGACGGCGGCAAAGACGCCGGCGCGCCGAAACCGAAAGCGGCGGTGGCTGCGTTCGACCTCGGCCGAACGCTGGGCGGCATCCGTTTCCAGCCCTGCACCCTAGCGCGCGGAACCGACGCGCTGATGGCGTTCTGCGGCGAACTGCAGGTGCCGGAAGACCACAGCAAACCGGACGGCCGCAAGCTGAAGCTGGCCATCGCCTGGCTGCCGGCCACGCGCGACGCCGAAGACGACCCGATCTTCATGCTGGCCGGCGGCCCCGGCCAAGGCGCGCGCGAAAGCTTCCCGGGCATCGCCGGCGCCTTCGCCGAGGCGCGCAAATCGCGCCACATCATCCTGCTCGACCAGCGCGGCACCGGCGATTCCCATCCGCTCAAATGCGTGGACGCCGACGGCCGAAGCGCGGTTGTGGAAGACGAGGACTACAGCGCGGCCTCGGCCGTCGCCTTCGCCGAGCGCTGCGCGGCGCAGTACGCGGGCAAAGTGGACGTGCGCCAGTTCAGCAGCAGCGACGCCATCCAGGACCTGGAGCTGTCGCGCAAGGCGATCGGCGCCACGCAGATCAACCTGATCGGCATCTCCTACGGCACGCGCATGGCGCAGCTGTACGCCAAGCGCTACCCGGCCAGCACGCGCACGGTGGTGCTCGACGGCGTGGCGCCGCTGGAGACCGTGCTCGGCCAGGACCATGCCAAGAACCTGGAGGCCTCGCTCGACCTGCAATTCAAACGTTGTAGCGCCGACGCGACCTGCCGCGCCAAGATGGGCGACCCGCGCGCGCAGTTGGATAAACTGATGGCGACCTTGGCCAAGGGCCCGGTGCCGGTGCGCTACCGCGACGCGCTGACCGGCGAGTGGCGCGACGGCCAGTTCAGCGCCGGCCATGTGGCGATGCTGACGCGCATGCTGGCGTATGCGCCGCAGGCGGCCGGCGTGCTGCCGCTGCTGTTCAGCGAAGGCAACAAAGGCCACCTTGATGCGCTGATGGGCCTGAGCGAAATGCTGACCCGCGACATCTCCGACCAGATCATGCACGGCATGCAGCTGTCGGTGATGTGCTCCGAAGACGCGCCGGACCTGAAAGTGGATCCGGAAGACCGCACGCGCCTGCTCGGCACCGGATTGGTGGAGCTGATGCAGGCGCAGTGCGCGGTGTGGCCGCACAAGCCGCGCCCGGCCGATTTCCGCGCGCCGCTGACCGGCAAGCTGCCGGTGCTGGTGCTCTCGGGCGAATTCGACCCGGTCACGCCGCCGCGCTACGGCGAGGCGGTGATGAAGCACCTGGGCAACGCCCGCCACATCGTGGCCAAGGGCACCGGCCACAACGTGCTGCCGGTGGGCTGCATGCCGAAGCTGTACGCCCGCTTCCTGGAAAGCGCCGATCCGAAAGCGCTCGACACCGCCTGCATGGACAGGCTGACCTACGCATCGCCGTTCACCGGCCATTACGGCTGGGAACCCTGAGGAAACCGACATGATCGACGTGACCGATTTGCATAAACGCTTCACCACCAAAACCGGGACGGTGCACGCCGTGCAGGGCGTGGGCTTCCACGCCCGCGACGGGGAGATCACCGGCCTGCTCGGCCCGAACGGCGCCGGCAAGACCACCACCCTGCGCATGCTGTACACGCTGATGGCGCCGGACGCCGGACGCATCGCGGTCGACGGCTTTTCGCCCGACAGCCACGCCGGCGAGGTGCGCGCGCGCCTGGGCGTGCTGCCGGACGCCCGCGGCGTGTACAAGCGCCTGACCGCGCGCGAGAACATCCGCTACTTCGGCCGCCTGCACGGCATGGACGAGGCCGCCATCGACCAGGGCATCGCACGTCTGGCCGCATCGCTGGGCATGGAGGACATCCTCGACCGCCAGTGCGAGGGCTTCTCGCAGGGCCAGCGCACCAAGACCGCGATCGCGCGCGCGCTGATCCACGATCCGAAGAACGTGATCCTGGACGAGCCGACCAACGGCCTGGACGTGATGACCACGCGCGCCCTGCGCGAGTTCCTCAAGCAGCTGAAAGCCGAAGGCCGCTGCGTCATCTTCTCCAGCCACATCATGCAGGAGGTCGCCGCGCTGTGCGACCGCATCGTGGTGATCGCGCACGGCAAGGTCATGGCCGACGGCACGGCCGACGAGCTGCGCGCGCAGACCGGGGAGGCCAACCTGGAAGAGGCCTTCGTCAAGATCATCGGCAGCGAGGAGGGTTTCCACGCATGAACGCACTCATCACCGTGATGCGCAAGGAACTGCTCGACCTGTTCCGCGACCGCAAGACCATCGCCATCTCGCTGGCGTTCACCCTGCTGGCGCCGCTGCTAATCCTGGGCATGGCCAAGCTGGCCAGCAACCGCATGTCGACCCAGCTTGAGAAACCGCTGGAGCTGCCGGTGATCGGCGCCGAGCGCGCGCCGAACCTAGTCAACTGGCTGTCCGGCCGCAACGTGCTGGTCAAACCGGCGCCTGCCAACCCGGAAGGCGAGATCGCGGCGCAGAACGTCGAGGTCATCCTGTCGATTCCGGCCGACTACGCCGAAAAATGGCGTGCCGGCGAACCGGCGCCGGTGGAGGTCATCAGCGACAGTTCGCGCGACGACGCCCGCATCCCGACCGAACGCCTGAACGCGCTGCTCGACAACTACAGCCGCAGCGCCGGCGCCCTGCGTCTGCTGGCGCGTGGCGTCAGCCCGTCGGCGGGCCAGGCGCTGCTGGTGGAGCGCAAGGACCTGGCCACGCCGGAAAGCCGCATCGGCCAGGCGCTGGCGTTCCTGCCCTACCTGCTGATCCTGTCCGGCTTCCTGGGCGGCGCCTATCTGGTGATCGACGCCACCGCCGGCGAACGCGAACGGCAGTCGCTGGAGCCGCTGCTGGCCACGCCGGCCGCGCGCGGCGCGATCATGAGCGGCAAGATCGCGGCGGCCTGCGTGTTCGGCATGTTCAGCCTGGTGCTGACGCTGCTGGCGTTCAAGGGCAGTTTCGTGATCGCCGCGGCCATGGGCCTGAAGCTGAGCATGGGCTGGGCCGCGGTCGGCCAGATCCTGGTGGTGCTGCTGCCGATCGTGCTGATCGGCACCTGCCTGCTGACCCTGATCGCCGCCGGCGCCAAGAGCGTGAAGGAGGCGCAGAGCTACATGAGCGCGCTGATGATGCTGCCGATCATCCCGACCGTGGTGCTGATGGTCAATCCGATCAAGAACCAGCTCTGGCAGTTCGCGGTGCCGTTCCTGTCGCAGAACCAGCTGATCCTGAAGATCGTGCGTTCGGAAAGCATATCGGGCGACGAGTGGGCGGTGTATCTGGCCGCCGGCTTCGGCCTCGGCGCCCTGCTGTGGTGGCTGGCGGCGCGCCGTTACCACGACGAGAAGCTGGCGGTTTCGGGCTGATTACGGGACGGCGCAGGTCAATACGAAACCCCGCCGCTTGGCGGGGTTTCCGTTTCTGGCGTTCACGCCGGACCTACAGACCGCAGACGCGGTTGCGGCCGCCGTTCTTGGCCAGGTACAGATTGGTGTCGGCCTTGGACACCAGCTTCTCATGATGGCTGATGTCGCCGCGTTCGGCCAAGCCGATGCTGACGGTCAGAGTCAGGCCGGGCGCGAAGCCGGAACAGTCGATGGCCTCGACCGCCGCGCGCAGGCGCTCGCAGATCGCCAATGCCGACGCGGCGTCGCGGTCCGGCAGGATCAGCGCGAACTCCTCGCCGCCCCAACGGCCGCACAGGTCGCTGCCGCGCCAGCGGCCCTGGAACACCGAACCGAGTTCGCGCCGGATGGTCTCGGCGACGCGGCACAGGGCCTGGTCGCCGGCGTCATGCGACCAGGTGTCGTTGACGCGCTTGAAGTGGTCGATGTCGAGCAGCGCGAAGCACAGCGGTTGCCGCGCCGCGATGGCCGCGGCCAGGCGGTTCTGCAATTTCTCGTCCAGGCTGCGCCGGTTCGACAGGCCGGTCAGCGCGTCGGTGCGGGCCTGCTGCGCGAACGCCGCCGACTGCCGGCTGATGTGCTGGTTGAGCTGCTCGAGCTGCAGGTTCTTCTCGTGCAACGCGCGCGTACGCTCCTCGACCGTGGCGCTGAGTTCGGCCTCGCGCATGCGCAGCTGGCGCAGGCGGAAGCGGAACAGCACGAAAGTGCCGAGCAGGACGAGTGCCGCCGCCAGCGGGTAGAACCAGATGCGTTGGTGCAGTTCGGGCAGGATCTCGAACGCGAGCCCTTCGCCGCCCTCGCTCCAAGGGCCGCCGTGCACGGAGGCGCTGACGCGGAACAGGTAACGGCCGGGCGGCAGGTTGGTGAACTGCACGTTGCGCAGGCGGTCGCGGTAGATCCATTCGTCCTCGAAACCGTCCAGGCGGTAGCGGTATTGGATCTGGTCGGATGAGCGGAACAGCAGGCTGGCGAAGAACAGCTCGAGCTTGCGCGAACCGGCCGGCAGGCGGATCGGGACATCGAGCGGCACGAAACGGTCGTCGACCAGCAGGGTTTCGATCAGCGCCGGCGGTGGCGTCACCTGGTGCCGCGAAAGCTCGTCCGGGCGCACCACGGCCACGCCGTTCGCGGTGGCGACCCAAATGCTGCCGTCGTCGTCGCGCAACGCGGCCGGCCCCGAGGTGCCGTTGCACTGGGCGCTGCCCATGCCGTCCGCTTCCGAGAACCGCACGCTGCGCAGCCGCGGCGCACGGCCGTCAGCGACCGCTTCCATGTCGGCGCGGCCGGCGTAGATCACGCCGCGGTTGGAGCTCAGCCAGAAATCGCCGGCGCGGTCGGTGACGATCTCGAAAATGGAGGACACCGGCAGGCCGTGGCGCGTGTTGACCGCGGCCAGCCGTCCGCCGCGCAGGCGCAATACGCCGCGGTCGGTGGTGATCCAGAGCGTGCCGTCGGCGTCCTCGTGGAACCCGTAGACGTCGGCGGCATCGTCGAAGCGCGAAATCGGGATGCTGTTGACCGCGCCGTTCTCGACATAGACCAGACCGGCCGAGGTGCCGACCCAGATGCGGCCGTCGCGGGCTTCATGCAGGGCCATCACATACTCGACCTGCAGGCCCTTGTCCTCGCCGATGCGCCGGACCTCGGCGCCGCGCTTGCGGAACAGCCCGCGCGAGGTGCCGACCCACAGGTTGCCGTCGCGGTCCTCGAGGATGGCGCGCACCTGCGAACCGAACAGCGGGCTTTCCTCGGCCATGCGTTCGCGCACCTTGCCGTCCTTCCAGTTCAGCAGGCCGGTGGAATACATGCCGATCCACAGGCTGCCGTCGCGGGCGTTGGCCAAGCTGAGCACCGCTTCGCTTTCCACGCTCAGGTCGCCGGTGACCGGGCTCGCGCGGCCGCCTTCGAAGCGGCTGAGGCCGCGCGCGGTGCCGACCATGATGCTGCCGTCCGGCCGCTGCAGCAGGGTGCGCACGTAGTTGTCGCGCAGGCCGCGGTTGCGGTCGATGGAGGTGAACGGCAGGTCGGCGAAGCGGATCAGGCCGTTGCTGGTGCCGGCCCACAGGCTGCCCTCGCGGTCCTTGAACAGCGAACGCACGTTGTTGTTGGGCATGCCGTCGTCGGTATCGAGCAGCTCGACGCCGGCCGGGCCGTAACGGTGCAGGCCCTTGTTGACGGTGCCGAACCAGACGCCGTTGGCGCCGTCGACCTGCAGGCTGACCACGGCGTCGCCGGGCTCGGCGAGGTTGCGGATCTTGCCGCCGCGCATCAGGAATAGGCCGCGCTGCGCCCCCAGATACAGTCCGCCGCCGGGCGCATCGGCCATGACGTACACCGCGCCGGTCGGCGTGGCGCCGCCGTCGAACAGCTCGGCCCGGCCATTGGCGAGGCGGATCAGGCCGCTGCCGGTGGCCGCCCAGACCATGCCCGCGCGGTCGGCCTGCACCATGTAGACGCGGCCTTCGGGCACGCCTTGCGCGCCGCCCCAATGCGCGGCCTTGCCGTCCGGGGCGACGTAGGTCAGACCGTCGCGCTCATGCGCCACCCACAGTCCGCCGCGCGCGTCCTCGAAGGCGTCGGAGACGTCTTCCTGGGCAAGACCCTGGGCTTTGCCGTAATGGCGCCACGATCCTTTCCGGTACACCGCGATGCCGCCGCGCGAGGTCGACACCACCAGGCTGCCGCGCGGACTGACGGCCAGCCGGCGGATGCCGCTGTCGGTCAGGGCCGGCGTGTTGTCCGGTGCGAAGATGCGGAAATCCTGGCCGTTGTAGCGCACCAGGCCCTCCCAGGTGGCGAACCACAGATAGCCGTCCGGCGTCTGCGCGATGGCGTTGACCTGGTTGTGCGGCAACCCGTTGCGGGTGGTCCAGGTCTCGCGCGAATATTCGGAAATGGGTTTGCGTTCCGCGCCGTACGACACACCGGTGCCAAGCGCCATCAGCGTCAACAAGACCCAAGCTAAACGCGGCATCCCCAACCCACTCCGGAACGGCTTTCCCCAGTGCCTAGTGTAACGGCATATCGCGGCCTGGAACGCCTGGGATAGAATGCGGTGACTTCCGACTGCCGATCCGTCAACACCATTCAGCGCATGGACACCGAAAACCGCATCGCCATCTCCCCCCGCCCGCCCGTCGACGAGGCCTTGGCCGCCCGCATCGGCCGTGAACTGTTCGGCATCGAAGGCCCGGTTCGCGAATTGGGCAGCTCGCAGGACCGCAATTTCCGCATCGACACCGCCGCCGGCCCGCGGGTGCTGAAGATCGCCAACCGCAGCTGGGGCCGCAGCACGCTCGAGGCGCAACACGCCGCGATGCGCCACCTGGCGCGCAAGGATCCGGCGCTGAAGGCGCCGGTGCCGTTCGCCGACGCCGCCGGGACGGAGATCCGCGAGTACCCGGTCGGCGACGACCGCCTGCTGGTGCGCCTGCTGTCCTATGTCGAAGGCCGGCCGCTGACCGGCGTCGGTTATCTGGCGCCGGATGTCATCGCCGACCTGGGCGAAGTATCCGGTCGCGCCTGCGCGGCCTTGGCCGACTTCGACCACGCCGGCCTGGAACGCGTGGTGCAGTGGGACCTGCGCCATGCCGAAGAGGTGATCGCGCGCCTGCATCCCGACATCCGCAGCGCGGACCGGCGCGACAAGGTGCTGGCCGCCGCGGCCGCCGCCGGGCGCGCGCTGGCGCCGATCAAAACGCTGCTGCCGATGCAGGCCATCCACGGCGACATCACCGACGACAACGTGGTCGGCCAACGCGATGCGGCCGGCCGCATCCGGCCCGACGGCATCATCGACCTGGGCGACCTGACCCGCACCTGGCGCATCGGCGAGCTTGCCGTCACCTGTTCCTCGGTGCTGCACCACCGGCCGGAGGCGCCGTTGGAGGTGCTGCATGCGGTACGTGCGTTCGACCGGCATGTGCCGTTGACCGATGCCGAAATCGCGGCGTTCTGGCCGCTGATGGTGCTGCGCGGCGGCGCGCTGGTGGTCAGCGGCGAGCACCAGGCGAAACTGGACCCGGACAATCCCTCGGTGCTGGAGCCGATCGAAAACGAATGGCGCCTGTTCGAGGTCGCGGCCTCGGTGCCGTTCGCCCTGGCCGAAGCCGCCCTGCGCGCGGCGCTGGGCCGCGAGCCGGGCGCGGAGCGGCAGACCATGCGCGCCGTGTTGGCCGGCTGCACGCCGCTGTTCCCCGACATCGCCCGTTTCGAGGCAATCGACCTGTCCAGCACCAGCGATGCGCTGCATGACGGCCGTTGGCTGCAACCCCAGGCCGACGCCCGCATCCTGGCCAAGGCGGCCGTGCGTTCCGGTGCGGCCGCCACCCGCTACGGCGAATTCCGTTTCACGCGCACGCCGGCGCTGTCGGCCGAGGCGCCGCAGACCTGCGCGCTCGGCATCGATTTCAGGGTACCGGCCGGGACCACCGCCGTAGCGCCGTTGGATTGCCGGGTGGTGGCGGCGGATGCCGCCGGATTGACGCTGGACAGCGCCGCCGGCCGGATCCGGTTGGACGGACTTCAACACGATCTTGCCGTCGGTACGCCCTTGGCGCGCGGGCAGCAGCTGGGCCGCAGCGACGGCCGCGGCTTACGGATTCAACTCTGCCTGAGCGATACGCTGCTGCCGCCGCGCTTCAGCGATGCCGCGCAGGCGCCGGCTTGGCAGCAGCTGTGCCCGGATCCCTCGCCCTTGCTCGGTTGCGCCCTGGCGGCGCCGGAGGCCGACGCCGACGGCCTGTTGGCGCGGCGCAGAAGCGCGTTCGCCGACGTGCAGGTGCACTACTACCGCCAACCGATGCGCATGGAGCGCGGCTGGAAACAGTATCTGGTCGACAGCGACGCGCGCTGCTATCTGGACATGGTCAACAACGTCGCCGCCATCGGCCACGGCCACCCGCGCCTGGCCGAGGCCGTACACCGGCAACTGCTGACGCTGAACACCAACTCGCGCTTCCATTACGCCGCCATCGCCGAACTCAGCGAGCGCCTGGTGGAACTGGCGCCGCCCGGACTGGACACGGTGCTGCTGGTGAACTCGGGCTCGGAAGCGGTCGATCTGGCGCTGCGCATGGCGCAGACCGTCACCGGCCGCATGGATGTGGTCGCGGTGCGCGAAGCCTACCACGGCTGGACCCTGCTGTCGGACGCGGTCACCACCTCGGTGGCCGACAATCCCAACGCCTTGGCCACGCGACCGGACTGGGTGCATCTGGCCTCGGCGCCGAACGCCTACCGCGGCCGCTTCCGCGGCGCCGAAGCCGCCAGCGGCTACGCCAGCGAGTTCCGCGCCTTGATCGGGGACATGGCCGCAAGCGGCAAGCCGCCGGCCGCCTTCATCGCCGAGCCGGTGTTCGGCAATGCCGGCGGCGTGCTGCTGCCGGACGGCTATCTGGCCGCGGCGTACGCCGCGGTGCGCGCGCACGGCGGCCTGTGCATCGCCGACGAAGTGCAGGTCGGCTACGGCCGGCTCGGCCACCGCTGGTGGGCGCATGAAGGGCAGGGCGTGGTGCCGGACATGATCACCATCGCCAAGGCCATGGGCAACGGCTATCCGCTCGGCGCGGTGATCACCACCCGCGCCATCGCCGAGGCGTTCAAGAAGCAAGGCAGCCTGTTCTCCTCGGCCGGCGGCAGTCCGGCCTCGTGCGTGGCCGGCCTGGCGGTGCTGGACGCGATCCGCGACGAAGGCCTGCAGGCCAACGCCGCGCGCGTCGGCGATTACCTGCTGGCGCGCTTCGCCGGACTGAAGGCGCGTTTCCCGCTGATCGGCGCGGTGCACGGCATGGGCCTGTACCAGGGCGTGGAACTGGTGCGCGACCGCGACAGCCTGGAACCGGCCAGTGCTGAATGCTTCGCCATCTGCGAACGCCTGCGCGAGCTCGGCGTGGTGGTGCAGCCCACCGGCGAGCGCAACAACGTGCTGAAGATCAAGCCGCCGATGTGCCTGTCGCTGGCGGACGCGGAGTTCTTCGTGGCGCAGCTGGAACGCGTGTTGGCAGAGGGCTGGTGAGCCGCTGAAGTCCGCGGTTAAGCCGGCTCGACCCGGATCTCGACGTCGCCGACGCGGACCACCTGGCCGGCGCGGATCTTGGCGGTCTTGCGCAGTTCCTGCACGCCGTCCACCGAGACCTCGCCGCTGGCCACGATCTGCTTGCCGATGCCGCCGCTGCCGCAGAGCCCGACCAGCTTCAGCAGCTGGTTGAGCTCCACGTAGTCGCCGTCGAGGCCGAAGCGGACGCGCTCCATCAATTGAACGCGAAGGTGCGGCGGATGGTGGTGTTCTCGCCGTTGCCGCGGTATTTCCAACGGCGCACGGTGCTGACCACCGTCTTGTCGAACACGTTGCGCGGCGAGGCGCTGATGATGCGCACGCCGGTGACGTCGCCGGCGCCGTTGATGCTGATCTCGGCCACCACTTCGCCGGTCACGCCCGAGGCCAGGGCTTCGCGCGGATACGGCGGCTGCGGCGTGCTGATCGGCGTGACCACGGCACGGATGGCGGTCGGCGGGGGAGCCGAAACGGCCGAGGCCGGAGTCTGGGTCTGCGGCGCAGGGGCCTGTACCGTCGGCGCCGGCGTCTGCGCGACCGGTGCCGGAGTGGAAGCCACCGGAGCAGCGGTACCGGCTTCCCGTGCGCGGCGCGCGGCCTCTTCGCGGGCTTTGGCGTCGGCCAGAGCCTTGGCTTCCTGCGCCGTCTTGGCTTCCTCCTCGGCCGATGCCTCGGCGGCGGCTTGGGCCTGGCGGGCTTTCATCTTCTCCAGATCGGCCTTGACCCGCGCCAGGGCCGGCGCGTTCGGGTCGGCCATGCGGATCAGGCTTTCCAGGCGCAGGGCCTCGCGGTCGTCGAAGTTGGCGATGGCCTGGTCCATGCCGATGACGGCATACGGCAGGATGTCGACCAGCGCGGTCTCCACCGAGTCGTCCGGGGCCTTCAGTTTCTGGCGCAGGGCCAGATAGTATTCCAGGGCATTGTTGCCGGACGGCTTGTACCAACGCTGTTCCATGACCGCTTTCCGGGCGCCGTCGCGCAGGTCCTTTTCCGGAAACTGCACCAAGCGGTCGATCGATGTCTGCACTTTCTGCTTGTGGGTCTTGGCCGCGCCGGCGGCGCCGTCCGTCTGCTCGCCGGATTTCTCCGAGCAGGCCGCCAGGGCCAAGGACAGCGCCACGCACAGACCCAGAGCGCCGATCCGGCGCGGAATACGGTTGTTTTGATTCATTTTCATTGTGTGTTATTTCCCCCGAGAGACCTCATAGGACATTCAATTTTCAGCCTATTGTCAAGTTGTTTAACGGATTTTTACGCCAGGCCCCGATATGATGTTAAAAAATCCTTAATATACGGATAGTGCCGCAATACCGTGGCTGACGCAGTCGCCGAACCGGACCACCACACATGAGCAACCGCAACATCCTGAGTCTGGCCCTGCAGGCCGCCCTGCTCGCCACGGCCCACGGCGCCGCCTCGGCGCTGGAGCCGATTAAGACGCTCGACAGCATCCAGGTCACCGGTACCCGCATCAAGCGCGTGGACGCCGAAACCGCCAGCCCGGTGCAGCAGATCGGCCGCGAGGCCATCGAGCGCAGCGGCGCGTTGACCATCGGCGATTTCCTGCAGGACATTCCGGCCGTCGCCGGCGCCGCCATCAACCCGGCGGTGAACAACGGCGGCGGCAACGGCGCGGCCACCGTGTCGCTGCGCGGCTTGGGCGAAGACCGGACCCTGTTGCTGGTCAACGGCCGCCGCATGGTCAGCCGCGACATCAACGCCATCCCGATGGCGATGGTGGCCAGCGTCGAGGTGCTGAAGGACGGCGCCTCGGCGATCTACGGTTCCGATGCCGTCGGCGGCGTGGTCAACTTCATCCTGAAATCCAATTACGACGGTGCCCAAGCCCGCTTGGACTGGGGCGTATCCTCGCGCGGCGACGGCGAGCGGCAAGGCGCCAGCGCCGTCTGGGGCGTTTCCGGCGAACGCGGCAACCTGATCGTCAGCGCCAATTACGCGAACCAATCCGAGGTGCGCGCGGCCGACCGCGGTTACTCGTACTACGCGCTGTCGCTGGGTTCGGAATTCTCCACCGGCGTGGTGCGTCTGGGCTCGAGCACCGGCGTCACCGGCCGCTACGACCTGGTGCCGACCGACGCCGACGGCGACCCGCTGGATCCGGCCGCCAGCGCGGCCCTGGTCGCCTACTACGGCTGCGACGAGGTGACCCGCATTCCCGGCCGGACCGGCAGCGGCGCCGACGATTTCCGCTGCTTCGACCTGGCGCGCGATTCCTACAACTACCAGGCGGCCGGCAACCTGCAGCTGACGCCGCAGGAACGCACCGGCGTGTTCGTCACCGGCAACCTGGATCTCGGCGGCGGCGTCACCGCCTACATCGACGCGTTCGGCAACCATAACCGCTCGGCCGCGCAGATCGCGCCGTTGCCGTTCGACGGCCGATCCGACGGCGTCACGCTCTCGCGCGACAGCCAATACAATCCCTTCGGCGTCGACATCCAGGACCTGCGCCTGCGCCTGGAGCGGCTCGGCAACCGCCGCTTCGAATACGCCACCGACGTCGGCCAGATCAACGCCGGCTTGAGCGGCGGCTTCGGCGACGGCGGCTGGTCCTGGGACGCCGCCTTCAGCTACGGTCGCATCACGCAGGACAACCGCAACCTCGGCTATCTCGATTTCGACGCGCTGGCCGCGGCACTGGGTCCGTCGCGCAACGGCGTCTGCTACACCAACGGCGGCTTCGGCACGGCGATTCCCGGCTGCGTGCCGGTCGATTTCACCGGCGCCTTCGATCCGCAATCCGCCG
The DNA here is from genome assembly GCA_041913425.1 of Arenimonas sp. Classification (GTDB taxonomy): domain Bacteria; phylum Pseudomonadota; class Gammaproteobacteria; order Xanthomonadales; family Xanthomonadaceae; genus Arenimonas. The sequence goes on along the minus strand of JAYSFF010000003.1, from coordinate 27,518 downwards.
CCGGGCAGACGCAATCGGCCGCGTTGCAGGCCATGAGCCTGGACGTGCGCCACCGGCAACGCGAGACGTTGAAAGGCTTCCAGGCCAACGTCAGCGGCGAGCTGGCGGAAATCGCCAACGGCAGCGTGCTGGCGGCGTTCGGCGTCGAGTACCGGCACGAAGCACTGCGCTTCGACCCGTTCGCGGCGGCGGTGGTCGATCCGGCCGCCGGCTACACCTGCGGCGTGTCCTCCGACCTGTGCACCGCACCGACCCGCGGCAGCTACACGGTGAAGGAAGCGTATGCCGAAACGCTGGCGCCGGTGGCTGCCGAGGTCAACCTGATCGTCGGCATGCGCTGGTCGGATTACTCCACCTTCGGCGATACGCTGAACGGCAAGCTCGGCGTGGAATGGCGGCCGTCCGGCGAAGTGCTGCTACGCGGCACGTATGCGCAGGTGTTCCGCGCACCGGGCATCCGCGACCTGTTCGGCGGCGACACCGCCTCGGCCGACACCTTCAACGACCCGTGCAACGGCATCCGGCAGGCCGGCGGCGGCATCTCGGTCAATCCGGCCTGCGCCAACATCGTGGCCGACGGCAGCTACAGCCAGACCGACACCCAGCTCAACGCGATCAAGGGCGGCAACGCCGGGCTCGACCCGGAGCAGGGCACCGTCACCACCGTGGGCTTCCTGTACGAACCGGGCTGGTTGCCGGGCGCTTCCGCCAGCGTCGATTTCTGGCGCATGCGGCTGGACGATGCCATCGGCAGCTACGGCAGCCAGAACATCCTCAACGACTGCTTCGACAGCAGCGCGGCCGAGCCCTCGCCGCTGTGCGCGCTGTTCAGCCGGCGCGCGGACGGCTCGATCGACCGTCTGTTCGACCGGCGCGCCAACAAAGGCAGCATCGACACCGCCGGCGTCGACTTCGGCTTGGCGTTCCGGCGTGAAAGCGATGCGGGCGAATTCCGCGCCGGATTCGACGCGACCTACATCGACCGCCACGACGTGACCGTGATCTACCAGGGCGAGGTGCTGCGCAGGATGCGCAACGCCGGCACCTTCCTGTCCGTGGAGAACGGCGGCGAGGGCAACTTCAGCCGTTGGCGCGCCGCCGCCGAACTCGGTTGGCGCCGCGGCGCCTGGGACCTGTCCTGGAACCTGCGCCACGTCGGCGCGTTCCGCGTCGGCAGCCTCGATCCGCAGGGCCCCTGCGCCAACCGCGGCCTGCCGCCGGGCAGCGCCGGCTGCCAGTTCCGGGTCGGCGCGGTCAGCACCCACAACCTGCAGGCCGCCTACCGCTTCGCGGACGCCGCCACGGTGCGCATCGGCGTCGACAACGCCGGCGACAAGCAGCCGCCGCTGCTGTATCAGAACAACACGGTCAACGGCAACACCGACGAACGCACCTTCGACACCGTCGGCCGTTATTACTGGACCAGTCTGAGCTTCGATTTCTGAGCCACGCGATGCCGGCGCGCGTCTGTCCCTGCGACACCGGCAAGGCGTATGCCGCCTGCTGCGGCCGCTGGCACGCCGGCGACGCGGCGCCGGACGCGTTGGCGCTGATGCGTTCGCGTTACAGCGCTTACGTCTTGGGCGATGAAGACTATCTGCTGGCCACCTGGCATCCGGACACGCGCCCGGCGCCGGGCAGCCTGGAATTGGATGACGGCACGCGCTGGTTGCGGCTGAAGATCCTCGGCCACGGCGAGGAAACGCCGGAACGGGCCTGGGTAGAATTCAACGCCGCGTTCAAGCAAGGCGGCGCGTCGGCGCAGCGCCTGCACGAACACAGCCTCTTCCTGAAACAAAACGGCCGCTGGTTTTACCACAGCGGCCGCTTCAGCTGATTCACGGGCGGGCTCAGTTGCCGAGCCAGGCCTTGCGCAGGGCGTTCTGGCGGGCCGTGGCCGTGGCCGACACCGCCAGCTTGTTGGATGCGCCGGCCTGGCTGACGGCCTCGAACGTGGCCGATTGCCGGCGGTCGCGGCGGTAGAACTCGACCTGCAACGGCGCCGCGCCGAAGGTCTGCGCACGCGTCTCGAAGCTCTTGGCGGTGACGCGGAAGCCATTGACCGACACCAGCACGTCGCCGGCGGTGATGCCTGCCTTCCAGGCCGGGCTGTCTTTTTCCACGCCGCTGACCACGGCGAATTCGGCGTCGCTGCCGGGCGCCAGGCTGAGGCCGGTCCAGTAATACGGTTTGCCGTCGTCCGGCTTCTTGTCGGCCTGCCATTCCAGGCCGGCGTCCTTCAGCAGCGCCAGGACCGGCAGTTCTTCAGTGCCGACCACATACCGTTGCCAGAAATCCTGCCAGCTGCGGCCGGAAACTTTGCGCAGCGCCGCCAGCACGTCGGCTTCCGAGAAGCCGCCCTGGTCAACGCGGTGCTGCTGCCACAGGATCCGGTGCACGTCCTGCAGGCCGCGCTTGCCGCCGCTCTCCTTGCGCAGGGTCAGGTCCATCACCAGGCCCAGCATCTCGCCTTTCGGATAGATGCTGACCGAGGCGTTCTGGTGGCGGTCGCCGCTTGGCTGGATCCACTCGTCGAAGCTGGATTCGTTGGCGCTCTGCGCGAAGCGGCCGGGCGTATGCAGGTACTGCTGCAGGGTGGCGGACACGTCGCCGAGGTATTCCTTCTCGTCCTGCACGCCGGCGCGCAGCGCGATCAGGTTCTCGAAGTAGCTGGTGTGGCCTTCGGAGATCCACAGCAGGTTGCTGTGGTTCTCGTTCTGGTAATCGTACGGCACCATTTCCTTGGGCCGGTAGGCCTTCACGTTCCAGGTGTGGAAGAACTCGTGCGCGGCGGTGCGCGCGAACTTCAGGTATTCGGCCCGCGGCGCGAAATTCCAGCGCGCGCCCTGGATCACGGTGGAGTTCATGTGCTCGGTGGCGCCGCGCACGCCGTCGGTGGCGTGCACGATGTACAGGTAGCGTTTGTAGGGCGTGCTGCCGAACATCGCGTTGGTGGTCTTGCTGATCGCGGCCAGGTCCTTGAGCATGGCTTGTCCGTCGTAGTTGCCCTCGCCCCAGATCGCCAGTTCGACCGGCATGCCGTCGACGGTGGTCTGATGGAAACCGTGCACGCCGGTCTCGATCGGGGAATCGGTCAGCACGTCCCAGTCGGCGGCTTTGAAGCAGTGGTCGCAGTCGCCCTTGTCCATGCCCGAGCGCGAGACCCAACCGGCCGGCACGTCGAGCTTGACGGTGGCCGGACGGGCGCGGAATTCCGGGCTGTACACGAACACCGCGCTGGCGTTCAGGTAGGCATGCGAATCGTCGATGTGGCGCGTGCGCAGGCCGAGCTCGTTGGCATACAGCTCGTACGACACGGTATACGGCACGCCGGCCGGCAGCTGCAGCTGCCAGGTGGCCTTGTCGGTCTTGCGCAGCGGCACCGGCTTGCCGTCGGCGGTGGCGGCCTTGACCGCGCGCAGTCCGTTGGCCAAGGGCAGGATCTCGTAGCGGCCGGTGCGCCAGTTCGGCAGCTGCACCACCGGATCGGCCTTGGCGCTGGCCGGGAAACGGGCGCTGACTTCGGCGGTGTGCTGGGCGGCGTTGCTGATGCGCAGATGGTACTGGACGGCGTCCTGCGCGAGGGCGGCGCCGGACAGGAGGAAGCACGCGAAAGCGGCGGATGCGGTTTTATTCATGGGATGCGGGAAATTATTGACGGATGAGGCGGATGTTGCCGGGCATGCCCATGCCTTCGGTGCAACGGTAGGGATTGATGTCGAGCCCGCCGCGGCGGGTGAAGCGGCCGTACACCGAAAGCTGCATCGGCCGGCAACGGGCGAGGATGTCCATGAACACGCGCTCGATGCAGTTCTCGTGGAAGCCGTTGTGCGTGCGGTAGGACACCAGATAGCGCAGCAGGCCTTCGCGGTCGATGCGCCGGCCCAGGTAGCGGACCTGGATGCTGGCCCAATCGGGTTGGTTGGTGACCGGACAGTTGGAGCGGAATACATGGCTGACCAGGGCTTCGCTGATCTGGTTCTCGCCGATGACGCCCAGGTAGGACGGGTTGGGCGGGCCGTAATCGGCGATCTCCAGCGGCAGGTCGTCGATCACCTCGCCGTTCAGGATGTCGATCGGAAACGCGTGGCCGGCGGTGGCCGGCATCAGGGTCACGGTGACGTCGCCGCCGCAGGCCTCGGACAGGTCGCGCACCATGGTCTGGCGCAGGCGTTCGCTGTCGCCGATGCGGGTCTGGTTGAAGCTGTTGAGGTACAGCTTGAAGCTTTTCGATTCGATGATGTTGGCCGAATCGGCCGGCACCACGATCTCGGCCAAGGCCGCGCGCGGCCGGCCGTTGGCGTCGAGCCAGCTCAGCTCGTAGGCGTTCCAGATGTCCTGGCCGCGGAACGGCGGCGGCGCCGGAATGCCGGCGGCGTCGCGGGCTTCCCGGCGCGGAATCGGATGCAGCAACCGCGGATCGTAGCGGGTCGGATACGCGGTGGCTTGGCCGAGCACGCCGTGGTCACTCATCACTGGGCCTTGTCGAGGTAATCCACGGCGACCTGCAGCAGGGTGCGGGTGCCGAGCGGAAGCGCGGACTCGTCCAGGAAGAACTGCGGCGAATGGTTGCTCGGCGCGGTGTTCGGGTCCTGGCCTTTCGGCGTGGCGCCGACGAAATAGAAGAAGCCCGGCACTTCGTTGGCGTAATAGGCGAAGTCCTCGGCGCCGGTGGTCAGCGTCATCTCCACCACGTTATCGGCGCCGGCGGCCTTGCGCAGGCTGGGCAGCACCTGCGCGGTCAGCGCCGGGTTGTTGACGGTGACCGGATTGCCGACCTTGTCGGGAATCTGGCTGATGGCGGTGGCGCCGTGCGCGGCCGCCACGTGCTGGGCCACGTTCTCCAGGTCCTTGAAGGCCTGGTCGCGCATGTCGTTGTCGAAGCTGCGGATGGTGCCGATCAGCTCGACCGAATCCGGGATGATGTTGTAGCGGATGCCGCCCTTGATGGCGCCGAAGCTGAGCACGATCGGCTGCTTGGTCAGGTTCTGCCGGCGCGAGACCACGGTCTGCGCGCTGGTCACCACCTCGGCCGCGGCCACGATCGGGTCGATGCCGCCCCAAGGCCGCGAGCCGTGGGTCTGGCGGCCCTTGATCACGATGTTGAAACGGTCGGACGCCGCCATCAGCGGACCGGAACGGTAACCGACCTGGCCGGCGTTGAGCGTGGAGAACACGTGCAGGCCGAACACCGCTTCCGGCTTGAAGGACTTGAAGATGCCCTCGGCCAGCATCTGCGAGGCGCCGCCGGTCTCGCCGTCCGGCGGGCCTTCTTCGGCCGGCTGGAACACGAACAGCACTTCGCCGGGCAATTCGGCGCGGTGCTTGGCCATCGCTTCGGCCACGCCCATCAGGATGGCCGTGTGCGAATCGTGGCCGCAGGCATGCATCACGCCGACCTTCTCGCCGCGGAATTCGGACACCTGCTTGGACTGGAACGGCAGACCGGAGTTCTCGGTCACCGGCAGGGCGTCCATGTCAGCGCGCAGCGCGATGCGCGGACCCGGCTTGCCGCCTTTCAGCACGGCGGTGACGCCGGTGTGCGCGACGCCGGTGGTGACCTCCAGGCCGAGCGAACGCAGATGCGCCGCGACGATCTTGGAGGTGCGGAACTCGCGGTTGCCGAGCTCGGGGAACTGGTGGAAATCGCGTCGCCATTGCAGCACTTTGGCGTCGACCGGCTTGGCCCAGGCGTCGACGTCGGCGGGAGCCGCGGACGCGGCGCAGGGAAGGACCAAAGCCAGCAACGCGCCGGCGGTTTTCGCGTTCATGGGGAGCTCCCGAAAGGACTTCCGCCATCCTATCACAGGGTTTGCGCGAAATTACGGGCGGTGCGGCAGGGCCAGATATTCCGTGGACTGCATCTCAATTAGCCGCGAAACGGTACGCTCGAACTCGCGCTGCAGGCGATGGCCGCGGTACAGCGACAGCGGATCGGCCGCGGCGCTGAGCAGCAGGTTCACGTGCCGGTCGTACAGCTCGTCCACCAGGTGCACGAAGCGGCGCGCCGGGTCCTCGCCCGAGGCGTCGAAACCGGGCACGCCGGACAGCAGCACGGTGTGGAAATCGCGCGCGATCTCGATGTAGTCGGCGGCCGAGCGCGGGCCCTCGCACAGGGCGGCGAAATCGAACCAGGCCACGCCGGCGCCGAGCGCGCGGGCCGGGATGTCGCGGCCGTTGATTTCGATTGTGGCCGCCGTCGGCGCCTGGCCGCTCAGGCTTCGGAACTGGCCGGCCAGCACGGCCTCGGTGGCCTCGGAGACCGGCGTGAGGTACGTGGCGGCATGCTGCAGGGCGCGCAGGCGGTAGTCGTTGGCGCTGAGCAGTTCGGCCACGGTGCAGGCGCGCTTGATCAGCTCGATGCAGGGCAGGAAGCTCTGGCGCTGCAAGCCGTTCAGATACAGCTCGTCCGGCGGCACGTTGGAGGTGGTGATGAAGCTCACGCCGGCCTGCAGCAGGCGGTCGAGCAGCCGGTACAGGATCATCGCGTCGCCGATGTCGGACACGAAGAATTCGTCCAGCACCAGCAGACGGCATTGGCCGGCGATGCGCTTGGCCAGCACCGCCAGGGTATCGGCGGTGTCGGGTATGCCGGCCAGTTCGCGGTGCACGTGGTTCATGAAACGGTGGAAGTGCCAGCGCTGGTGCGGCACGTCGTGCAGGTCTTCCAGGAACAGCTCGGTCAGCAGGGTTTTGCCGCGACCGACGCGGCCCCACAGGTACAGGCCTTTCACCGCCTTCGGCGCGCGCAGGCGCAGGCCGAACAGGCCGGCGCGGCTTTCCCGGCGCAGGGCCTCGGCGATGCCGTCCAGAATGGCCACGACCTCGCGCTGGGCCGGATCGTCCTGGATCAGGCCGTCGGCCACGCGTTGCCGGTAACGCTGGCTGGCGCCGACGCTCATCGCAGCGGGTGTTCCCGCAGGAAGGCCTTGACCCGCTCGCGCAGCGGCACCAGTTTGCCGTGGAAGAAGTGCCCGGTGTCGGGCATGGCCTCGATTTCCGGCGCGGGCTGCTGGCGATGCAGCCAGTCGAGCACACCGGCGGCGGGCACGATCTCGTCGGCCTCGCCTTGCACCGCCAGCCACGGGCAGGCCGGATGCCTTACGTCCGCGAAATCACGGAAACCGACCGGCGGCGCGATCGACACCATCAGCTTCGGCGCCGCCTGCTCGGCGGCCTTGAGCGCGATCCAGGCGCCGAACGAGAAGCCGGCCAAGGCCAGCGGCGTCTGCGGCCGGTGCCGGCGGATCCAGTGCAACACCGCCAGGCAATCGGCCAGCTCGCCGCGGCCGTGGTCATAAGCGCCTTCGGACATGCCGACGCCGCGGAAGTTGAAGCGCAGGGCGATGAAGCCGGAATCGGTGAAGGCCTTGGCCAGGGTGCTGACCACTTTGTTGGTCATGGTGCCGCCGTCGGGCGGATGCGGATGACAGATCAGCGCGATCGGCGGATCGGCCATGGCCGCGCCCGACGGCCATTCCAGCACGGCCTGCAGCTGGCCGGCAGGGCCGGGCAGGCGCAGTTCGGCGGTATGGTCGGGAAACGGGATCATCGGCATCGGCCCAGTATAGGTGAAACGAAAACGCCGCCCGGAGGCGGCGTCGGCGTCCGTGACGGACGGCTTATTTCAGATTGGCGACCATCCAATCGACCGTGGCGATGACCTGCTCGTCGGACAGCGACGGGTTGCCGCCGCGCGCCGGCATCATGCCGGCATTGCCCTGGAAGCCTTCGATGGCATGCTTGTGCAGGATGTCGGCGCCCTGCGCGATGCGCGCACCCCAATCGGCCTTGACCATCTTCGGCGCGCCGCCGGCGCCCGAGGTGTGGCAACCGGTGCACAGTTGGCCGAAGATTTCGGCGCCGTCCAGGGTGCCGCCGTACGCGACCTGGCCCTTGGCGGCTTCGGCGGCGGCGGCCGCAGCGGCGGCGGCGGCGGCCGCGCCGGTGTCACCGGCGTAGACGTCGCCGACGCGGGCGATGCGCGCTTCGGTGGCGGCGACCTGGGCCGGATTGACTTCGACCGGACGGGTGCTGTTGATGTACAGACCGGCCAGGATCAGGACGATGGTCAACACCACCAGGCCGACGATGACCTGGGCGAAGTTCTTCATGAACACGAGATCGTGATTGCGCACAAAACACCTGTCTGGGCCGCGGCCCGAATCGGGAGGAAAGCGCCCATTATATCGGGGCTTTCGGCCCGAAGAAAGACAATCTTGCCCCAGCGGCCGGGATTCTCGCGCAGCGAGACGCAAATTTGGCATGATGGCCGGATGCAATCGGCACCCGGCTTCTTCCTGCACCACGGCAACCGCCTGTCCCGTCTGGCCGAGATCCTCGGCCGGGAACTGGCGGTGGCCGACGGCGACTGGCTGGCACCGGAGACCGTGCTGGTGCCGCAGGCCAGCATGCGGCGTTGGCTGCAGAACAGCCTGGCCGAGCGCTTCGGCATCGCCGCCAACCTCGCGTTCCGGCCGCCGGCCGGATTCCTGGGCGATTGCCTGAAGCCCTGGCTGCCGTACGCGGCCGAAGACCGTCTGCTGACCCCGGACAAGCTGCAATGGCGGCTATTCACGCTGCTGACCGACCGCCGGCTGCTGGCCGAGGCGCCGTTCGCGCCGGTGCGGCGCTTTCTGGCCTGCGACCAGCCGCAAACGCGCGCCTGGCAACTGGCCGGCGAACTGGGGCAAGCGTTCGAGGCGTATCAGGCTTGGCGCCGGCCCTGGCTGTTGGCCTGGACCCGGCGCGCGCCCGAGGACGACTGGCAAGGCCGGCTTTGGCACAAGGCCAGCCAAGGCATGGCGTTCCGCGCCCAGGCGGTGGACGCCTATCTGCGCGCGCTGGCGCGCGGCGATTGTCCGAAGCCGCCGGAACTGCCCGGACGCGTCAGCGTATTCGGCTGCCAGAACCTGTCACCGGACGCGCTGCACGTGCTGCAGAGCTTCGGGCGCTGGAGCGCGGTGCGCTTCTTCCTGCACAACCCGTGCGAAGCCTATTGGGGCGACGTGCGCCAGCCGAAATCGGCCGAGGACCTGCTGCGGATGCAGGGCGACAATCCGCTGTTGAACCAATGGGGCGCGGCCGGGCGCGATTTCACCGCGGTGCTGCTGTCGGAACAAAGCGTGCATTGGGTCGGCGAACGCGGCGAATATACCGCGGCGCAAGGCCCCGGTCTGTTGCAACGCCTGCAGAACGATGTGCTGACCCGGACCGCGCCCGCTCCGTGCTACCCGGACGCCGACGCATTGCGCCAGGACGATTCCGTGCAGATCCACGACTGCGCCAGTCCGTTGCGCGAAGTGCAGACGCTGCGCGCCCAGTTGCTGGGCCTGATGCAGCGCCATCCGGAACTGCAATGGCGCGACATCGCGGTGATGGCGCCGGACCTGGACCGCTACGCGCCGTATTTCCCGGCGGTGTTCGGCGCGCAGGACGATGGCCACCCGGCCCTGCCGTTCGCGCTCGGCGACCGTGGCCTGTTCCAGGACGCCGGCATCGCCGAACTGTTCTTCGGCCTGCTGGCGCTCGGCCGTAGCCGCCTGTCCGGCAACGAGGGCCTGGAGCTGCTCGGCCATCCGCTGGTGATGGCGCATTATGGTTTGACGCGCGAAGACCTGGACCGCCTGCAGGTCTGGCTGGCGCAGGCCGGCGTGCGTTGGGGCCTGGACGCCGAACACCGGGCGGCGATTGACGGCCAGGCGCAGGAGGCGTTCACCTGGCGCCATGCCTTGAAACGCCTGCTGTACGGCTACGCCGACGACGACGCGCTGGTCGATGGCATCGCGCCGGTAAGCCTGCCGGCTGGGCAGGACCAGCGCCTGCTGTCGGTGCTGTGCGGCTTCGTCGACATCCTCGACGGCTTCCGCCGCGGCCTGAGCCGGGCCGCCGATATCCCGCGCTGGCAAACCCTGCTGCAGGACATGCTGACCGCGTTCTGCCCGGACGGCCCGCGCGAGGATACCGACATCGAAGCCTTCAACCGGCTGAACGCGCGCATCGCCGCGCTCGGCACCTTGGCCGGAGACGCCGGCTGGCGCGACGCGGTGGCGCCGGAGGTGATCGAGGCCTATCTGCGCGACGAAGGCGACGCGCCGCTGGGACAGGCTTGGCTGTCGGGCCGGATCACCGTATGCCGGATGGTGCCGATGCGTCTGATTCCGTTCAAGGTGATCTGTCTGCTCGGCATGGACGAAGGCGCTTTTCCGCGCGAGGACACGGCCTCCGCCATCAACCGCTTGGCCGGGCCGGATGCGCCGCGCGAAACCGGCGACCGCAACCGCCGCGACGAGGACCGCTTCCTGATGCTGCAGCTGCTGAGCTCCTGTCGGCAGCACCTGATCCTGAGTTACCTCGGCCGTGATCCGGTCACCGGCGAAACGCGGGCGCCGTCGCTGCTGATCAAGGAATTGCTGCAATGCATCGGCGGCTATCTGCAGAAAACGGAGGATGCCGAACAGGTGTTGGTGGTCCGCCACCCGATCCACGCGCATGAACCCTGTGTCGATGCACGCGCGGTGCGCATCGGCAAACCGGTATCCGCCGCAGTCGGGCCGGTACGCCTGTTCGCGCCGCTGCCCGGCGAACCGGCGCTCGAAACCGACAACGGAGACGCCGTGGGCGTGGACGAACTGATCGGCTTCTGGCGGAAGCCGATGGAGACGCTGGCGCGCCAGCAAGGCCTGCATCTGCCCGAACACGATGCGCTGTTGGACGAACGCGAACCCTACGGCACGGCCGCCGGCTTGGCGAAATACCGCCTGGTCGACGCGCTTCTGGCGCACGCGTGGGACATGCCGGAACCGGACATTGACAGCCTGCTCGCGCGCCTGCAGGCCGAAGGCCAGCTGGCGCCGGGCGCGGCCGGCCGCAGCCGCCTGCTGAACCTGTACGCCGGCGTCCGCGAGGCCTTGGCGGAGTTGGCCGGGCAACGCATGCAGACCGCGCGCTGGCCGATTGACTTGCGCTTGGCCGACGGCGTGCTCGAGGGCGAATTGCTGCAGCATTTCCGCTGCGGCCTGGTCACGCTGGCCGTGCACCGCAAAGCGCCCAAGGCCGGCGACCGCATCGATGCCGCCATCCGCGGTTTGGCGGCGACCGCCGCCGGCCACGGCCTTCCGGCATTCGTCTACGCAGAAAAACTGCACGCGGTGAAAGCCGCGGCTGACGCCGGAGAGGCCGCACGCCGGCTGACCGATCTTCTGGCGCTGTACCGCGAAGGCCGCGCACGCATCCTGTGTTTCGATCCGGAGCTGAGCCTGGACTGGGCGGCGCAATGGCGCAAGACGCCGGGGCTTACGCCGCAGCGCTGGCTCGAACACCAGTGGCTGGAGCGGCAGAACAGCGAGCATGGCGGATACGACACCTTCGGCCGCTTCCTGACCCACGGCGAGGGCTTCCTGAAGGCGGTGGCTTTGGCGCATCCGCAGGACTTCCACGACACCGCGCTGCGCGTGCATGCGGCCCTGTTCGGGGAGGACGCCGATGGCTGACATGCCCTTGGCCTACCGGCTGGCGCTGGACGGCACCGTGCTGATCGAAGCCAGCGCCGGCACCGGCAAGACCTACACGCTGGTGCGGCTGATGGCGCGCCACATCCTGTGGCACGGCCATGGCATCGAGCAGGTGCTGGCGGTGACCTTCACCAATGCCGCCGCCGCGGAACTGAAACAGCGCCTGCGCGCCTTCCTGTTGCAGATAGACGCCGAACTGAAACGCTTCCATGCCGCCGGCGAATTCAGCAGCGACGATGACATCGCGCACCTGTTCAACGCGGCCCCGGACGACACCGATATGGGCCTGATGCTGCGGCGCCTGAACACGGCGCTGGCCAACATCGACCGCGCCGCGGTGTTCACCATCCACGGCTTCTGCCAACGCCTGCTGCAGCGCTTCGCCTTGCGCACCGGCCAGCCGATTCCGGCACCGGCGCTGCTGGAGGACGAAACCGCGTTGCGCCTGCGCGTCTGCGAGGAGTTCTGGCGGCGCGAAAGCGCCGACATGGCGGCGGCCCGCCTGCTCGATGCGGTGTTCGGCGATCCCGAAACCATGGCCGCATCGTTGCCGCACCTGCTGTCGCACGCGCGGCTGGCGCCATTGCCGTCGGACGCGGATGCGCCGGATTTCGAACAGGCTCTCTCCGCGTTGCGCGAGCGCCACGCGGCGGATGCCGGCGCCAGCGAAGCGTTGTTGCTGGCGGCGTTCGAGGATGATTCGCTGAACAAAAGCAGCCTGCGCAACCCGGACAGCATCCGCGCCGCGTTCGCCGAAGTCGCCGCCTATCTGATCGATCCCGATGCCTACGCGCCGCCGGAATTCGGAAAAATCGCCTTCAGCCGGATCAAGGTGAAGAAAGACCAAGCGAAACCGGATACCCCGTTGCTGCGCGTGCTGGACGACTGGAACGCCTTCGCCGCCGCCTGCGCGTCGCACAGCCGGCAAATGCGGATCAACCTGCATCACCGCCTCGCCGGCTTCGCGCGCATGCGCCTGCAGACGCTGAAGCAACAGGCCGGCGCCATCGGCTTCGACGACATCATCGACGCCGTGCACACGGCGCTGGAAGCCGACGACGACGGCAGCCTGGCCGATGAAATCCGCGCCGCCTGGCCGGTGGCGCTGGTCGATGAATTCCAGGATACCGATAGCCGGCAGTGGCGGATCTTCGAGCGCGTGTACCGGCGCGGCACACCGGCGCCGCTGACGCTCATCGGCGATCCGAAGCAGGCGATTTACGGTTTCCGCGGCGGCGACATCCACACCTATCTGGCGGTGAAGGCGCTGGCCGAACGGCATGCCGGCCTGGCGGAGAACTTCCGCTCGAACCAGACCCTGCTCGACGATGTCCAGCGCGTATTCACCGGCCGGCGGCCGCATCCGTTCCTGGAAGACGGCGTGGCGTTCACGCCGGTACGGGCCGGGCGGCCGGGCGCGGAATTGCGTCTGCGCGGACAGTCGGTTCCGGCCCTGCGTCTGCTGCGCCTGCCGGCGGCCGAAGACGGCAAGCAGCTGAACGTCGGCGTGGCCCGCCTAGCCGCCGCCGAGCGCTGCGCCGACACCATCGCCGGCCTGCTGCACGCCGGCCGAAACGGCGAGGCGGAGGTGGTCGAAGGCGACGCTCCGCGCACCTTGGCCGAAGCCGACATCGCGGTGCTGGTGCACACCAACCGCGAAGCCATGCTGATGCAGTCGCGGTTGCGCGAGCGCGGCGTCGATTCGGTCTGCGTGCGCCGCGACAGCGTGTTCGAAAGCCATGCCGCGCGCGATATCCTCGGCCTGTTGCACCATCTGCTGCAACCGGGTTCGCATCGGGCCGAACGAACCGCGGCGGGCGGCCTGCTGCTGTCGTCCGCGCGCGCGGTCGGTTACACGCCCGACCTGCCGGAACTGGCCGCACGTTTGCTGAAGCAGGGGCCATGGGCGGCCATCGCGCCGATCCTGGATGCCGCCACCCCGGTGCTGATCGGCAATCCGGACGGCGAACGTCATCTGGGCCAGTACGCGCAAGTGCTGGAGGCGGTGCAGGCGCAATACCGGCCGACGCCGGAACCGGCGCATTATCTGGATTGGCTGGGGCGGCAGATCGCGCTGGCCGGCACCGCCGACGCCGACGGCAATACGCCGCCGCGCCTGGAATCCAGCCAGCCGCGCGTGCGCATCATGACCCTGCACCAGAGCAAGGGCCTGGAGTTCGGTGCGGTGTTCCTGCCGTTCAGCGCCATCGCGCGCAAACCCGGAAAGCGGTTCGCGCGCTACGTCGAGGCCGGCGCGCGCTGCCTGGCCATCGATCTGGAGGATTGCGACGATGCGGTGAAGGACGCCGTCGAGCGCGAACAGCGTTCGGAAAGCCTGCGTTTGCTGTATGTCGGCATGACCCGGGCGAAGTTCGCCCTGCATTGCGTGCTGGGCGACATCAAGGGCTTCGCCGATTCCGCGCTCGGCTACCTGTTGCTGGACGATCCGGCGTCCGGACTGGATGAGACCTTGGCCGGCTATGCGGTGGTCGAAGACCTTCCGCCGGTGCCGGTCTTGCCGCCGGCCGCACGCGCGCCGGCGACACCGGCACTGCCGGCAAGCAAGAGGGTGCCGGAGTTCTGGCAGATGCACAGCTTTTCCGGCCTGCACCGCGAACGCGAAGCCGATTTCGTGCATGCGGCCGATGACGAGCGGCCGGTGTACGGCGACGCCAATCCCGGCCCGTATCAAGGTGCCGCATTCGGCAACGCCTTGCATGCGGTGCTGGAGACGGCGCAGGCCGCCGATTGGCGCGACCCGGGAGAAGCCGCCTTGGCGCAGTGCCGCGACGCGTTGTCGGCGTTCGGTTTCGATGCCGATGCCGCCCGCGGCGGCGCGGCGGTGCTGATGCAGCTGGCGCAAGCCACGCTGCAGGCGCGTTTGCCGGAAGGCGTGGCGTTGATCGACCTGCCGGGTCGCGACAAACGGCATGAAATGGAATTCCATCTCAGCCTGCGCCACGCCGGCGGCGAAGCCGTCCTCGACCTGCTGCACCGCTTCGGCTATTGCCTGGAGCGCACGCGGCTCGGGCCGCCGTCCGGATTGAACGGCCTGCTCACCGGCAAGATCGACCTGCTGTACCGGCACGCCGGCCGCTTGTTCGTGCTCGATTACAAATCCAACCGCCTACCGGATTACGGCATGGATGACATGCAGCAGGCCATCCGCGCGCAGGAATACGACCTGCAATATCTGCTGTACACGGTGGCGGTGCACCGCTGGCTGCGCCGGCGGCTGCCGGATTACCGCTATGAGCGCCACTTCGGCGGCGTGCGTTATCTGTTCTCGCGCGGCATCGATCCGGCACATCCGGACAAGGGCATCTTCCGCGACCACCCCGAGGCCGGCTTGATCATGGCGCTGGACGCCTGTTTCGACCAGGAGGCCGCATCCGATGCGTGACGACGGCTTTTTCCGGCTCTCGCCCGCGGCCTTGGCGTTCGGTGCCGAAATTCGCCACCGCCAATCCGGTGACGGCGCCTTGGCCGGCCGCTTGGCCGCGCTGTGTTTCCACGCCGCCGGCGACGGCCACAGCTGCCTGGATTTGCGACGCGTGGCCGGCGTCTACCCGCAGGCGCTGGCGGATATCGACGTCGATGCCCTCGCGTTGTCGCGCGTATTCGCCGGCAATCCACTGGTGATCGATGCCGATGATTCCCGGACCGTTGATGCTGCGGGCCTTATGGTGATACATGGCTCTCGGCTCTACCTGCACAAGTACTGGCGGTTGGAGAACGCGCTGATCCGCGCGCTGGCACAACGTCTGGATCCGCACGAATTGCCGCGTAGCGGCGATGCCGCCGAAGACTTGGCCGCTTTATGCCGGCATAAGACCTTGGCGCTGTTGACCGGCGGCCCGGGCACCGGCAAGACCACCGCCATCGCCGGCGCCTTGGTGTCCTGGCTGCAGGGTTTCCACGCGAGCCATGGCCGCTTGCCGCAAATCCGCCTGTGCGCGCCGACGGGCAAGGCCGCGGCGCGGATGAACGAATCCTGGGCGGCGCAGATGCCGGCGCTCTGCCGGCATCTGCCGGGCGATCTTCAACCGGCGCTGGCGCAGGAGGCGCGGACCCTGCACCGTCTGCTCGGCATCGATCCGCTGACCCGCCGCGGACGCTACGCCGACGGCAAGTATCTGCCGGCCGATCTGGTAGTGGTCGACGAAGCCTCGATGCTCGATATGCCGATGCTGATGGCGCTGCTGCAGGCGCTGGCGCCGGAATGCGTGCTGGTGCTGGTCGGCGATCCAGACCAGCTGCCGTCGATCGAAGTCGGCAATGTACTGGGCGCCTTGCTCGGAGCATCGGCCGATTCCCGGTTCGCACGCGAATTGCGCAACGCGCACCTGCAGCTGACCCGCAACCACCGGCAAGCCGAGCAGCCCGGGCTGAGCCGCTTCGCGTCCGATGTACTGGCGGCCGATGCCGATGCGGTCATCGACGGGTTGCGCGGCAATGCCTATCCCGGTGTCCGCTTGCGCGAAAATTCGGCGCTGTCGCTGTCGCGGATCGTGGCCGAGACGGCCGAGTGGCATGCTCGTCTGACGCAGGCCGCCGACGTCGAAACCGCTTTGTCGATGTCGGGCGGGCGCGTGATCCTGACGCCGCTGCGCCAAGGTCCGGTCGGCAGCGAAACCCTGAACGCCGAAATCGGCCGGCGTCTGGGCCACGGGCGCAACCGGCATGGTGAAGCCATCATGGTGCTGGAGAACGTACCGGTGCTGGGCCTGGCCAACGGCGACGTCGGCCTGCTCTGGCAGGGCGAAAACGGCCTGAGCGCGCATTTCCGGATGCCCGACGGACCATTGGCGGTACCGCTGGCCAAATTGCCGCGGCATGAACCGGCCTATGCCTTGACCGTGCACAAGGCGCAGGGTTCGGAGTACCGGCATGTCGACGTACTGCTGCCCGATGCCGACGGTCCCTTGCTGTCGAAGTCGCTGCTGTACACCGCCATCACCCGAGCCAAGCAGGGTCTGACCGTAACCGCGGGCGAAGACAGCCTGCGCGCCGCGCTCGGCCGCGACATCCGGCGCATGAACGGCCTGACCGCGCTGGCCGCGCTCAGTGCAGGATGAAATACAGCAGGTTGTTCTGGAAGTAGGGATTGCTGGTCAGGCGGTCGTGTTTCTCGCAGAAGAACATGGTCTGCGACACCGGGAACAGATCGCGGTCCATCGACTGGTTGAGGTAGATGTTGCTGGCGCGCGCCAACTGCGATTCGCGCGTGACCAGGCCGTCACCGGGCGCCTGCATCAGACGGGCGTAATCCACGTTCCGGCGTTTACCGGCGATTTCGCTTTCCTGGAATGCAAGCCGCAAGCCGTTTCCGTTGCCTGCGCTTTCGACCACCGCGCGCGACGCGGTCAGCTCGCAGTCGCCGCCGAACACGGCGAACTGCACACGGCTGTCGGACAGCGGAACCGCCAGCGCCGACTGGAAATGCCGGCCGTTCTCGAGGTTGCTGACGAAGCGCTCGTCCAACAGCGCCAAGCGGCGCTCGGCGTCCGGATATTCACGGCGCACCTGCTGCCGGACGGCTTCGTTGAACACCGACCAGCGGTTCTTATGCCAGAGCGAAACATCGTAGATGTCGAGATCGACCGTGGTGCCGTTGGCGTCGATGAAGGCGTTGGCCTTCGGGTTGGGCAGGGTTTCGAACGGCGTGGCGAAGTAGCTCAGGATATGCGGCGGAATCTCGCGTAGACCGAGCCGGAAGCCGTTGTATAGACGGCCTACGCTGACCACCGAACCCAGATTCGGGGTGCCCAGCATGGCGATGCGGCGGATGCGCGCATCGCCTTCGTTCCACGGCGTCGGCTTGATGCGGCTGGCGGCGTCCTGCGGGCCGTACTGAAGGTAATAGCGGGCGATCAGGCCGCCGTTGCTGTGCGCGATGATGTCGACCTGCAGGTCCGGTTTGCCGTAATCGTGCCGGATCTGCTCGACCAGGACATGCAACTGGTTGACCGCGTCGAAATTGCTCTTGCGCCAGTCGTACAGGAACACGTAATAGCGCCGGCGGCTCTTGTTCACGACCGGCGTGCCGGGTTCGCCCTTCTGGTAGCGGCCGGCCTTCTCCAAGGTGGCGATCAAGGTGCCGTAGAAATCGACGCCGGCCAAGGCATCGAACAGCCCGCCCGGGCGAATGTCGTTGTTCTCGTCCAAGGCGATGTCGTCGAAGCGGCTGAAGGCGATGTTGCCGACCGATTTCGGCCAGACTTCCTCGCCTTTGCCGTTGACCAGGGTGGTTCCCATCAGCCCGGGGATGATGATGACCGGCGTGCTGTTGTCGTTCAGGTGGCTGGAGCGGTACAGCAGATCAAGGTCCGGCCGCTTGTTGAACGACAGGCAACCGCCCGCGAGCACGGCAAGGGTCAGCAACAGGATTTTTGCGGCAGTCTTCATGGTCGGGGAAAAAAAACGCCCCTTGCGGGGCGTTTTCTCATTCGGCTTCTTCAACAAAACTTATCTTCTGCAGACCCGCGTTCTTGGTGCGGGCCAGCACTTTGGCGAGCGTTTCGTATTCCGCGTCGGGATCTGTGGTGATCTCGATGGTCGGCTGCACGTCACGGGCGCCCTCGACGTCGAACTGCGCCTGCAGCGAGCCCATCGGAACCGGGCTGCCGTTCCAGGCCACCGTACCGCCGGTCTGCACGTGGATGCGGATCGGCTCGGGCGGGTTCTCGACCTTCGGCGGCGGGACGTTCGACTTCTGCGGCAGGTCGACCTGGATCTGGTACGTCATCGGCGGCGCCGTCACCATGAAGATGATCAGCAACACCAGCATCACGTCGACCAGCGGGGTCACGTTCATATCGGCCATTGCGCCGCCGGAGGAATTGGAACTGAATGCCATTTTCGTACGTCCTTAGTTGCGCTCGGGCATGGAAACGAAACCGACCTTACGCATACCCGATTGACGGATGGTCTTCACCGTCTTCTGGATGATGCTGTACTTGGTCTCGTTGTCGGCACGGATGTCGACCTGGGGCTGGGGGTCACGGGCGACCGTGACCGCCAGGTTCTGTTCCAGCAGGGCGTCGTTCATCAACTGATCGTTCCAATAGACGTCACCATTGGCCTTGATCGCCACGGTCACCGGAGGAACCAGGATTTCCGGTTTCTTGTCCAGCGAGGCGGTCGGCAGCTCGACCTTCACTTTATGCGACATCAGCGGCGCGGTGATCATGAAGATGATCAGCAGCACCAACATCACGTCGACCAAGGGGGTCACGTTGATGTCGGACATCGCACCGCCGGAGGAGTTGGAGCTGAAAGCCATGGTGAAGTCCTCGAAACGTGGGGTTGATTACTTGCTGCCGACGCGCGAGCCGGTGGCGAAGTAGTCGTGCAGGTCGTGCGCGAAGGTGTCGAACTTCGAGTAGATGTTGCGGTTGCTGCGGTTGAAGGCGTTGTAGGCCAACACCGCCGGAATCGCGACGAACAGACCGAACGCGGTCATGATCAGCGCTTCGCCGACCGGACCGGCGACGGCGTCGATCGAAGCCTGGCCGGTGGCGCCGATACGGATCAGGGCGTGGTAGATGCCCCACACGGTGCCGAGCAGACCGACAAACGGCGCGGTGGCGCCGACGGTGGCGAGCCAAGTCAGGCCGTTTTCGAGGTTGGCGCTTTCACGGGTCACGGCTTGGCGCAGGGCGCGGTCGACGAACTCGGACTTGCTCAGGCTCTGGGCCAAGGCGTTGCCTTCCTGGTGCGAGGCGGCTTCGATCGAATCCAGGGCGATCTTGGAGAACGGCTCGCTGGCTTTCTGCTCTTCCAGGAACTGGCGGGCTTCCTTGGCGTTCTTGATCGACCAGAAGGTGTCGACCACGCGGTCGGCATTGGAGCTGATGCGGTTGTTGTTGATGGCGTTGACCACGGTGTACCACCAGGAACCGATCGACATGATGATCAGGGTGACGAACACCACCCAGCCGACCACGTCGAAGTTCTGCACCATGTGGCTGAAACCCATCTGCTGCAGGGCTTCAGCGTTGTTGGACGATCCGCCCGCAGCGGGAGCGGCGGCAGTAGCGGTTAAGATGAGGTCCTGCAACATAAGGAATACCTTTTAAGTTAGTTAAAGAAGAAGTGGAACGTTACGACAGCCAAATTGCGGTTACAGCGTGAAATCGACGGTGACCAGCGCGGAGCCACCCACGTTCTGGCCGTTTTTCTTGCCCGGGTTGATCTTCCATTTGCGCACGCCGGCGACGGCGGCACGATCCAGGTCGCGGTTGCGGCTGGATTTGTACACCGACGCGTCGAGCACGGTGCCGTTGGCGTCGTAGGTTACCTGGACGATCACGGTACCGGTGACGCCGGCACGCAGGGCGGCGGGCGGGTACTTGACCGGGAACTGGGCACGGGTCGAGGCATCGACGTCGCCGCCGCCGAAGTCGGCCGGCGGTGAAGCAGGCGGCGCCGGTGGGGACGGCGGCGGAGCCGGGGTATCCATCGGGCCCGGCGTATCGTAGGTGATCGTCTCTTCCGGCGGCGGCGGGATGTTCTTGGCCGGCGCGGTCTGGATGATCTGCTTCTTGAGTTCCTTCGGCGGTTCCGGCGGCGGCGGCGGCGGCGGCGGCGGCGGCGGCGGCGGTTCCGAGAAAGACACCATGGTCACCGTCTCTTCGCCTTTCTTGGAGTCGGGAGCGGAAACGGGGGCCATCAGCATCATGAAGATCAGCACGTGCACGGCGATGGCGGCGGCGTTCGCCGTTACCCGGGGCCAGCTGATCTTGTTCTGCTGCTCGTATTTTGATTTCAAATCCGTCATGTGGCGGCGGCTCTGCTAATAGTGTGTTCAATGGCGCTGTTGCGCCGCGACCCGCATGCGCGGGAACCTAGAAGTTTACAACAGGAATCCGGTGGTGCAAAGTGCTAGTTGGCACCCGCCTGCTTCAGACGCTTCTTCGCTTCCGCTTGGCTTTCCGGGTATTTCGCGGCCTCTTTCAAGGCGGAAATCATCGCCGCGCGGTCATCCAGGCCGAATTCGGATTCGGCCTCGGCGATTATGAGATAGGCATCACCTTTGTTCTGGACGCCTTTGCTTAACGCCAGCTGAGCGGCCGCTTTCGATTTCGCGTATTCGCTTTCCTCGCCAAGCACGCGCGCCAGCAGCAGATCCTGCTCGCCGTCCTTGGATTGGGCCGCGCCCTTGCCCCAGGCGTCGATGGCGCCGGCGGCGTTGCCGCTGTAATAGTAGGACTGGCCGAGGATGTTGTAGACCGCGGCATCGGGCTTGATCACGCCTTTAGCCATGCCCTCGTTGATGATCTTGATGGCCTGTGCTTCCTTGCCTTCCAAATATGAATAGGACACGTAACCGGCCTCGTATTCGGCCAGGGTCGAAATCTGGCCTTTGGCATACAGCTCGTCGAAGGCCTTGGCCGCTTTTTCGTACTGCTTGGCGTTGGCATACACCAGCAGCTGCTTGGAGGCGGCGCCCGGATCGCCGGAAGCCGCGGCGGCCTTGGCCACTTCTTCGGCCAGACGGTTGGCGTCGGCCTTGCGGCCGGACTTGGTATAGGCATCCATCAACATGACCGCGATGTTGGCGTCCGCGCCCTTGTCGATGGCATACGCCTTCTCAAGTTGCGCGATGGCTTCCGGATATTTGGCCAGACGGTAATAGGCGTTACCCTTGTTCTTGAGCAGGGTCAGGTCGTCGCTGACCCGCGTTTCGGCACTGAAGCGCTCGAGGTAGACGACGGCTTCGTCGTAACGTTTTTCAGCGACCAGCATCTGGCCGAGGGTGAGCATCAACAGATAATGGGTGTTGTTGTTCAGGCCGCCGAGATCGACGGCCTGCTTGGCGTACTGGATGGGTTTCTGGTAATTGTCCTGGCGCTGGCGCAGATAGGCCTGCGCGATCTGGTTGGCGGCTTCGGACTTTTCGTTGACGCTGGCATCCGGATGGTTCAACACCGTCTCGCCGGCGGCAATCAGGGCGGCTGCGTCGGTGGCGTTGGAAGCCTTCACCAAGGCATCCCATTCCTTCTTGATCTTGGTCTTGGGCGTTTCGGGCGCGACGCGCGTGGCATCGGGATATTTCTCCACCACAGCCGCCGCTGCTTTGGCCTGTTGTTCGCAATCGATCGGCTTGCCGTCGCTGGTATAGCATTTCTCCGCTTTCAGGCGGTCACGCGCGCCGCCGGATTGGGCCAGGGCCTGGCCGGAGAGCAGCAGGGCAGTACCGAACAGTGCGGCACCGAGGAGTTTTTGCGTCTTCATCAGGGATTCCTAAAGCGAGAAACCGGAGGGATAGAGTAATTCCTCCACGGTTTTCGCTCAAGCCCCGTTTTCGGCCGCGGCGCGGCCTCCGTTCAGGCTGCCGTCAGACGTCCAGATTGCCGACCTTGAGCGCGTTTTCCTCGATGAAATCGCGGCGCGGTTCGACCAGCTCGCCCATCAGGGTCGAGAAGATCTGGTCGGCGGCCACGGCGTCTTCGATCTTGACCCGCAGCAGGCGCCGGGTTTCCGGATTGACCGTGGTCTCCCACAGCTGTTCGGGGTTCATTTCGCCCAGGCCCTTGAAGCGCTGGATGGTGCGGCCGCGTTTGGCCTCTTCGAGCAGCCAGGTCTGCGCTTCGACGAAACGCGACACCGCCATGCTCTTGCCGCCGCGCTGGACCAGCGCGCCGTCCTGGATCAGGCCGTGCAACACCTGCGCCACTTCGGTGACCTGGCGCAATTCGCCATGCACCAACTGGCCGGCGGCCAGGGTCTGGATGACCTGCAGGCCGTTGTGCTGTTTCTCGATGACCAAGGCGCCCTGCTGCTCGTCGCCGGCGGCCTGCACACTGACCGCGTACCGCGGCTTGCCGGCACCGCGGCCATTGAGCTTGCCCTCGAGGTCAGCCAACCACGGCGCCAGAGCGCCCGGTTGCCGGAAATCCTCCAAGGTCAGCGGGCGGCTGTCCATCATCGCCTCCAACACGTCGGTGTCGATGCGGTAGGCGAAGCGCGCCATCACGTCCTGCGCGGCGACCACCTGCAGCATCAGCTTTTCCAGGGCTTCGCCGCGGATGGCGGGCGCGCCGGCGGCCGGCACCAGTTCGGCGTTGTCGACCGCATTGCTGACCAGATAGGCGTTCAGCGCCGGCACGTCTTTCAGATACAGCTCGTTCTTGCCCTGCTTGATCTTGAACAGCGGCGGCAGGCCGATGTAGACGTGGCCGCGCTCCAGCAGCTCCGGCATCTGCCGGTAGAAGAAGGTCAGCAGCAGGGTGCGGATGTGCGAGCCGTCGACGTCGGCGTCGGTCATGATGATGATGCGGTGGTAGCGCAGCTTGTCGGGGTTGTACTCTTCCTTGCCGATGCCGGTGCCGAGCGCGGTGATCAGCGTGCCGACTTCGGCGCTGGACAGCATGCGGTCGAAGCGGGCGCGTTCGACGTTGAGAATCTTGCCGCGCAACGGCAGCACCGCCTGGTTCTTGCGGTTGCGGCCTTGCTTGGCCGAGCCGCCGGCCGAGTCGCCCTCGACGATGAACAGTTCGGACAGCGCTGGATCCTTCTCCTGGCAGTCGGCCAGCTTGCCGGGCAGGCCGGCGATGTCCAGTGCGCCTTTACGGCGGGTCAGGTCGCGCGCCTTGCGCGCGGCTTCGCGGGCGCGGGCGGCGTCGACGATCTTGCCGGCGATGACTTTCGCCTCGTTCGGGTTCTCCTGCAGGAACTCCTCGAGCTTCTGGCCGATGACGGCCTCGACCGCCGGCCGCACCTCAGAGGACACCAGCTTTTCCTTGGTCTGCGAGGAGAAGCTGGGGTCGGGCACCTTCACCGACAGCACGGCGATCATGCCTTCGCGCATGTCGTCGCCGGTCAGCGCGATCTTGGCTTGTTTGGCGATGCCGTTCTGTTCGATGTAGTTGCCGATGGTGCGCGTCAGCGCAGCGCGGAAACCGATCAGGTGCGTGCCGCCGTCCTTCTGCGGGATGTTGTTGGTGAAGCAGAACATCGTTTCCTGGTAGGAATCGGTCCACTGCAGGGCGACGTCGACCACGATGCCGTCCTTCTCGCCGATGGCGGCGATGACCTTGCCGTGCAAGGGCGTCTTCAGTTGCGCCAGGTGCTGCACGAAGCTGGCGATGCCGCCTTCGTACTGGAACAGGTCGCGCTTGCCTTCGCCGCGCTCGTCGACCAGCTCGATGCGCACGCCCGAGTTGAGGAAGCTGAGTTCGCGCAGGCGCTTGGCTAGGATGTCGTAGTGGAACTCGATGTCGGTGAAGATTTCCGGGCTCGGCAGGAAGCGCAATGTGGTACCGCGCTTGCTCGAATCGGCGACTTTCTTCAGCGGATACTTGGGCTCGCCGAGCGCGTATTCCTGTTGGAAGTGGCCGCCGTCGCGCCAGATGTCGAGCCAGAGCGAGGATGACAGCGCGTTGACCACCGACACGCCGACGCCGTGCAGGCCGCCGGAGACTTTGTAGCTGTTGTCGTCGAACTTGCCGCCGGCGTGCAGCACGGTCAGGATGACCTCGGCCGCGGACACGCCCTCTTCCTTGTGGATGTCGACCGGAATGCCGCGGCCGTTGTCGGATACCGAGCAGGAGCCGTCGTTGTGCAGGGTGACGGTGACGGTGTCGCAATGGCCGGCCAGGGCTTCGTCGATGGCGTTGTCGACCACTTCGAACACCATATGGTGCAGGCCGGTGCCGTCATGGACATCGCCGATGTACATGCCCGGCCGTTTGCGCACGGCTTCCAGGCCACGAAGGACGGTAATCCGGCTGGAATCGTATGTCGATTCCGCTGCTGCGCGTTCTTGTTCGGTCATACGCTGTCTGGGTTCCGGGTTGTTTCAATAAATCGTTGATTTATTGAGGAAATATTGGGTAAATAAAGCACTCTTCATTATACACCAAGTGGCAGGCAAGTCCTATTCGCCTGTAGGCGCTTGGATTTGTCCATGTTCCACGTGGAACAGTTTCGCTTGCGGAAAGCGCTCGTGATAAACGGGCAGGGATTCCGTACCGCTGATCCAGATTTGCGCCCGGCTTTCCGCCAACCACGTGAGCACCTGGTTGAAGTGGGCTTGATCCAGCTCCGACGCCAAATCGTCGAAGCACAGAATCGGCCAAAAGCCTTTTTTGGCGACGAAATCCTCGGTCTGCGCCAACAGCGCCGCCAAGGCCAAGAGCTTGGCTTGGCCCCGGGAAAAGTGGTCCTGGTGTAGCCGACCATCCAAGCTGGGTTGCCAGTCGGCACGGTGTGGGCCGACGCCACAGAAACCGCTTTGGATGTCGCGATCCCGATTCAGGCGCAAGGCGTCCAATAGGCTCATCTGCTGCTCCCGCCAACCGGCACTGTAACTCAGGCTCAAATCGCCGCATTCAGGCAGAAACCGGCTCAGGATGCCCTGCATCACCGGTTCCAGGCTTTTCAGATAAATTTTGCGCAACTGGTGCAGGGAATCACCGGCTTCCGCGAACTCCCGATCCCAGGACGCCAGTTCCTGCGCGCCGGGTTGGGTTTTGAGTAGGGCATTACGCTGTTTCAGGGCCCGATTGAAGCGGCGCCAAACCGGATGGAATTCCGGTTCCACGTGGAACAACGCCCAATCCACGAAACGCCGCCGCACCTCCGAGGCGCCGATGATCAGTTCATGGCTACCCGGATCGAAACTCAGCACTGGAAATTGTTCGCAGAAGCGGCCGAGATTATCGACATCAGCGCCATTCATTCGAGCCTGCCAATCGGAACCGGTATGTTGGATGCCGGCCTGTTGCGCTATGCCGGTATCGGTCAGCCAGCGGGTCTGGATTTGAAGTTGGCCTGCGCCGTGCCGAATCAAGCCATCGCGGATGCGGCCCCGGAAGCTCCGGCCATAGCCCAGGATATGGATGGCCTCGAGGATGGAAGTCTTGCCGGCACCATTGGCGCCCAGTAAAAGATTAACGCCCGGAACGGGCGTTAAATCGAACTCCTGAAAACACCGCAGGTCGAACGCCTGCAACCGGGTCAGCTGCATCAGAGGCGCAGCGGCATGACCACATGGCGGCTGCGTTCGTGGCTGGCCTCGCGCACCAGGGCCGAGGAATTGCCGTCCCGCAGCTTGATCAGCACGTCGTCCTCACGCAAAGCGGACAGGGCTTCCAACAGGTAATTCACATTGAAACCGATGCTGATGCCGTCGATGACCGATTCGATCTCGATTTCTTCCTGGGCTTCTTCCTGCTCCGGGTTGTGCGCCACGATGTTGAGCACACCCGGGTGGATGTCGAGTTTGACGCCCTTGAATTTCTCGTTGGACAGGATGGCGGCGCGTTGCAAGGCGTTGCGGAACAGGTCGCGGTTGACCTTCACTTCCTTGTCGGCGCCGATCGGAATCACCGCTTCATAGTCCGGGAACTTGCCTTCGATCAGCTTGGTGCTGAACGTGACATCGCTGCGGCTGATGCGCAAATGGTTATTGCCGACTTCCAGCTCGATGTCGCCGTCGCCGTCTTCCAACAGGCGCTGCAATTCCAGCACGCCCTTGCGCGGCATGATGATCTGCTTGCGGCTGTCGATGCCTTCGTTGAGTTCGGTTTCGCACAGGGCCAGGCGATGGCCGTCGGTCGAGACGCAACGCAGGGTCTTGCCCTTGAGGTCGAACAGCAGCCCGTTCAGATAATAACGGACGTCCTGCTGGGCCATGGCAAACGCGGTGCGTTCGATCAGTTCCTTCAGCGCCGCCTCCGGCACGCGGATGCGTTCGATGATGGCGAGTTGGTCGTTCTCCGGGAAATCCCGCGCCGGCAGGGTGGCCAGGGTGTAGCGGCTCTTGCCGGCCTGGATGGTGGCTTTATCGCCGCTGTGGCTGAGCGTGATTTTGCTGCCGTCGGGCAGGGCGCGCACGATGTCGAACAGCTTGCGGGCGGGAATGGTGACTTCGCCGTCTTGGCCGTCATCCACCGAATTCCGGGCGGTCAGTTCCACTTCCAGATCCGTGCCTTTCAGCGACAGTTGGCCGTTTTCGACCTGCACCAACAGGTTGCTCAGCACCGGCAGCGTTTGCCTGCGCTCGACGACGTTGACGACCTGTTGCAGGGGTTTCAGAAACGCTTCGCGGGAGAGGCTAAAACGCATAGGAGGATTTCCAATAACTAAGGTTAATTATTAAAACGTGGTGGTGGTAGTGTCGCGCAAATCGTGGGATAACCGTATTAACTATATGATTTTGTTTATATTATTTCAAATATAAGTCAGTCCGAAAGTCCTTGGGAGTACTGTGCGGCAATTGTGGATAAGTCAGGGCGTTGGATTTCGACCACACATTATCCACAATTTACCCCCTGCGTCATTCGGTCAACTTACGTACTAATTTATCCCAATCTTCGCGGATTTTCCCGTCCGATTCGCGCAAGCCCTGAATGACCCGGCAACCGTGCAGGACCGTGGTGTGGTCCCGGCCGCCGAACGCCTCGCCGATTTCCGGCAGGCTGTGCTCGGTCAACTCCTTGGCCAACGCCATCGCCACCTGCCGCGGCCGCGCCAAGGAGCGCGTGCGCCGCTGCGACAGCAGATCGGTCAGCTTCAACTGATAGTAGTCTGCCACGGTTTTCTGGATGTTGCTCACGGAGATCACCGAGGCCTGCGCGCGCATCAGGTCGCGCAGGGTTTCCTGGGCGAAATCCAGGGTGATGGCGTTACCGGTGAAGTTGGCGCGCGCCGCCAGGGTGTTGAGCGCGCCTTCCAGGTCGCGCACGCTGGAGTGCAGGCGTTTGGCGATCTGCCAGGCGACGTCGGTCGGCAGGGCGATGCCGCGCCGTTGCGCCTTGTCCATCAGGATGGTGGCGCGGGTTTCGTCGTCCGGCGGTTCCAGTACCACCGACAGGCCCCAGCCCAGGCGCGACTTCAGCCGCGGTTCCAGGTTCTCGACCTCGCGCGGATAGCGGTCGCAGGTCAGGATGATCTGCTGCTTGCCGTCCACCAGGGTGTTGAAGGTATGGAAGAACTCCTCCTGGGTGGTGTTCTTGCCGGCGAAGAACTGGATGTCGTCGATCAGCAGCGCGTCGA
>JAYSFF010000002.1:0-80676 GCA_041913425.1 Arenimonas sp. | reverse complement strand
CCTCCGGCGTGATCAGCGTCAGCTACTCCGAGCAGAAGGAAATCATGGCCGGCGACCGCGCCATCTCGAGCGAGCCGTACTTCGGCTGCTTCGATATCTACGGCGGCGTCTGCCCCTATGGCTCCTCTTCCGGCGCCTACGGCCGCTTCGTGGTCTCCGGTTCGGGCGTTGCCGCGAACGGCACCTATGCCCTGAACCCGAGCGCCAATCTGGCCAACGGTTACCAGGCTGCCGACTTCCGCCTGTTCACCAACGCCGACCGCTACAACTACTCGCCGGTCAACTACCTGCAGCAGCCGGCCCAGCGCCTGAACCTGTTCGCCGCCGGTCGCTTCCAAGTGACCGACAACATCACGGCTTACACCCGCGTCAACTACACCAAGCGCTACTCGAACCAGCAGCTGGCCGAAGTGCCGGCTACCGCATCGGTCGCCGGCGCCAACGGCCCGCAGTGGAAGATCGGTATCGACGACACCATGCCGTTCAACCCGTTCGGCGTCGATATCAACACCTGGAACTTCCGTAACGTCGCCGTCGGTCCGCGTAACCCCTCCTACGACTACGATATCGTGGCGCTCCAGATGGGCTTGGAAGGCAGCTTCGAAATCGGCGACCGCTTCTTCTCGTGGGATCTGGCTGGCGCCCGCAACGACGGTCAGTATGACGCCCGCGGCACCGGTTACATCAACCTGTTCAACCTGAAGAACGCGGTCGGCGCCGGCGGTTACGATGCCGCCTCCGACACCCTGTACTGCGGCGCCAGCTACGCCACCCGCATCCAGGGCTGTATCCCGTACAACGTGTTCGGTGGCCCGACCCTGGGTCTGGGCACCCAGATCAACGGTGCCGCCCCGGGCCGCGTGCTGACCGCTGCTGAAATCCAGCAGATGATCAACTACGTGGGCTACACCCAAGTGTCCACCGCGGGCAACACCAGCTACAACTACACCGGCAACATCAGCGGTGACCTGTTCGAGCTGCCGGCCGGCATGATGAGCTTCGCCGTCGGCTTCGAATACCGCAAGGACATCGCTTTCAACCAGCCGGACACCCTGGTCTCTTCGGGCGGTTCCTCGGACAACTACACCGAGCCGACCACGGGCCAGACCGAAGTGACCGAATACTTTGCCGAAGTGACCGCGCCGCTGCTGAAGGACGTGTTCCTGGCCAAGGAATTGGAACTGCGCGCCGCCGTGCGTAAGTCCGACTACAAGGCCATCGGTAAAGTCGGTCTGAACACCGTGGAAGCCGATCCGGGTTCGCCGACCAACGAAATGTACGGCCTGAAGTGGAAACCGATGGACGAGCTGATGTTCCGCGCTTCGTGGGGCGAGAACTTCCGCGCGCCGTCGGCGTTCGACCTGTACGGTGGTGGTAGCGAAAGCTTCCCGTCGGTCAACGACCCGTGCCGCGTGAACGCCGCCGGCACCAACTGGCAGTCCCCGTCCAACGCCGCCGCCTGTACGGCCGCCGGTCTGGCCGGCACCGGTGGTATCGGTGTTCCGCAAGCCAACAGCCAAATCCGTACCCTGAACGGCGGTGACCCGAACCTGAAACCGGAATTCGGCACCAACTTCACCTACGGTTTCGTGTACAGCCCGGGTTGGTTGCAAGGTCTGGACATGACCATCGATTACTGGGAAGTCAAGCTGAACGACCTGCAGACCAGTCTGAGTGCTGCGACCGTGATGAACCGTTGCTTGGGCACTGCTGGTCAGGTGCAAGATACGGCCTATTGCGCCAGTGTCGAGCGTACCGCTTCGGGTGAAGTGGCTACCGTGCGTACCGCCCGCACCAACCTGAACGGCTATCGCGCTTCCGGTATCGACTTGGGTGCCGTGTACCGTTGGGACGCCGGCGATTGGGGCAACTTCCGTTTCGCCCTGGATACCAGCTGGACTGAAAACCTGCAGTCCCGCGGTGGTCCGGGCTCGCCCTGGAGCGACAACGCGGTCGGTAGCTTCAGCGGTTCGCCGAGCTTCGAATACCGCACTGTCGCCACCATCGACTGGAGCAAGGGCGACTGGTCGGCTCGTTGGACCACCCGCTACATGTCCGACCTGTACGAGTACAACTGCGGCTTCCTGTATGCCAAGTGCGGCGGCAAGGCTCCGGACGGTGATGGTGGTATCGATCCGGCCTCCAGCCACACCGGCGCCTATGCCGTTCACGACCTGAACGTGTCGTGGGCCGCGCCGTGGGATGCCCGCATCTCGGTCGGTGCCCGCAACCTGTTCGGCAAAGAACCGCCGATCCTGTACAACAGCTTCGCCCACAGCTTCGACGCGTCTTACGACCTGCCGGGCGGCGCCTACTGGTACATGCAGTACCGTCAGGACTTCTGATAAAGCAACACCAATTGCTGTACTCGACCGCCGGCGCAAGCCGGCGGTTTTTTTTCGGCCTGCGGAAAGCGGGCAATAAAAAACGGACCGCAGTCCGTTGTCGATGGCGGATGCCGCGTCCGGCTCAGAGGTCGATTTCCACCCGCACGTACGGTCGCACGCCGTCGATGCGCTGGTCGGTGATCGGCGCCACGCTGGTGCTGTCCAGCGAGCTTCGGCCCTGACTCAGCAGGCTTTCCGCGCCGACCGAGACCTTGCCTTTCCAGGGCGTCTTCCAGCTGACGCCGGCGCCGATCGACTGCAGGTTGGAGTCCTGGCCGGGAATGGTGACCACGTTGCCGACCACTTCGCCGGAAATCGACCGTTCGCGCGCGGGGATTTCCAGCACGTCGCGGTCCCATTCGGTCGGCACCCCTTTCGGGAACTGCGAAGCCGGAATCAGCTTGGCGCGGCTGAGGTTGCCGTTGATCGAAACCCAGCCTTCGCTGACCTTGGCAGGCGGCGTGGCGCGCCCGCCAGAGGGCGCGTAGGTGTCGAATTCGGTGGCGAGCAGGCGACGTTGCTTGGGTGAAAGCCCGATCAAGCCCAGATCGCCGCCGCTCTTGCGTTGCAGCATGGCCTTGGTTTCAAGGTCGGCGCTGTTGACGGCCGGGTAGCGCGTGGATTTCTTGCCGAGTTGGCAGGTATCCAGCAGCGCCAACTGGTTGAACGCGTTGTTTTGGCCGGCACAGAAAATCGCCATGCCGCCGTCCGGAGTGACGGCCTTGCCGGTGCCGCTGCCGGCGGCCGGCGCGCGGGTGCCGCGGGGACGGATCCATGCCCGGTCCGCCGGGGCCTGCTCGAGCACCAACAGGGCCTCGATTTGGCCGCTGTGCACATTCCAGACCGGAATCAGGGTCGGCGTGGTGTTGGGCTTCAGCATCTGCGGGGTCGAGTTCTGCCCCGACGCCACGGAAGCCGTGCCGAGGGCGGCGGCGATCAGCAGGGGCAGGGCGCGTCTCATGCAGGCCATTGTAGTCTCCTGCCGCTTGGACAGCAAAAACGCGGCCGGGTTCCGGCCCGCTCAGTGCAGGCGGCTGGAGCCCGGCGCCGAGGACTTCGGCCAGAACAGCGACAGGCCCTGCTCGGCGCTGAATTGGTAGGTCTGGCCGCAGAAATCGCAGTGCACGGTGATGCCGTCGTTTTCGGCCACGGCCTCGGCGATTTCGGCTTCGCCCAGGCTGATCAGCGCGTTCTCGACCCTTTCGCGGGTGCAGGAGCAGGCGAAGGCCAGCGGCTTGCTTTCCAGCACGCGCACCGTCTCCTCGTGGAACAGCCGGTACAGCACTTCCTCCGGCGACAGGTCGAACAGCTCGTCGGCGGTCAGGGTGTCCAGCAGCATCTGCACCCGTGTCCAGTCGTCTTCCGCGCGCGCCGACTCCGGCAACTGCTGGATCAGCAGGCCGGCGGCACGGTCGCCGCGGTTGAACAGCAGGATGCGCGTGGGCAGCTGTTCCGATTGCCGGAAGTAGCCTTCGAAGGCTTCCGCCATCGAATCGGCCTCGAGCCCGACCAGGCCTTGGTAACGTTGCGGTTCGCGTCCGACAAGCGCTTCATTCTCGATGGTGATGGCCAGCATGGCCTTGTCGCCCAGTGCCGAGAGCGGCAGGTCGTCCGGCACCGGCGGGTCGAAGTGGGCGATGCCGCGCACGGTGCCTTCGGTAGTGCATTCGGCGAACAGGCGGCGGATCGGCGCCTCGCCGCGCAGCTGGATCGACAGCCGGCCGTTGATCTTGACCGTGGCGGTGAACAGGGCCGAGGCCACCGTGCACTGCGCCAGATAGGCGGCCACCGCCGGCGGGTAATCGACGCGCTCGGCGATGCTGCGCCAGGCCGGCCCCAGATGCACGAGGGCGCCGCGCACGTCGGCGCGTTCAAGCAGGAAACGGGTCAGGCTGTCGTCGGAAGGGGGCATTCGGTCTCCGCAGCATGCGGTGGTTTGGTTACACTACCGGATATTTTACGCGCAAACACGGGGATCGGATTGGCTCGCAGGACGAAGACGCGGCATTGGCTGAAAC
Organism: Arenimonas sp.; assembly: GCA_041913425.1. Taxonomy (GTDB): domain Bacteria; phylum Pseudomonadota; class Gammaproteobacteria; order Xanthomonadales; family Xanthomonadaceae; genus Arenimonas. The sequence continues at coordinate 76,271 of JAYSFF010000002.1, read as the reverse complement.
GGCTGTTCATCGGCCTGCCCTTGGTGTTCACGCTGCTGACCGTGGCCCAGGTGCTGGCGCTGCGCTGGCTGGATCCGCCGGCCACCAGCTTCATGGCCGGCCGACAGCTGTCGGTGCTGTTGGGCGACGACGGCCGCAGCCTGCGCCTCGATTACCGCTGGCGCAGCCTGGAACGCATCTCGCCGCAGCTGCCGTTGGCGGTGGTGGCCGCCGAGGACCAGCGCTTTCCCATGCACCACGGTTTCGATTTGGAGGCCATGAAAAAGGCCTATCACGGCAACCAGCGCGGTCGGAAGATCCGCGGCGGCAGCACCATCAGCCAACAGTTGGCCAAGAACCTGTTCCTGTGGAGCGGGCGCAGCTACCTGCGCAAGGGGCTGGAAGCCTGGTACACCTTCTGGATCGAGCTGCTGTGGTCGAAGCGGCGCATCCTCGAGGTCTACGTCAACGTGGTCGAATTCGGCGACGGCGTGTACGGCGCCGAAGCCGCGGCCCAGCGTTATTTCGGCAAGCCGGCGGCGCGCCTTAGCCGGAGCGAGGCGGCGCGCTTGGCGGCGGTGCTGCCGAGCCCCCGGAAATACAGCGCCCGCAAGCCCGGCCCGTATGTGCAGCGGCGGGCGCGGGCGATCGAACGCCAGATGCGCGGCTTGGGCGGAACATCGTACCTTAGCGGCTGCTGCCGCGAGTGATCACAGCACCAGGTAGCTGATCGCCACGAAATGGCTGGCGCTGCCGGCCAGCACGAAGCCGTGCCAGATGGCGTGGTTGTGGCGCAGGCGTTCCCATAGGTAGAACACGGTGCCGAGACTGTAGAACAGGCCGCCGATGCCGAGCCAGACCAGTTCGGTGGTGCCGACATGGCGCAGCATCGGACCGGCGGCGAACACCACCAGCCAGCCCATGGCCAGATACACCAGCGTCGACAGCAGCTCGAAGCGGCCGGTGAAGAACAGCTTGAACACGATGCCGGCCGCGGCCAGCGTCCAGATGGTGCCGAACAGCAGCCAGCCGCCGTCGCCGCGCAGCGCGATCAGCGCGAACGGCGTGTAGCTGCCGGCGATCAGCACGTAGATCATGCAATGGTCGAGGACCTTCAGCCGGCTCTTGGCCTTCGGCTCGTGTACCGCATGGTACAGGGTGGACGCGGTGTACAGGCCGATCAGCGACAGCGAGAACACGATGGCGCCGGTCAGCTGCCAGCCGTTGCCGTACAGCGAGGCCAAGGTGACCAGCACCACGCCGCCGATCAGGCTCAGCACGGCGCCCGTACCGTGGGTCAGGGCGTTCCAGAATTCGGCGCGCAGGTGTTCGGCGTTCATCGCCTCATCCTCGCATGGCCGCTCTGGAGCATTTGCTCAATCCAACGCCGTGGCATGCGCGTGTTCGCGGGTGGCCAGGAACTCGATGTCCGGCCAGCGTTCCTGGGTCAGCTGCAGGTTGACCCGGGTCGGCGCGATGTACACCAGCTCGCCGGCGGCGTCGATGGCCAGGTTCTGCGCGGCCTTCTCGCGGAATTCCTCGAGCTTCTTGGCGTCCTTGCAGCGTACCCAGCGCGCGGTGCTGATCGAGATCGGCTCGAACGTGGCGTCGACCGAATATTCGTCCTTCAGCCGGTAGGCGACCACGTCGAACTGCAGGGTGCCGACCGCGCCGAGGATCAGGTCGTTGCTCATCAGCGGCCGGAAGAACTGGGTGGCGCCTTCCTCGGACAGCTGCGCCAGGCCCTTCTGCAGCTGCTTGAGCTTCAGCGGGTCGCGCAGGCGCGCGCGGCGGAACAGCTCGGGGGCGAAGTTGGGGATGCCGGTGAAGCTGATCGCCTCGCCGGCGGTGAAGGTGTCGCCGATCGAGATGGTGCCGTGGTTGTGCAGGCCGATGACGTCGCCCGGGTAGGCGGTCTCGACGTGCTCGCGGTCCGAGGCCATGAAGGTCAGCGCGTTGGCCAGCTTCACCTCCTTGCCGCTGCGCACGTGGAAGGCCTTCATGCCGGCGTCGAAGCGGCCGGAGCAGACGCGCAGGAACGCCACGCGGTCGCGGTGCTGCGGGTCCATGTTGGCCTGGATCTTGAACACGAAGCCGGAGAACGCCTCTTCCTGCGGCGACACCTCGCGTGCGGTGGTGGCGCGCGGCTTCGGCGCCGGCGCATGCTCCACGAAGAAGTCCAGCAGCAGCTGTACGCCGAAGTTGTTGACCGCCGAGCCGAAGAACACCGGCGTCTGCCGGCCGGCCAGGTATTCGGCCTTGTCGAACGGGTGCGAGGCGCCTTCGACCAGCTCCAGCTCGTCGCGCAGTTCGGCCAGCATCGGCGCGCCGATGCGCTCGGCCAACGCCGGGTCGTCGAGCGAGGCGAAGATGGTGGAGTCCTGGCGGGTGAAGTTGCGGCCGGGTTCGAACAGGTGCACTTCGCCGGTCAGCAGGTGCACCACGCCCTTCAGGCGCTGACCCATGCCGATCGGCCAGATCACCGGCGCGCACTGGATGCCGAGCACCGATTCGACCTCGTCCAGCAGCTCGATCGGCGAGCGGCCCTCGCGGTCGAGCTTGTTGATGAAGGTCATGATCGGGGTGTCGCGCAGGCGGCAGACCTCCATCAGCTTGATGGTACGTTCCTCCACGCCCTTGGCGACGTCGATCACCATCAGCGCCGAGTCGACCGCGGTCAGCACGCGGTAGGTGTCCTCGCCGAAGTCGGCGTGGCCGGGGGTGTCGAGCAGGTTGACGATGCGGCCCTCGTACGGGAACTGCATCACCGAACTGGTGACCGAGATGCCGCGCTCCTTCTCCAAGGCCATCCAGTCCGAGGTCGCGTGCCGGGCGGCCTTGCGTCCTTTCACCGAGCCGGCCATCTGGATCGCGCCCCCGAACAGCAGCAGCTTTTCGGTCAGGGTGGTCTTGCCGGCGTCGGGGTGCGAGACGATGGCGAACGTGCGGCGACGTGCCGTCTGCAGGGCGTGTTCGGAACTCATGGGGCGTTTTGCCTGAAAAATCAACGCGTAATTATAGCATCGCGGGGCGCCCGCGCCCGACGCGGACGCCCGCCGTTCAGGGTGACACGATCAGCGAACCGTCCGCCGCGCGCAGGCGGAACGGCACCGACTCCAGCCGCATGCCGGCGTTGACCTGGACCGCGAAATGCAGATGCGGCCCGCGCGAATAGCCGCTGTTGCCACTTTGCCCGATGGTGCTGCCGAGTGCCACCCATTGCCCCGGCCTGACCGTGACGCTGTCCTGCATCAGGTGCGCGTACAACGCCATGCTGCCGTCCTCATGCAGGATGCGCACCAGGTTGGCCTTGTCCAGATCGGCCGCACGGGCGCCGCCGTCATCCGGGAAACCGTCCACCACCTCCATCACCGTGCCGCCGCGCGCGGCCAGCACCGGCGTGCCCAGCAACAGCGCGAAATCCACGGCGTAGGCGTTGGCGGCGTCTCGGTGGCTGGCCTCGCCATGGAAACCCTGGCTGATCGACCCGTCGGCATAGGCGCTGAACGGCTGGCGGTATTCGCTGCCGTCATGCCTGGCCGGTTTGCCGGGCACCGCCGTCAGGCGCAGGCCGGCCAGTCCGCTGGCGGCCACGCCGTCGATCCGGAACCGGCCCGGACCGTTCAGCACGCGTTCGTCGAGCACACGTCCGTCGGGTGCCGACAGCCGGACTTGGACCGGTCCGAACAGCGTGGTCTCGACGCTGACCGCGTCCGCGCGCGCCTGCCGGTTGAGCACCAGCTCGGTGTGGGCGCCCGCCGGTCCAGCCAGCAGCAGCGCCAGCGCGCCGAGGTATCCGCGCCGGTTCACGCGGCGAAATAGTCGTCGATCGGCTGCGGCCGGTGGATGCCAAAGCCCTGCACCTTGTCGACGCCGAGCGCACGCAGCTGCGTGCCCAGCTCTTCCGTTTCGCAGTGCTCGGCGACCGTGGTCTTCTTCAGCACATGCGCGATTTCGGTGATGGCGCGGATGACCGACTGCGACAGTTCCGATGTCTGCAGGTCGCGCACGAAACTGCCGTCGATCTTGAAGATGTCGACGTCCAGGTTCTGCAGGTACTTGAACGAGCAGAAGCCAGAGCCGAAATCGTCCAGCGCGAAGCGGCAGCCGAGCCGGCGCAGTTCGGCGATCAGCGTGCGCGCATGCGCCAGGTCGTGCATGGCGCTGGTCTCGGTGATTTCGAAAATGATCTTGTAGGCGGGGAAGCTGGAGCGCGACAGGCGTTCGCGCAGGAACGGTGCGAAGCCTTCGTCCTGCATCGAGCCGGCCGACAGGTTGATGGCGCAGGCCGAGACCGTGCGGGCCTCGGCCGGATGCGCTTCCATCCAGCACAGGACCAGGTCGATCACATGCCGGTCGATCTTCGGGCCGAGCTGGAAACGCTCCGCCGCCGGGATGAACAGGCCGGGCGGCAGCAGCCGGCCGCTGTCGGGTTCGCGCAGGCGCAGCAGGATCTCGAAGTGCCGGCCTTGGCCGGCGCCGTCGCCGAGCGTGCGGATGTCCTGGCAGTGCAGCTCGAACAGGTTGAGGTTCAAGGCCTGCCGTATGCGTACCGCCCACTGCATGGCGTCGGTGCGGTCCTGCAGCGCGGCGCTGTTCTGGTCGGCGATGCACAGGCGGTTGCCGCCCAGCTCCTTGGCGGTGAAACAGGCGGCGTCGGCCTGCGACAGCAGTTGCGCGTAGTCGCCCTGGCCCGGCTTCAGCGTGGCCAGGCCGATGCTGGCGGTGGTCGACAGGATATGCCCGTCCCAGCCGGTGCGGAAGGATTCGACCGCGCGCAACACGCGTTCGGCGCGCAGTTCGGCCTCGCGACCCTGACATTGGAACAGCAGGGCGAATTCGTCGCCGCCGATGCGGAACACGCGGTCGCCGGGATACAGGCTGGTGCCGAGCAGGGACGCCACGGCTTTGATCAGGGCGTCGCCGGCGGCATGGCTGGCGGTGTCGTTGACCAGGGTGAAGTGGTCGAAATCGAGATAGCCCAGGGTCCACGGCGCGCCGTTCGAGTCCAGCAGGCCGCGTGCGGTCACCTCGAACGCGGTCCGGTTCGGCAGGCCGGTGTCGATGTCGGTGGTGGCGCGGTGGAACAGCTGGCGCGACGATTTCCGGATCTCGTGGGTGCTGGCCATCAGGATCATCGGAAACAGGGCCAACAGCACCAGGAACACCAGCAGATACAGGCGGTCGGCCATCTCGGTCGGCGGTTCGAAGCCGCTCAGCCCCAAGCCGATCATGCCGGCGATGGCCAGTCCGGTGATCGCGTTGCCGAACGCCGTCCAGATCGGCGGCAGACGGATGGCGCTCCAGACCACCAAAGCCACCGGTACCACCGACAGGCCCAGGACATAGCTGCTGCGGCCGAAGCCGGTCATGAAGATCAGCAGCAGCGACAGCGTCAACAGCACCAGCCACAGCACTTTGCCGCGGATGCCGGCGTAGTCGAGCTCGGCGGCGGCTTCGACCGATTCGCGGCTGCGCGACAGGGCCAGCAGGGTGGCCGGCGTGATGCAGACGATGCCGAGCAGATCGCCCAGCGCCCACTGCAGCACGCTGGGCCAGAACAGGCTGCCGGCCGGATCGCCGATCAGGCCCAGGCCGCCGATGCCGAGCAGTCCGCTGACCAGCGACATCAGCATGGCGGCCTGCAGCAGCGTGAAGCCGCCGCGGATCGAGAGCATGCGCTCCTCGCCGCGCCAGCGCATGTACAGCACAGCGGCGACCAGGCCGCCGACGTTGGCGCAGATCGACACCAGGGTGAACAGTCCGGGCTCGCGTTCGAACAGGCTATGGAACAGGAACAGCGCACCGGCCAAAGGCAGGCACCAGACCAGGCCGTAACGCAGGGCGAAGGCCAGCGCCAGGCCGGAGGCCGGCCAGAGCAGCGACACCTGGCCGGGCGCGCCGATCGACGCCAGCGCCAGATAGCTGAGCACGAGATAGAGCACGATGAATACCGTGACCTTGTTCCATGTCAAGCTGCGGAAAGCCTCTTTCACGGCGCGATCCCCTGTTGCCGGCCGCGGGAACCCCTATCCCCGCCTCAGCATTCAATCACATTTACCGCCAGGCCGCCACGTGAGGTCTCTTTGTATTTTTCGGCCATGTCGCGGCCGGTGTCGCGCATGGTCTTGATCACCTTGTCGAGCGAGACGAAGTGGCTGCCGTCGCCGCGCAGCGCCATGCGGCTGGCGTTGATGGCCTTGACCGCGCCCATGGCGTTGCGTTCGATGCAGGGGATCTGCACCAGGCCGCCGATCGGATCGCAGGTCAGGCCCAGGTTGTGCTCCATGCCGATTTCGGCGGCGTTCTCGATCTGCCCGAGGCTGCCGCCGAGGGCCGCGGCCAGGCCGCCGGCGGCCATCGAACAGGCCACGCCGACCTCGCCCTGGCAACCGACTTCGGCGCCGGAAATCGAGGCGTTCTCCTTGTACAGGATGCCGATCGCGGCGGCGGTCAGCAGGAAGTCGCGCACGCCCTGGATGTTGGCGTTCGGACAGAAGCGGTCGTAATAGTGCAATACCGCCGGAATGATGCCGGCGGCGCCGTTGGTCGGCGCGGTCACCACGCGCCCGCCGGCGGCGTTCTCCTCGTTCACCGCCAGCGCGTACAGGTTGACCCAATCGAGCACGGTCAGCGGGTCGCGCAGGGCCGCTTCCGGACGCGCCAGCAGCTCGCGCATCATCGCCGGCGCCCGCCGCGCCACCTTGAGCCCGCCGGGCAGGGTGCCGCCGGTGCGGATGCCGCGCTGCAGGCAGGCCTGCATGGCCTGCCAGATCGCGTCCAGTCCGGCCGCGATGGCTTCGTCATCGCGCCAGACGCGCTCGTTGGCCCACATCAGCTGCGGGATGCTCAGCCCGTGCCGCTCGCACTGCGCCATCAGCTCGGCGCCGCTCTTGAACGGATACGGCAGCGCGGTGGTGTCGGCGGTGATGCGGTCCTGCGCGGCCTCGTCCTGGTTGACCACGAAGCCGCCGCCGACCGAGTAGTACTCGCGCACCGCCAGCGGTTCGCCGCCGGCGTCGAAGGCGCTGAAGCGCATGCCGTTGCTGTGGAACGGCAGCTTCTGGCGCTTGTTGAACACCAGATCGGTCTTCTCGTCGAAGGCGATGCTCCGCTCCGGCGTCAGGCGTACGTTGCGCTCGGCGCGGATGCGTTCCAACATCGGCTCGATGGCGTCGGGGTCCACGCTGTCGGGCCATTGGCCTTCCAGGCCGAGCAGCACCGCTTTGTCGGAGCCGTGGCCGCGGCCGGTCAGCGCCAGCGAGCCGAACAGCTCGGCCTTGATGCGCACGCAGTCGTGCAGGCGGCCTTCCTCGACCAGCCAACGTTCAACGAAGCGCGCGGCCGCGCGCATCGGGCCGACCGTGTGCGAGGACGAGGGTCCGATGCCGATTTTGAACAGGTCGAAGGTGCTGACTGCCATGTGCTGAAGCCCGTGCGCTAGAATCGTGCGCCTATGATGCCAAAAAGCGGGTTGCCATGCTGGTTTTGATCCAACGCGACGACTGTGCCCTGTGCGACGAGGCGTGGGAGATCCTGCACGCCGCCGGCGTACGCGATTTCGAGGCGGTCTACATAGACGGCGATGCGGCGCTGGAAGCGCGTTACGGCCGCCGCGTGCCGGTGCTGGTTAACGGCACGCGCGAGCTCGACTGGCCGTTCGACGCCGAACGGCTACGGCACTGGCTGGTTTAGGGCTTCGGTTTCGGCTGCAGCACCACCTTGGTGCTGACCTTGATGTCGTTGGGAATCAGGCCGGTGTCGGCCCATTCGCCGCCGCCCACGCCGAACTCCAGGCGCTTGACGGTGGCGGTGCCGTTCAGCACCGGCTTGGCGCCGGGTGTCCAGATGAAGCTGAGCGTCACCGGCTTGCTGACGCCGCGCAGGCTCAGCACGCCGTCGGCGGCGAAGCGGTTGCCGCCCAACGCCCGGAATTTGCTGGCGGTGTAGCGCGCCTGCGGGTATTTGCGGCTGTCGAAGAACGCGCTGCCGCGCAGTTCGCCGTCGTAGTCCGGGTTGCGGGTGGTGGCGGTGGCCAACGGAATGGTCACGTCCAGCCGGCCGCCGGCCGGTTTGGCCGGATCGAAGCTGATCCGAGTGCTGAAGCCGGGGAAGCTGCCGTTGAAGGCTTCGCCTTGGTAGCTGCCGGCGAAGCCCAGGGTCGAGCCGGACGCCTGCACATAGTCAGCGGCGTGGGTGGCGGTGGCGGCCAACGCGAGCGCGGCGGCGAGAACGGGGGAGGCGTATCGAATCATGGCAGTCGTCCGGTCATGCGGTTGAGGGTGTCGTCTTTCTTGAGGTAATGGTGGTACAGCGCGGCGCCGGCATGCAGCACAAGCAGCAGCGCGAGCAGGTAGAAGCCGGATTCGTGCAGTTCGTGCGCCAGATGCTTGAGTTCCGGGTTGTAGCCGGTGAACAGCTTCGGCAGGGCCAGCACCCCGAACCACTTCAGCGGGAAGCCGGCGGCCGAGTTGAACAGCCAGCCGCTGAGCGGCAGCGCGAACAGCAAGGCATACAGCGCCCAGTGCACGGCTTTCGCCGCCAGCTGCTGCAGGCGGGGCGCCGGGATTTCATCGGGCGCGCCGGCGGCCAGGCGCCAAAGCAGGCGCAGGACCGCCAAGGCCAGCACGGTCAGGCCGAAGCTTTTATGCAGGGCGTAGACCTGCACCTTCAGCGCCGAATTCGGCAGTTCGGTCATCACCAGGCCGACCACGGCCAGACCGATGACCAGCAGGGCGGTCAGCCAATGCAGCGCGATGCTGACCTGGCCCCAACGTTCTTTGGAATTGCGGATCATGGCGTGTCCTCCTCGGTGCTGTCGCCGCTGCGTACGGCTTCGATGGCGATGTCCAGATGCACGGCATCGCCGACCAGCGACGGCCAGGCGTCGATGCCGAAGGTTCGGCGGCTGATGTCTGCGCTGGCTTGCAGGCCGAGCGTCTTGCGCAGCGTCAACGGATGGCGTTTGTGCGCGTTCAGCACGGTCAGCAGGGTGACCGGTGCGCGGGCTCCGGCCAATTCCAGTTCGCCCTCGACCTGCCAGAGCGTGTCGGAGACCTGACGCACCGCGGTCGAGCGAAAGCGGGCGACCGGGTGCTTTTCACCGTCGAGGAAGTCGCGCAGCACCTTACGGTTCCAGCCGGCGTCGCCCATGTCCAGCCGGGCCAGCGGAATCTCGACCTCCACCCGCGAGGCGGCGATGTCGTCCTGGTCGAATACGATGAGTCCGGTCGGACCGGACAGGGTGCCGATGCTCGGCGACAGGCCGGCATGCATCACCCGGAACGCCACCCGGGTATGCACGGGGTCGATGGCGTAGGCGTCGGTCGCCACGGCGGGCGCGCAGGGCGCCAGGGCGAGCAGCAGGGCGAGGACGGACGGTTTGCGCACGGGATAGGGTCTCCGGTTACAGGCCCATCATAGGCCATACCGGCGTCGGTGGCGTGGCCTTGGGCCGAAAACTCTGTTCCATGTCCGCAACGGCTTCCGGCCCGCCGGGAATGCACTTATGATGGGTGGAAATCAAGAGCGCGCGCCCGCGCGCCGGGGAAAACCGCATGTTCCGTCACTGGCTGTTGGCCTTCGCGTTGTGCTGTGCTTCCGTCCTGCCGTCCGTCGCGCAGGTTCCGGCGCAATCCCAGTTCCGCTATCTGGGCGTGCAGGACGGCCTGCCCAATCCGCTCATACACGCCATCGACCAGGACCGGGAAGGTTACCTCTGGGTCGGCACCAAGGACGGCCTGGCCCGTTTCGACGGCGGCCAGTTCAAGATCTACCAGCATACGCCCGGCGACGACCGCTCGCTGCCGGCCAACTCGGTCACCGTGCTGCACGTCGATGCCCGCAACCGGATCTGGGTCGGTGTCGAGGGCTTCGGCCTGTACCGGATGGACGAAGACCATAACGGCTTCACCGCCGTGCCCCTGCTCAAGGACGAGTCGGCGCTCGACATCTGGGCCATCGCCTCCGATGCCCGAGGCGCGGTCTGGTTCGGCACCTTCGGCAAGGGCCTGTTCCGCATGGCGCCGGATGGCGCCATCCGGCATTTCCTGCCGACGCCCGGGCAACCCGGGCTTCCGGACGAGAACGTGCTATCCTTGGCTTTCGACGCCGCCGGCACGCTCTGGATCGCCACCAGCTCCGGCATCGTGCAGTGGCGCGACGGCCGCTTCATCGCGTTCGATAACAGCCTTTTGAGTTCGCCGGTGGTGTTGAACCTGATGCCGGACCCGGATTACGGCATGTGGATTGCCACGCGTGGCGGCCTGAATTTGGCCGGTCCCGACGGCGGCGTGCAGGTGCCGGAGTGGAGCGGGCAACTCAGCAATCCGAGCATCATGGCGGTGCTGGCCGATACCGACGGTTCGCGTATTTTTGTTGCCCGTCGCGGCCTGAACCGGCTGTCCGGCGGCCGTGTCGAGCAGTTGTACGGTAGCAACGAATTCGTGACCGCTTTCCGCGACCGCTCCGGCGGCTTCTGGTTCGGCGGTGAAAAAGGATTGCTGCGGCAGCCGGCGGCCTGGCGGCATTTTTCGGTGATTTCCGCCGGCGGCAAGCAGCCCGGCACCTTGCGTAACGCACGTATCCGGAATTATCTGGATCTGGGCGATGGCAGTTTCCTGTTCAGTGGCAATTCCGACCGCATCGACCGCTATTGGCCCGGAGACGGACGTCTGGAGCCGTTTCCCCTGCCGTCTTCGCCGAATGTGCCGGCGATGATCGACACCTTGCTCAAGGACAGCCAAGGCCGCATCTGGCTCGGTGGCGAGGGCCTGGGAGGCAACGGGCTCTGGCGCTTCGATCCGCGCGATCGGGCGCTCCGCTCCTGGTATTCCGACAGCCCGGCCGATCCGACCCTGCTCGGTCCGACCAAGCATCTGTGGCAAACGCCGGATGGCATGGTTTGGGTCGCCTATTACGGCGGCGGCCTGCAGGCGCGCGACCCCGACAACGGCAAGGTGCTGCTGGACATCACGCCGAAAAGCGGCCACGGCCTGCGCTTCCCGGATATCGAAGCGCTGTTCACCGGCCCGGATGGCCAGCTCTGGCTGACCGGCGGCGAGGGCGTGCTGCGCTGGGATCCGAAAGCCCGGCGCCTGCTGCCGGTGCCCGGCGCGCCCGACGAGCGCGTCTACAGCGCGTTGCTGACGGCGCCTGATACGCTGTGGCTAGGCCGGTTGGGCGTGCTGGAAATCTACCGTTGGCGTGATGGCGCGCTCCATCGGGCCGATGCGGTCGACGCCGGCGATGGACTGCCGGCGGTCGAACCGTCCGGCATGGCCGCCGGGCGCAACGGTGAGCTCTGGATCACGTCCCAGCGCGGCCTGATCCGTTATGATTTGCGGAAACGGCGCGTGCGGGTATACGGCATCGGCGACGGCTTGCCGGGGCAGGAATTCGCCGACCGGCCGCCTTATCTCGGTGCCGACGGCCGGGCTTTCGCGCTCAGCCCGAGTGCCTTGGTGCTGTTCCAGCCGAACCGACTGGCGGCAGCCGGCGAGACGCCGCAGCTGGTGATCGAGCAGGCCAGCGTGCGTCGCGGTGAAGATCAATTGCCGTTGGATCACCGCGCGCGGATCGTGCTCGAACCCGGCGACCGCGATTTCAGCGTCGATGCGTTGTTGCTGGCGTTCGACGATGCCGCCACCCACCGTTTCCGCTCGCGCCTGTCGGGCTACGATCCGGACTGGGTCGAGATGGGCGTCAGCGGCAAACGCAGCTTCTCGCGCCTGCCGGCCGGGGATTACCGTCTGGAGGTGATCGCCGCCGGCGCCGACGGCGAATGGTCCGCGCCGACTGTGCTGCATATCCGCGTGCTGCCGCCCTGGTGGCTGACCTGGTGGGCCTACACGGCTTATGCCGGCATCCTGGTGTTGGCGGTGTATGCGCTGGTGGTGTTCAACCGCGAACGCCTCAAACGCCGGCATGCCGCCGCCATGCAGGCCCAGCAGCGTGAACTGGAGCTGCGGGGCTCCGAGGCCAAGTCCCGCTTCCTGGCCAATCTCGGGCACGAGATCCGCACGCCGATGACCGGCGTGCTGGGCATGACCGAACTGCTGCTGTCCGACTCCTTGCCGGAGACCGTACGCGGCCGCGTGCAGTCGATCAAGAAGGCCGGCGAACACCTGCTGCGGCTGATGAACGACGCGCTCGACCTGTCCAAGATCGAGGCCGGCCAGTTCGAGCTCGACCTGCAGCCGTTCGATCTGCGCGGCCTGTTGCAGGACGTGCAGGGCCTGTTGGCGCCGTCGGCGGCCGCCAAAGGCCTGTCGTTCGAACTGGACATCGCGCCCGGCGTCGACCGCGCCTATCTGGGCGACAGCGGCCGCATCCGGCAGATCCTGTTCAACCTGGGCAACAACGCGATCAAATTCACCGCCGAGGGCGGCGTGCGCGTCACGGTCACTCTGCTGTCGCCGAAGGGGCTGTCGATCGCGGTCGCCGATACCGGGCCGGGCATGACCCAAGAGCAGTGCGCGCGCCTGTTCCAGCGCTTCATACAGGCCGATGGCGCGCGCACGGCGCAGCGTTTCGGCGGCAGCGGCCTGGGTCTGGCCATCAGCAAGGAACTGGCCGGCCTGATGGGCGGCGACATCACGGTGGTCAGCGAGCCCGGCCGCGGCTCCACCTTCACCGTCAATCTGCCTTTGGACGAATCGGCGGACGCGGCCTTGGCCGGGCCGGAACCCGCGCCGGCGCCGCTACGCCCGACGCATGCGCGCACCATCCTGCTGGTCGAGGACGACGAGACCATCCTGTCGGTCGTCGGCCAACTGCTGCGCGCCGACGGCCACATGGTGCGGGAGGCCTGCAATGCCCTGGAGGCCCTGACCCAAAGCGCGCAGGAACGGTTCGACGCGGTGTTCTGCGACGTCGATCTGCCGGGCATGGACGGTCTGGAGCTGACCCGGGTCTGGCGCTTACAAGGGATGCGCACGCCGATCATCGCCCTGACCGCACGCACCCAGGCCGATGCCGAACAGCAATGCCGGGAGGCCGGCATGGACGGCTTCCTGCGCAAGCCGGTCACCGGCGCGCAGCTGCGCCGGGCGCTGGAGTCGGCGCTCAGTTGAGGCTGGTCTGGCCGGCGATGAACTGCCAGGTGCGGGTGATGTAGAGCAGCGACGGGTCTTCCGCCGTTTTCGGCAGGGCCGGGAACGGCTCGGCCAGACGCACGATGTCGCCGGCGGCGCGGTCGAGCACCCGGTTGCCGCTGGATTTGACCACGGTGATGTCTTCGATGCGGCCGTCGCGGCGGATCGCCACGGTCAGGATCAGCTGGCCGCTCAGCCGGTTGAGCAGAGCCTGCTGCGGGTAATTGGCGTTGCCGACGCGTTCGACCTTGCGCACCCATTCGTTCATGTACTGCGCGTAGGCGTACTCACGGGTGCTGGCGGTGATGTATTTGTGCCGGGTGGCGCGCGCCTGCAGGTTCTGCTTGCGGCTGAACTCGTTGGCCAGCTTGGCCAGGGCCAGGCTCTGCTCGACCAGTTCGGCGCCCTCCGGCAACGGCTCGGCGCTGGTCGGTTTCTGTTCGCGCGCGCGCGGCGTCAGCTGCTCCGCCGGCTTCTGGGTGGTGACCAAGCGCTGCACCGGTTCCGGTTCCGGCGGGGTCTTCTGCGCCTGCATCGGCACCGGCGCCTGGCCCGGGTCGGTCTGCGGCAGCTGCGAGAGCTGGTCGTCGAGCGGCCGTTGCGCGCGCTCGGCGGAACCGCCGCCCTGGTTGTCGGCCTGCGCCAGGAAGTCGGCGCGTTCCGGTTTGGCGGCGCTGGCGGTCGGACTGAGCACCACATCGAGCGTCGGCGTCACCGGCGCGGCCTTGTTCAGGGTGAAGCCGACGCCCAGTAGCAGCACGCCGTAGGCGATGCCCGACAGGATCAGGGTCCCGGTCAGGCGGTCCTTGGCGGAGATCCGGCCGCTCATCTGCGGTCCAGACGGGCCTCGATGGCGTCCAGCAGCAGGCCGGCGATGTTCAGGCCGAACTGGGCGTCGAGTTCGCGCACGCAGGTCGGGCTGGTCACGTTCACTTCAGTCAGGTAGTCGCCGATCACGTCCAGCCCGACAAACAGCATGCCGCGCGCCTTCAGCCACGGTCCGACCTGGGCGGCGATCCAGCGGTCGCGTTCGGTCAGCGGCCGGCCCTCGCCGCGGCCGCCGGCGGCCAGGTTGCCGCGGAACTCGTCGCCCTGCGGGATGCGGGCCAGCGCGTAGGGCACCGGTTCGCCGTCCACCAACAGGATGCGCTTGTCGCCGTCGCGGATTTCCGGCAGGTACTTCTGCGCCATGGTCAGCGCGCCGTCGCCGATCAGGGTCTCGAGGATCACGTTGAGATTGCCGTCGCCCTGGCGGATGCGGAAGATCGAGCGGCCGCCCATGCCGTCCAGCGGCTTCACCACCACATCGCCGTGTTCGCGGATGAAGGCCTTGAAGTCGGCCGCGCTGCGGCTGACCAGGGTCTCCGGGCAGCAGTGTGGGAACAGCAGGGCCGCCAGCTTCTCGTTCAGGTCGCGCAGGCCCTGCGGGCGGTTCACCACCAGCACGCCGGCGTCCTCGGCCATCGACAGCACCTGCGTGTCGTGGATGAACTGGGCGTCCACCGGCGGGTCCTTGCGCATCAGCACGGCGTCGATGCCGCGCAGCGGCCGCAGGACCTCTTCGCCCAGGCTGAAGTATTGATGGTCACGGTCTTCGACCCGTACCGGGGCCAGCCTCGCCGAGGCCTCGCCGCCGCGCACGCCGAGGCTGCCGGGCGTGACGTAGTGCACCGTGTGGCCGCGGCGCTGCGCCTCCAGCATCAGCGCGAAGGTGGTGTCCTTCGCCGGCTTGATCCGTTCGATCGGATCCATCACCACTGCGATGTGTCTGTTCATGAGTTCGGCTCGCTGTCCGGACGGGGTGGGTATGCTAGATTGGGCGGCGGAAAAAGGACTTGGCGAAATCCGATTCCGGCCCTTATTATGGCAGAGTACGTGTTTCCGCCGCCGACAGGCGAACAAGAGACGTTTTTTGGGGATTTTGATGGATAGTGCAGAACTCAAGGGCTTGCGGGTCATGGTCGTGGACGACTCCAAGACCATCCGCCGCACGGCCGAGACCCTGTTGGCCAAGGAGGGCTGCACGGTGCTGACCGCCGTCGACGGCTTCGAGGCCTTGGCGATGATCGCCGACCAGCAGCCGCACATCATCTTCGTCGACATCATGATGCCCCGCCTGGACGGCTACCAGACCTGCGCCCTGATCAAGAACAACCAGCAGTTCAAGAACACGCCGGTGATCATGCTGTCGTCCAAGGACGGCCTGTTCGACAAGGCCAAGGGCCGCGTGGTCGGCGCCGAACAGTACCTGACCAAACCGTTCACCCGTGACGAACTGCTGTCGGCCATCCGCCGGTTCGTGCCCGCCTTGAAGGCCTGACGCCATGGCCGTCCAGACCGCATTCGCCCGGTTGCAGGATTACGAACGGCGCTCGATCGCGCATGTCGCCGCGGCGCCGGAAGTCTCGGAGGAGCCCGGCCACTGGCGCGCCGTCGCCTACCGGCTCGGTCCGCATCTGCTGGTCTCGGCCTTCGACCAGGTCATCGAAATCACCGGCATCCCGCCGATGACGCCGGTGCCGCGCAGCGAGCCCTGGCTGCTGGGCGTGGCCAACTCGCGCGGCAACCTGCTGCCGATCGTCGACTTCAAGCTGTTCATCTTCGGCGAGCGCACCCTGATCCACGAGGGCCAGCGCATGCTGGTGGTGCAACAGCCCGGCGGCATGGTCGCCGTGGTGGTCGACGAGCTGTTTGGCCAGCGTTTCTTCAACGATTCGCAGCTGGCCGACGGCGCGGACGCCTTCCGCGAAGGGCGGCTGGGCCATTTCGTGGCCAAGGCTTACGCGGCGGCCGGCAAGACATGGGGGGTCTTCGACATGGATCTGTTGACCAGGACACCGGAGTTCAGGCAAGCCGCGGCCTGAGCGCGGCGACAAAAAATCGTTAGGGGAAAACACAGCATCATGAGCACTAAATTCCGTTCCGTGGCCGACAAGCTCGGCAGCTTCAGCCTCAAGTTCTGGTCCTTGGTCCTGATCCTGGCCGTCGCGGTGTTCGCGGCCAACTTCTTCGCGTCGAACTACTACAGCGCCCGCGAGAACCAGGCGCGCGCGCTCAGCTCCGAGCTGCAGGTGCTGTCGCAGAAGCTGGCGAACTATTCCAAGGAGTCCGCCGCCGGCAACGCCGATTCGTTCGCCGAATTCAAGGCCACCAAGGAGCGCGTCGCCGAAATCGTGGCCACGCTCAACAAGAGCCACAACGCGCTCGGCGCCCAGGGCGCGCTGGCCCAGGTCAACAAGACCTGGAAGACGATCTCGGGCAACGCCGACCAGATCCTGAAGAGCGAGAAGGAGCTGGTGTCGCTGTCCAACACCGCCAACCAGTTCAACGCCCGCGTGCCGCAGCTGTCCTCGCGCCTGAGCGAGGTGGTGAACGCCATGTCCGACTACAACGCGCCGGCGCAGCAGATCAACCTGGCCAACCGCCAGATCGTGCTGGTCGACCGCATGGCCCGGCGCGTGACCGAAGTGGTCGCCGGCGGCGAGAAGTCGGTGTCCGCCGCCGACGCGCTGTCGCGCGACACCGCGGCCTTCTCGCAGGTGCTGGCCGGCCTGAAGTCCGGCAACCCGGACTGGAACGTGGCGCCGGTAGCGTCGCCGGCCGCGATGAACTCGGTGGTCGCCGCCGAGCAGCTGTTCGCGCAGGCCGAAAAGGAGATCAAGGCCGTGCTGGACGCCTCCAGCAACCTGTTCGAGGTGCATCAGGCCGAAAGCGCCATCTCGCTCGACGCCGCGGTGTTCCTGGAGGACAGCGAGAACCTGTACAAGGCCTACGACAACATCAACCTGCGCCGCGCCTTCCCGAACACCTACATCACCCTGGGCTCCGCCGGCGCCGCGCTGCTGAGCATCGTGTTCCTGCTGCTCAGCATCTTCCGCACCCAGACCGTGCAGCTGTCCAAGTCCAAGGAGACCAACCAGCAGCAGCAGCAGGCGATCATGCGCCTGCTCGACGAGATCGACCCGCTGTCGAACGGCGACCTGACCACCAAGGCCACCGTGACCGAGGACTTCACCGGCGCCATCGCGGACGCCATCAACAACACCGTGGACGAGATGCGCCTGCTGGTCGGCACCATCAACGACACCTCGGTGCAGGTGTCGTCGTCGGCCCAGGAGACCCAGGCCACCGCCGCCCAGCTGGCCGAAGCGGCCGAGCAGCAGGCGCTGCAGATTGAATCGGCCTCGCGCCAGATCACCGTCATCGCGTCGAACATCGACGACGTCTCGCGCCGTTCGGCCGAATCCGCCGACGTGGCCATGCGCTCGGTGCAGATCGCGTCCAAGGGCGCCGACGTGGTGCGCCAGACCATCCACGGCATGGACAACATCCGCGGCCAGATCCAGGAGACCGCCAAGCGCATCAAGCGCCTGGGCGAGAGCTCGCAGGAGATCGGCTCGATCATCGAGCTGATCAACGACATCGCCGAACAGACCAACATCCTCTCGCTGAACGCGGCCATCCAGGCGGCCTCCGCCGGCGAGGCCGGCCGCGGCTTCGCGGTGGTGGCCGACGAAGTGCAGCGCCTGGCCGAGCGCGCCTCGAACGCGACCAAGCGCATCGAGACCCTGGTGCAGACCATTCAGTCCGACACCAACGAAGCGGTCAACTCGATGGAGCAGACCACCGCGGAAGTGGTGGCCGGCGCGCGCCTGGCCGAGGACGCCGGTCTGGCGTTGGGCGAGATCGAAACCGTGTCGGGCGACCTGTCGAAGCTGATTCAGGACATCTCGCACGCCTCCAAGGAGCAGTCGCAGGCCGCGGGCGGCATCACCGAAGCCATGGCCGTGATTCAGGAGATCACCAAGCAGACCTCGCAGGGCGCCGGCCACACGGCCGAGTCGGTCGGCAACTTGGCCAAGCTGGCGGCGGATCTGCGCCGCTCGGTGGCCAACTTCAAGCTGCCGGGCTGACCGCCGAGACGCGCATCGGCCCGCCGGCCGTCCGAACACGATTCCGCCAAGGTTCTGCATGAAATCTCTCAGTCCCATCGATGTCACCGTCCTGACCTGGCTCAAGCCCGAGCTGGATGGCACGCTGCAGCAGGCCCGCGCCGCGCTCGAACGTTTCGCCGAAGAGGGCGAGGGTCCGGGCGCGTTGCGTGAATGCTTCGGCCATCTGCACCAGGCTGCGGGCACCTTGGGCATGGTCGAGCTGACCGGCGCGGCCCGGTTGGCCGAGGAAATGGAGCAGCTTGCGGCCGGTCTGGCCGACGCCTCGGTGCCGGGCGGCGACAACGCCTACACTCTGCTGATGCAGTGCATCGTGCAGCTGCCGGATTATCTGGAGCGCCTGCAGAACGGCAACCGCGACGTGCCCGTGGTGCTGTTGCCGCTGATCAACGAACTGCGTTCGATCCGCGGCGAGCCGGCCCTGGGCGAGGAGTCCGTGTATTCGGCGCCGACCCAGCACCCGTTGCCGGGCGCCGCGGTGGCGCGCATCCAGGCCGCGGCCGCCGGCGAGGATATCGCCGGACTGTCGCTGCAGTTCCAGGCCCATCTGCAGCGTTGGCTGGCCGCCGACGACCCGCAGGCCGCCGGCAACCTGGGCGAGGTCTGCCTGCGCATCGCCGCGCAGTCGCGCGACGACGCCGACCGCAAGCTGTTCTGGGTCGCCTCGGCGCTGCTTGACGCTTTGGCCGGCGGCGCCATCGCCGCCGATGCGGCGCTGAAGCGGTCGCTGACCAAGGTCGACCAGGAGGTCAACCACCTCAACAACCGCGGCATCGGCGAAATCCGCCAGCTGTCGCCGGTCCGCATCACCCAGGAACTGCTGTACTTCGTGTCCCGCAACGGGTCGGCCACGGACCGCCTGGCCGAAGTCGAGGCGGCTTTCGAGCTGGCCTCGCTGGTGCCCGACGAGGACGAGATCCGGCACGCCAAGAGCAGCCTGCTCGGGCGCAACAACGCCCTGCTCGACAGCGTCGCGGCGGTGATCAAGGAGGACATCCTCAAGGTCAAGGACAGCCTGGACATGGCGATCCGCCAGTCCGACAAGAATCCCGCCGACATGGCGGCCGTGCTCGACGTGCTGACCCGCGTTGAAAACACGCTGGCGCTGATCGACGCCGAGGGCGCCCGCCGCCACATCCATGAAAACCGCGAGACCATCCGCGCCTACGTCGAAGGCCGCAGCGCGCTCAGCGACGCCGAGCTGATGGAGATCGCCAAGTCGCTGCTGTCGGTCGAGTCGATGCTCGACCAGCACGGCGGCGAAAGCGCGGCCTCGCGCCAGGCCCAGATGGCCGGCGAGTTCCTGTCCTCCGCGCAGTCGCACCAGTTGCTGGACGCGCTGATCCGCGAGTCGATCGTCAATTTCCTGCAGGTCCGCCAGGCCTTCGTCGCCTTCGTCGAGAGCTATTGGGACCACCAGCAGCTGGAACCGATTCCGGGCCTGCTCAAGCAGGTGTCCGGCGCCCTCGCGATCCTGGAGTACACGCCGGTCTCGAACTACATCGACGCCGTGAGCGCCTACACCCGCATCGAGTTGATCCAGCGCCAAGGCATTCCCGGCGCCGAGCAGATGGAGCGCCTGGCCGAGGTGCTGGCCAGCATCGAGTACTACCTGGAATCCGTGCGCGACCGCCGTCCCAACCGCGAACGCATTCTCGACATCACCGAAAAAGGCCTGGAAGCCTTGAAATATTGGCCCTTGCCCGAACAGGCCGCGCATGCCCCGTCCGCGCCGACGCCGGTTGCGGCTCCGGTCATGGCCGAATCCGTGCCCGCGCCCGTGCCGGAAACACCGCAGCCGACTCCCGTCATGGCGCCCGTGATTACGGTGCCGCCGTCCGATGCGCACGGCGATGCCGTGCCCGGGTTCGACATGGAGGCCGAAGGCATCGACGATGAGATCCGGGAAATCTTCCTCGAGGAATTTGCCGAAGAGCGTACGAATCTGGACGGCTTCTACGCCGACTGGCGCGGCGATCCGGACAACATCGAGCTGGTGCGCCCGATCCGGCGCGTGTTCCATACGCTCAAGGGCAGCGGCCGCCTGGTCGGGGCCAAGGCCCTGAGCGAATTCAGCTGGAAGATCGAGAGCCTGCTGAACCGCGTGCTCGACGGATCACGTCCGCCTAGCGCCGCCGTGCTGGCCATGGTCGGCACCGCGGTGGATACGCTGCCGCGTTTCCAGAAAGCCCTGCTGGGCGAACACGCGACGGTAGACATGCAGGGTCTGTGCGATGTCGCCGAACGCCTGGCCGCCGGCGAAGACGTGGTTTACCAGCCGAAGCCGGCTTCGGTCATTCCCGCCGGCGAACCGGAAGTTGCCGCGATGCCGGCGGAAGAAATCCCGGTCGAAATGCCGCAGCCGCCCGCGTCGGCCGAGCCAATCATCGATCCGGTGCTGTTGGAAATCCTGCGCCCGGAGATTGGCGGCCATCTCGAGACCCTGAACGCCTGGCTGACGCGTTCGGCCGCCTCCGGCCATGCCGAATTCGAGGATGCCGTGTTCCGCGCCATCCACACCATGAACGGCGCGTTCGCGATGTCGGAAGTCGGCACGCTCGCCGGCGTCCTGGCGCCGGCCGAGGCCCTGGTGCGGCGCGGTATCGCGCATCACGCCGGCGCCGACCCGGAAATGCTGGCCGGCTTGGCGCAAGTGGCCGATGCCGTGCAAGCCACTTTGGACGACCTGAGCGCCAACACGCCGCCGTCCACCTATCCGGATCTCGAGGCCTGGATCGCCATCTTGCGCGACCGCCTGCCGGATATTCCGCTCTCCGTGCCGACACCGGCCGCCATGGCCGATATCGAGGCGCAGCGCCTTGAGGCCGAACAGCTCGAGGCGGAGCGCATTGAAGCGGAGCGCATCGAGGCTGCCCGCCTTGAAGCCGAGCATCTCGAAACGCAGCGCCTGTTGGCCGAGCGCTTGAGTGCCGAAGCTGCTGCCGCCGAAGCCGCTGCCGCCGAAGCTGCTGCCGCCGAAGCTGCTGCCGCCGAAGCCGCTGCCGCCGAAGCTGCCGCCGCCGAAGCTGCCGCCGCCGAAGCTGCCGCCGCCGAAGCTGCCGCCGCTATCGAAGTGATGGAAGCCGATGGTCTGGACGGCTTGAGCATGGAAGAGCTGGAGCGCCTGACCGACCCGAATTACCGCGCCGACGAGCCGGCAGCGGAAAGCATTGAAACGCCGGCCGAGCCGGAGCCGCCCGTATTGGAGCCCGAAGCGCCGCCGGCGGTCGCGGCGGAAGCGCCCGAAGAAACCATTGCGCCGGCTGATGAGGCCGCTGCTCCGGCCTTGGACATGCACGGCCTGGACGAGGAACTGCTCGACATCTTCACCGAAGAGGCCAAGGACCTGCTCGACCAGAGCGACAACCTGCTGGTCGCGCTGAAGCAGGCCGGATCCGGCATGGAGCCGCTGTTCGGCCTGCAGCGCAACCTGCATACGCTCAAGGGCGGCGCCCGCATGGCCGGCCTGTTCGGCATCGGCGAACTCAGCCATAGCCTGGAAAGCTTCATCCAGCACAGCGCCGATACCGGTACGGTGCCGGACGCCGGCCGCATCGCGGTCATCGAGCAGTCGCTCGACGCCCTGCACCGGATGAGCCACAGCGTGGAAGAGCGGCGCGCGCCGGAGGCGCCGGAGCGTCATATGCGTCTGCTCGAAACCGGGCTTGCCGGAGCTCAAGCCGCCGCCGGCACGTCTTCGGCCGCCGACGGCGCCGAAGCGGCAGGCGGACTCAAGCCGCTGTCCGGACCGATCGAAGTCCAGGACCTGGACGCCGACGAAGGCCTGCGCACGCCGCAGGAAGTGGTGCGCATCCGCGCCGACCTGCTCGACCAGCTGGTCAACTTCGCCGGCGAGGTCGCCATCTACCGCGCCCGCCTGGAACAGCAGCTGACCCAGTTCAAGACCAACCTGGTCGAACTCGACCAGACCACTTCGCGCCTGCGCGAGCAGTTGCGCCGCCTCGACATCGAGACCGAAGCGCAGATCGCGGCGCGCAACATCCGCGAGGCCGACCAGGGCAACAAGGACTTCGACCCGCTCGAGCTGGACCGCTTCACCACCCAGCAGCAGCTGTCGCGTTCGCTGGCGGAATCCTCGAACGACCTGATCAACCTGCAGGCCACGCTCGACGACCTGACCCGCCACCACGAATCGTTGCTGCTGCAGCAGTCGCGGGTGAGCTCGGAGCTGCAGGAAGGCCTGATGCGCACGCGCATGTTGCCGTTCGAAACCCTGCTGCCGCGCCTGCGCCGCGTGCTGCGTCAGGCCGCGCAGGACGCCGGCAAGCAGGTCGAACTGCGCGTCGACGGCGCGCACGGCGAAATGGACCGTACCGTGCTCGACCGCATGATCGCGCCGCTGGAGCATCTGCTGCGCAACGCGGTGGCGCACGGCATCGAGACGCCCGAACAGCGCCGCGCCGCCGGCAAGCCGGAAACGGGTACGGTGTCGATCAGCATCGCGCCGGAAGGCACCGAGGTGGTGCTCAGCGTGCGCGACGACGGCCGCGGCCTGGACAGCGCGCAGATCCGCCGCAAGGCCATCGAGCGCGGCCTGATTTCCGGCGACGCCGAGCTCGGCGAACAGCAGATCCTGGCCTTGATCATCCAGACCGGCTTCTCCACCGCCGACAGCGTCACCCGTCTGGCCGGCCGCGGCATCGGCATGGACGTGGTCAGCAAGGAGATCGGCAACCTCAACGGCAGCCTGGGCATCCAGAGCACCGGCGGCCGCGGTACCGAGTTCGTCATCCGCCTGCCGCTGAATCTGGCGGTGACCAAGGCGGTGTTCGTCAAGATCGGCGACAGCCAGTTCGCCATCCCGATCGCCTCGGTCGACGGCGTGGGCCGCATCGGCCGCGAGGAGCTGGAGGAAAAGCTGCGGCTCGAGGTGCCGGAGTTCAACTACGCCGGCAACCGCCACAAGATCTACGACCTCGGCGGTCTGCTCGACCTGCCGGCGGCCAAGGCCGTGGGCAGCATGCAGATGCCGATGCTGCTGTCGAAGTCCGGCCAGGACCGCATCGCGATCTGCGTCGACCAGGTGCTCGGCAGCCAGGAAATCGTAGTCAAGCCGGTCGGCCCGCAGGTCACCTCGGTGCCCGGCGTGTACGGCGCCAGCATCATGCCCGACGGCGGCGTGGTCATCATCCTCGACCTCGCGCCGCTGGTCCGCCATAACGCCGCGCGCCAGGTGCCGAAGGTGGCGCAGGCCGTGGAGAGCACCGGCCGCTCGATGCCGCTGGTGATGGTGGTCGACGACTCGATCACCATGCGCAAGGTCACCTCGCGCATCCTGGAACGCAACAACTACGAAGTGCTCACCGCCCGCGACGGCGTCGAGGCCATCGAGAAGATGGCCGAGCAGGTGCCGGACCTGGTGCTGCTCGACATCGAGATGCCGCGCATGGACGGTTATGAAGTGGCGCAGAACATGAAAGCGGACGCGCGCCTGCAGCACGTGCCGATCATGATGATCACCTCGCGTACCGGCGAGAAGCACCGCCAACGCGCGTTCGACCTCGGCGTCGAGCGCTATCTGGGCAAGCCGTACCAGGAGTTCGAGCTGATGCGCCAGGTCAACGAGGTCTTCAAGAAGTAGTCCATGAACGCATCGGGAACACAACGGATCGTCGTCCTCGGCCATGAGGGACATGCCCGCGACCAGCTGGTCACCGCCCTGTCCGATCTGGGCGCGGTGCCGGTCTGGGTCGGCACGCCGTCGCAGAGCGACCCGTCCGCGCTGGCGACGCTCAATCCGAACCGGCTGGTGATCAGCCTCGATCCCACCATCGAGCTCGAACTCGAGCCGTACGGCGACCTGCTCGGCCAGCCCGGCATCACGGTGCTGTTCGACGACGCCGAAACCACGCGCGGCTTGAGCGGGTGGGACCTCAACCGCTGGGCCCGTCATCTGGCGGCCAAGCTGCTCGGCCGCAGCGTGCTGCCCGCCGAGCACGAGCACCGGCATGAACCCCCGATGCCGGCGACGGAGCCGGTCGTTGCCGCGATGGATGGCGTGTCGGCCGGCGAGCCGGTGACGGTTCCCGCCGGTCTCGAATCCGTTGCGGAGGCGGAGGAGCCGCCCGCGGCACCACCGGCCGCCGTCGAACCTGCGGCTCCCGTGCCGGCCTGGCAGGACGACGGCGAATACGACAGCCTCGAATTCGACCCGAACGAGCTGGAAGCGGCCCTGCAGCAGTTGGACCGCAACCTGTCCAGCAGCTACAGCGCGGACGAGGTCAAAGCCGCCAATTTCGAGAAGCTCGAGCCGCTGAGCGAACAGGAGCAGTCGGCCTTCCGTCTCGACGACGAAGACCGCGCGACGGCGGCATCCGCAGCGCCGGAGCTTGCCGGAGTGGACTTCACCCCGGTGCCGCCGCCCGATAATTTCGATCCGCCGGTCATGTCGGTGCGCGGCGTGCCCGACGAGGGCGCGGTCGAACCGACCGACGATGACCTGCAGCGGTTGATTGCCGAGGCCGAACGGCTGGAGATCGGCCTGGCACCGGATGCCGGCCCGGCACCCGACGCCATCGGGCTCGAGGCACCGGCACCGGAGCCTGCTGCGCGGCAGGCCTCGATGCCGGAAGCCGTAGCCGCCGTGCCGGAGGCGCCGAAGCCGCGCGAATTCGATTTGTCGCAGTTCTCGCTGGTCGAGGACGGATACCCCATGCCGGCCGTCGAAGCGCCCGCGCCGCCGCCGGCTGCCGCCGTGCCGGCCGTCGCGGTGCCGGCCATAGGACTCGCGCTGGACACGCAGCCGGCCGCCGATCAGACCGACGCCGACAGCGAAGGCCGCCTGTACCTGGCCATCTCCGGCATCGGCGGGCCGGGTGCGGTGCGCAGTCTGGTCGAAGCCGTACCTCCGGCCTTCAGCGGCATCCTGGCGTTGTCGCAGCAGCTTGCGGACGGCCAACTGCAGCGCCTGTGCGGCCAGTTGCAGAAGGTCACGGCGGTTCCGGTGCGTGTCTGCGAAGCCGAAGAATACCTGCACGCCGGCGCGATCTATCTGATGCCGCCGCAATACGGCATCCAATCCACCCCGCTGGGCTACCAATGCCAGGCCGTTGGCGGGTTGAAGCCGTTCATCGATGAAAGCGATCCCGAGGCGCGGGTGCTGGTGCTCAGCGGCGGCGACCCCGATCTGGCGCAGCCGCTGATCATGGCCGGCATGCTGACCGGCAACGTCAGCGCGCAGGACCCGGACAGCTGCTACGAGCCGACACTGGCGCGCGAGCTGGTCAACATCGGCGCGCCGGCGCTGCCGCTGGACGCCATGGGCGCCTGGTTCAAATAACGGAAGGGATGCTATGGAAACCCAAGTCGAACAACTGCGTACGGTGCTGATCGCCCTTCCGGGCGGGAAGCTGCTGCTGCCGAACACCACGGTTTCGGAAATCGTGACCTATGCCGCGCCGGAAGCGGTCGATGGCAAGCCCGACTGGTATCTGGGCGCCATCCGCTGGAAAGGCTACCGCCTGCCGCTGGTCTCGTTCTCGGCGATGGCCGGCTGGGAGCCGCGCGAAAGCCTGGCCGGCGCCAAGATCGCCATCCTGAAGGGCTTGTCCGGCGAAACCCGGCTGCCGTACTTCGCGCTCTTGACCCAGGGCTTTCCGCGCCTGGTCAACATCGCCTCCGACCAGCTGATCGACGACCCCGAGCATGCCAGCGCCTTGTTCGGCTCCGCCTATCTCGACAACGACGCCGTCGCCGTGCCGAACCTGGAAGCGGTCGAACGCCTGATCCTCGAGCGGCTCTGATCACCAGTCGCCGAAGCGCGACTGCAACGCCGCCACCAAGGCGATGCCGGCGGTTTCGGTGCGCAGGATGCGCGGGCCCAGGCCAAGCCCTTCGAATCCGGCGGTGCGCAGCAGCTGGATGTCGCGCTCGCTGAAACCGCCTTCCGGACCGATCGCCAGGCTCAGTTCCCGGTCCAGGTCGAGCGACAGATCCCCGATGCGCCGCCCGGCGCCGGGCTGCAGATGGAACGCCTGGCGCGGGCCGTCGGCCGGCGTCAGGCGGTGGATGGCGACCGGTTCGTTGACCGCCGGCACGCGCGCGCGGCCGCTCTGCTCGCAGGCCGAGCGCACCACGCCCTGCCAATGCGCCAGCTTCTTGTCCGAGCGTTCGCCGTCCAGCTTCACCTCGGTGCGGTCGGATACGATCGGGGTGAACGCCGACACGCCGAGCTCGGTGGCTTTCTGCAGGATGAAGTCCATCTTCTCGCCGCGCGCGATGCTCTGGTACAGGTGGATGCGCAGCGGCGATTCGGTCGCCACCGGCAGGCGCGCGGTCACGCGCACGCGCGCGCCGCGCTTCTCCAGCGTCAGGATCTCGGCCGGGTAATCGAAGCCGTCGCCGTTGAACAGGTGGAACACCTCGCCGGCCTGCAGGCGCAGCACCCGCACCACGTGGTTGGTGATGGTCTCGGGCAAGACCAGCTCCTGTTCCGGCTGCAGCGGCAGGTCGATGAAACTGCGGATGGTCCTCATGCGAACGCCTCCGTGAGCGCGGTGGTGGTGACGTCGGCCAGATGCCGCAATTCTTCTTCGCCGACGCAATAGGGCGGCATCCAGTACAGCACGTCGCCGAGCGGGCGCAGCACCACGCCGCGGGAAATCGCGTGCCGGTAGGCGCGCAGGCCCATGCCGCCGGCGATCTCGACCGCGGTGCCGTCGCCGCCGCTGGCGGCCCGGGTCTCGATGGCCAGGATCATGCCGGTCTGCCGGATCTCGGCCACCTGCGGATGCGCCGCCAGGGGTGCGGCCAATTCGGCCATGCGTGCGGCGGTGCGGCGGTTGCGCGCCAGCACGTCGTCTTCGTCGAAGATCGCCAGCGAGGCCAGCGCCGCGGCGCAGGCCAGCGGATTGCCGCTGTAGCTGTGCGAGTGCAGGAAGGCGCGCTCGCGCGAGTCGTCCAGGAAGGCCTCGTACACGTGTTCGGTGGTCAGCACCGCCGACAGCGGCAGGAAGCCGCCGGTCAGGCCTTTCGACAGGCACAGGAAATCCGGCGCGATGCCGGCCTGCTCGCAGGCGAACAGAGTGCCGGTACGGCCGAAGCCGACCGCGATCTCGTCGGCGATCAGGTGCGCGCCGTGCGCGTCGCAGATCTCGCGCGCGCGGCGCAGATAGGCCGGGTGGTGCATGCGCATGCCGCCGGCGCATTGCACCAGCGGCTCCAGGATCAACGCGCTGATCTCGCCGGGGTGCGCCTCGAAGATCGCCGCCAACTCATCGGCCCGGCGCAGGGCGCAGGCTTCGGCCGATTCGCCGGGCTCGGCCGCAAACGCGTCCGGCGAGGGCGCGAACAGCGGCTGCAGCAGCAATGGCGCGTAGGTGCGGCGGTACAGCGGGATGTCGCCCATCGACAGCGCGCCCAGAGTCTCGCCGTGGTAGCTGTTGCCCAGCGCCACGAAGCGCGTGCGCTTGTCATTGCCGCGGTTGCGGTGGCTGTGGAAGCTCATCTTCAACGCCACCTCGATCGCCGCCGAGCCGTTGTCGGCGTAGAACACGCGCGCCAGCGGCGGCCGGCCGGCTTGGCGCGGTGCGCGCGCCAGCAGGGATTCACCCAACTGCAGGCCGGGCTCGTGCGAGAAGCCGGCGAAGATCACGTGCTCGAGCTCGCGCGCCTGCGCGGCGACGGCCGCGGCGATGCGCGGCTCGGCATGGCCGAACAGGTTGGTCCACCAGCTGCTGACCGCGTCCAGGTAGCGGGTGCCGTCCATGCCCTCCAGCCAGGCGCCGCGGCCGCGGCGGATCGGCACCAGGGGCAGGGCGTCGGGATGCTCGCGCATCTGGGTGCAGGGATGCCAGAGGACGGCCAGGTCCCGGCGGAGCCATTCGGCGCTGTCGCGCGGCGGGGTGTAGCGGGACATATCTCGTCTTCCTATCTAGTCAGTCCGGCGGAAACGCGCGACAATGAAAACCATGACTTCCCTGCCTATTATCCATTCCCGGCAAGTGATTGAAAACAGCCACGGCACGCGGGAAGTGCTCGACCTCGAATTCTCCAACGGCGAACGCCGGCGCTACGAACGCGCCGTACAGCAGGGCCACGGCGCGGTGATGATCGCCGCCATGCCCGACAAGGATACCGTGCTGTTGATCCGGGAGTACGCCGCCGGCACCCACCGCTACGAGCTGTGCCTGCCCAAGGGCCGCATCGACCTCGGCGAGACCGTGCTCGAAGCCGCCAACCGCGAGCTGAAGGAAGAGGCCGGCTACGGCGCCCGTTCGCTGCGCGTGCTGCGCTCGATCACCTTGGCGCCGACCTACATGAGCCATGCCATCGACCTGGTGCTGGCCGAGGACCTGTATCCCGAACGCCTGCCCGGCGACGAGCCGGAAGAGATGGAAGTGGTGCCTTGGCGGCTCGACCGCCTGCATGAACTGGTGCTGCGCGAGGATTGCTCGGAAGGACGCAGCCTGGCCGCCCTGTTGGTGCTGAAAGAACTGATGGCGGCGCAATGAAGGGCTGGATCGAACCCTTGGCCGACATCGCCCGCCGTGCCGGCGAGGAAATCATGGCGGTGTACGCGCAGGATTTCGAGGTCATGGCCAAGGACGACGCGTCGCCGCTGACCCAGGCTGACCTGGCCGCGCACCGTTGCATCGTGTCGCGCCTGCCGGAACTCGACGGCGGCTTGCCGATCCTGTCCGAGGAGTCGGCCGCCATCGACTGGCCCGAGCGCCGCGCCTGGTCGCGCTACTGGCTGGTAGATCCGCTCGACGGCACCCGCGAGTTCGTCAAGAAGAACGACGAGTTCACGGTCAATATCGCGCTGATCGACCACGGCCGGCCGGTGCTGGGCGTGGTGTACGCGCCGGCCTTGGACTGGTTGCTGGTCGGCGGCCACGGACTCGGCACGTTCTGGCAACAGGGCGCCGCCCGCGGCGAAGCCCGCGTAGCCGTGGCGCCCGACACCTTGCGTGTGGCGGCCAGCCGTTCGCACCGCGATCCGGCGACCCAGGCCTATCTCGACCGCATCGGCGCGGTCGACACCGTCGGCCTGGGCTCCTCGCTCAAGTTCTGCAAGATCGCCACCGGCGAAATCGACCTGTATCCGCGCTTCGGTCCGACTTCGGAATGGGATACCGCCGCCGCGCAGGCGGTGCTGGAAGGCGCCGGCGGCGGCGTGTTCACCCTGGACGGCCATCCGCTGCGCTACAACAGCAAGGAATCGCTGCTGAATCCGCACTTCATCGCGGTCGGCGACCGCGGTATCGCCTGGCGGGACTGGCTGTGAGCGCCGAACTGCAGCGGCTGCTGGGCATCATGCGCGCCTTGCGCGATCCCGACAGCGGCTGCCCGTGGGACCTGGAACAGGATTTCCGCTCGCTGGCGCCGTACGCCATCGAAGAAGCCTACGAGGTCGCCGACGCCGCCGAGCGCGGCGATTTCGACGACCTGAAGGACGAGCTCGGCGATCTGTTGCTGCAGGTGGTGTTCCATGCCCAATTGGCGCAGGAGCGCGGCCTGTTCGCGTTCGATGACGTCGCCGCCGCCATCAACGACAAGATGGTGCGCCGGCATCCGCATGTGTTTGGTGATGTCCAGGTCGCCGATGCCGAAGCGCAGACCGTCGCCTGGGAAGAGCATAAACGCCGGGAGCGCCAAGCCGGCGGCGACGGCAGCGCCTTGGCCGGCATCGCCCGCGGCCTGCCCGAATGGCAACGCGCCACCAAACTGCAGAAGCGCGCGGCCGGCGCCGGCTTCGACTGGCCGGACGTGGAGGGCGTGTTCGCCAAGCTGCAGGAGGAGATCGGCGAAGTCCGCGCCGAATTCGCCAAAGGCCGCGGCCACGAGGCGCTGGAAGACGAAATCGGCGATATCCTGTTCGTCTGCGTGAACCTGGCACGGCACGCCAAGGTCGATTTCGGCGCCGCGCTGCGCCGGGCCAACGCCAAGTTCGAGCGCCGCTTCCGCGCCATGGAGCGCTTGGCCGCCGCGCGCGGACAGGGTTTGCCGCAACTGGACCTGAGCGCGCAGGAAGCCCTTTGGCAACTGGCGAAACACGAGGAGGCCGCCAATGACCCGCTTTGATTCCCTGGCCGAGTTCTATCCGTTCTATCTCGGCGAACACAGCAACCGCACCTGCCGCCGTCTGCATTTCATCGGCAGCTCGCTCACCTTGGGCTGTCTGGCGGCCCTGTTGCTGACCGGCCAATGGTTCTGGCTGCCGGCCGCGTTCGTCTGCGGTTACGGTTTCGCCTGGGTCGGACATTTCGCGTTCGAGAAGAACCGGCCGGCCACCTTCAAGCATCCGCTGTATTCCTTCGTGTCCGACTGGATCATGTACAAGGACATCCTGACCGGGAAAATCCCGTTCTGAGCCCGGTTCACGCGGCGCTCACCCGGCACGGGGCATTCTTCTTCACAAAGCTGAAGACAGCCGTGGAGGCAACATGAAGCGCGATACCCAATCCGGTCTGATCCTGTTGGTCGAAGACAACCGCAGCCTGTCGGAAGTCGTCGGCGAGTATTTCGAGAACAAGGGCTACGGCGTCGACTATGCCGGCGACGGCGTCGACGGCTACCGCCTGGCCACGGCCAACAGCTACGACGTCATCGTGCTCGACCTGAATCTGCCGCGCATGGACGGCCTGCAGGTCTGCCGCAAGCTGCGCGAGGAGGCCAAAATCGCCACGCCGGTGCTGATGCTGACCGCGCGCGACGCCGTGTCCGACAAGGTGCTCGGCCTGGAGGCCGGCGCCGACGACTACCTGATCAAGCCGTTCGCCATCCAGGAGCTGGAAGCCCGCATCCGCGCCCTGATCCGGCGCGAACGCCGGCAGGTCAGCACCGAGGTCTACCAGGTCGCCGACCTGGTGCTCGACACCGGCAGCCTGCGCGCCACCCGCGCCGGCAAGGACCTGGCGCTGTCGCCGATCGCCCTGCGCCTGCTCGGCATCCTGATGCGCGAGTCGCCGCGGGTGGTGTCGCGGCGCGACATCGAGCGCGAGATCTGGGGTGACGAGCTGCCCGAATCCGACACCCTGCGCAGCCACCTGTACAACCTGCGCAAGGTCATCGACCGCGGCTTCGACAAGCAGCTGCTGCACACCGTGCAGACCGCCGGCTACCGCATCGTCGACCTGGACGAACAGCCCAAGGCATGAACGGCGGGAACGGCCTCAGGAAGAAATTCTGGACGGCCTTCGTGCTGCAGACCGCCGCGATCTGCTTCGCGGCGGTCATCGGCGTGTACGGCGCCTCGGTGGTGATCAAGGACGTGCTGATCAAGCAGGCCCTGCAGGACGAGGCCAGGCATTTCTGGAGCCTGTACCGGAACAATCCGGCGGTGCAGGTGCCGGACACTTTCAACATGAAGGCCTACCTGCTCGACATGCGCGACGCGCCGGCCTTGCCGCCCAAGTACCGCGACCTCGGCAACGGCTACCATAGCCTGGACAAACGCCGCGGCGGCGAATTGATCTGGGTCGAGACCCGCGGCCGGCAGAAGCTGGTGCTGGTGTTCAAGCAGGAGCAGGTCGACGCGTTGGCGTTCTGGTTCGGCGTGGTGCCGTTGGCGCTGCTGCTGGTGGTGGTGTACGTCATGGTGCTGCTCAGCTACCGCACATCCAAGCGCCTGGTGTCGCCGGTGATCTGGCTGGCCAACGAAGTCCGCGGTTGGGATCCGAAACAGCCCGACGTATCGGCGCTGGCGCCGCAGAAGCTGCCGGCCGACATGGACAGCGAGGCCATGGTGCTGGCGGCCGCGCTGCGCGACCTGGGCCGGCGCATCGGGCAGTTCGTCGAGCGCGAACGCAACTTCACCTCGAACGCCTCGCACGAGCTGCGCACGCCGCTGACCGTGATCCGCGTGGCGACCGACATGGTCGCCGCCGAATCCTGCCTGTCGCCGACGGCGCAGCGTTCGGTGGCGCGCATCCAGAAGGCCAGCCGTGAAATGGAATCGTTGATCGAAGGCTTCCTGCTTTTGGCGCGCGAGGACGATCTCGGACACGCCGAGCACCCGTACTGGATCTCCGAGGCCGCCGGCGACGAGGTGGACAAGGCGCAGATGCTGCTGCGCGGCAAGCCGGTGACGCTGTCGGTGCGGGTCGAGGACGACTTCAAGATCGACGTGCCGTACTACGTGTGTTCCATCGTCATCGGCAACCTGATCCGCAACGCCTGCCATTACACCGACCGCGGCAGCATCGAAGTCGTGGTCGGGCAGGGCCGCGTGCAGGTGCGCGACACCGGCATCGGCATGGACGCCGCGCAGCTGGCGCGCGTGTTCGACCTGTTCTACCGCGGCGACAACGGCAACACCGCCGGCAAGGGCATCGGCATGACCCTGGTAAAGCGCTTCTGCGACCGCTTCGGCTGGCGCATCGAGCTGGCCAGTACGCCCGGCGAGGGCACCGTTGCGACCCTTTCCATCCCCGCGGCATCCTATCCCGAATCGCACTGAAACCGGCAGTTTTCCCATGACCTCCAAAAAATCCCGTCTGTCCGCAGGCAAGCTCGTCCTCGCCGTCCTCGTCCTCGCCGCGCTCTGGTTCGGCTACCGCCAGTTCGCCGGCAAGGGCGACGCCGACGCCGGCCAGTACCGCAGCGAAGCCGCCGCCGTCGGCGACCTGTCATCCAGCATCTCGGCCACCGGCACGCTCGGCGCCACCGCCACGGTCGAGGTCGGCACCCAGGTGTCCGGCACCCTGCAGACGGTCGAGGTCGACTTCAACGACACGGTCGAGCCGGGCCAGATCATCGCCCGCATCGATCCCTCCACCTTCCAGGCCCGGGTCAACCAGGCCGAAGCGGCGCTGGCCAGCGCCCAGGCGGGATTGGCCGAGGCGCGCGCCAATGCCTTGAACACCGAGCGCGAATACCAGCGCAAGCGCGAGTTGGCCGAAAAGCAGCTGGTGTCGGTCACCGAGCGCGACCTGGCCCTGGCCCAGCGCGACCAGGCCAAGGCGCGGGTACAGGCCGCGCAGGCCCAGATCCAGCAGCAGCAGGCCAACCTCAACAGCGCGCGCCTGGATCTGGCCAAGACCATCATCCGCTCGCCGGTGAAGGGCACCGTGCTGGCGCGCGCCGTTGAACCCGGACAGACCGTGGCGGCCAGCCTGCAGACGCCGGTACTGTTCCGCATCGCCGGCGATCTGAGCGAAATGGAGATCGTGCTGGCCATCGACGAATCCGACATCGGTCAGGTCAAGGTCGGCCAGCCGGCCACCTTCACCGTCGACGCCTTCCCCGACCGCCAGTTCCGCGGCGCGGTGAAACAGATCCGCTTGGCGGCCAACAACGTCAACAACGTCATCACCTATCCGGTGGTGATCGAGGTCGGCAACAGCGACCAGGTGCTGCTGCCGGGCATGACCGCGACCGCCCAAATCATAACCAGCCGCAAGACCGGCGTGCTGACCATCCCGAATGCGGCCCTGCGCTTCCGCCCGGCCAGCGCCGCGGCGTCAAGCAACGGCCTGTCCTTCGGCGGCCCGACGCCGAGCGCGATTCCGTCGGCCGAGGAGCGTACCAAGCGCATGCAGGCGCAGCTGCAGTCGATGCGCGATTTCCTGGTGCAGATCAAAGCTTCGCCGGCGGCCAGCGCCCGCTTTGAGCAATCGGCCGAGGCGTACACCCGGCAGATGGCGCAGATGATGCAACGCTTCGCGCAGACCGCGGCCGGCAGAGTAGGCAGCCAAGGCGCTCCGGCCGGTACGGGTTCCGGCCAACCGGGCGGCTCCGGCAACGGCACGCGCCGCTTCGCCGAACGCTTCGCCAAGGCTTTCGAGGCCGTGCGCGCGGAGCTGACGCCGGCCCAGCAAAGCCAGTGGGACCAGCAGATCCAGGCCCTGTTCAGCGCCAAGCGCGCCACCGTGTATGTGCTGGAAAAGGGCGAGCCGACCGCGGTCGAGATCCGTTTGGGCGCCAGCGACGGCAGCCGCAGCGAAGTGATCGGCGGCCTCCGCGCCGGCCAGCAGGTCATCACCGGCAGCGCGCGCGCCGCGGGCACGCAATGACCGTGCCGGTCATCGATATCCGCGCGCTCGGCAAGGTCTACGCGGCCGGCACCGAGGCCGAGGTGGTGGCGCTGAAAGGCGTCGACCTGCGCGTGATGCCGGGCGAATTCATCGCCATCATGGGCGCCTCGGGTTCGGGCAAATCGACGCTGATGAACGTGCTCGGCTGCCTGGACGCCGATTACACCGGCGAATACTTCTGCGACGGCGTCGATGTGCGCCGGCTCGACAAGGAGCAGCTGGCCAAGCTTCGCCTGGGCAAGATCGGTTTCGTGTTCCAGAGCTTCAACCTGCTCAGCCGCATGGACGCCCTGCACAATGTGATGATGCCGCTCGGTTACGCCGGCATCGCGCCCGAGGCGCGCCGGCCGATGGCCGAGGCGGCGCTGACCGCGGTCGGCCTCGGCGGACGCATGGGCCACCGTCCCGGTGAGCTGTCCGGCGGCCAGCAGCAGCGCATCGCCATCGCGCGCGCCCTGGTCAACAAACCGCCGATGATCCTGGCCGACGAGCCGACCGGCGCGCTCGACTCCAAGACCGGCGCCGAGATCCTGGCGCTGTTCGAGCAGCTCAAACAGCAGGGCCATACCATCGTGCTGATCACCCACGACGAGCACGTGGCCGCGCACGCCGACCGCGTCTGCCTGATGCGCGACGGCGTGCTGACCGAATCGGAGCACCGTCATGTGGCGTGATACCTTCGGCACCGCGGTATCCTCCCTGCGCGGCAACTGGCTGCGCAGCGCGCTGACCTCGCTCGGCGTCATCATCGGCATCGCCGCGGTGATCGTCATGGTCTCGGTCGGGCAGGGCACCCAGAACGAGATCGAGAAGATGGTGTCCGGCCTGGGCGCCAACCGGCTCGACGTCAACTCCGGCGCCTCGCGCGCCGGCGGCGTGCGTTTCGGCGGCGGTTCGCGCATGACCCTGACCCAATCCGACGCCGACGCCATCCGCCAGCAGATCCCGGAAGTGGCCTACGTCAACTCCAGCCTGCGCGGCGGCGGCCAGGCGGTGTTCGCCGAGAACAACTGGGCCACCAGCTGGCAGGGCGTGGAGGCCGACTACTTCGCCATCAACGACTGGCAGGTCGCCTCCGGCAGCGGCTTCGAGGATTCCGACTTCAAATCCGGCAACAAGGTGGCGCTGATCGGCGAGACCGTGCGCCGCGAGCTGTTCGGCGAATCCGAGGCCATCGGCGAGAGCATCCGCATCGGCAAGACGCCGTTGCAGGTCATCGGCATCCTCGAGAGCAAAGGCCAGGGCGGCTTCGGCCAGGACCAGGACGACATCGTGCTGGTGCCGCTGGAGACCGCGCGCCGGCGCATGGCCGGCAACATCCCGATTCCCGGCGGTGTGCAGTCGATCACCCTGGGCGTGGCCCGCGCCGAGGACCTGCCGTACGTGCAGGAGCAGGTCGAGGTGCTGCTGCGCCAGCTGCACAAGATCCCGCCCGGCGGCGAGGACGACTTCAGCGTGCGCAACATCGCCGAGATCATCGCCACCCGCACCGAGACCACGCGCATCATGTCGCTGCTGCTGGGCGCGGTCGCCGCCATCTCGCTGATCGTCGGCGGCATCGGCATCATGAACATCATGCTGGTGTCGGTCACCGAGCGCATCCGCGAGATCGGCCTGCGCATGGCGGTCGGCGCCGGTCCGAAGGAGATCCAACGCCAGTTCCTGACCGAGGCCATGCTGATTTCGGTCGGCGGCGGCCTGATCGGCATCGCGCTCGGGGTCGGCTTCTCGCTGCTGACCGAAAAGATCGGCGCCCTGCCGGTGGCCCTGAACTGGAAGGTGATCTCGCTGGCGGCGGTGTGCTCGATGGCGACCGGCCTGTTCTTCGGCATCTACCCGGCGCGCAAGGCCTCGCAGCTGGATCCGATCGAGGCGCTGCGCCACCAGGGCTGACCGTGGCCGGATTGGGTATCATGGCGGAAAGCCACCGGAGCCCGCCCATGAAAGCCGCCGTCCTCGCCCTCGCTCTCGCCGCCGCATCCGTCGCCGCCGAACCGCCGCGCACCGCCTTGGTCATCCATGGCGGCGCGGGGGTCATCACCCGCAAGGACCTGCCGGCGGCCAAGCAGGCCGAATACGAGGCCGCGCTCAACCAGGCGCTCGACGCCGGCGATGCCGTGCTGAAACGCGGCGGCAGCGCGCGCGAGGCGGTGATCGCCGCGGTGCGGGTGATGGAGGACTCGCCGCTGTTCAACGCCGGCAAGGGCGCGGTGTTCAACGCCGAAGGCGGCCACGAGCTGGATGCCGCGATCATGGAAGGCCATACCCGCCGTGCCGGCGCTGTGGCCGGCGCGCGCACGGTGAAGAATCCGGTGCTGCTGGCCGAGGCGATCATGGAACATTCGCCGCACGTGATGCTGGCCGGCGCCGGCGCCGAGGCCTTCGCCGACACCCGCCCCGAGCTGGAGCGCGTCGATCCGACCTATTTCGATACCCCGCACCGGCTGGAGCAGCTGCGCAAGGCGCAGGATGCCGTGCGCATGGCGGTCCGGCCGGAGAAGAACACCTATTTCGGCACCGTCGGCGCGGTCGCGCTCGATCGTGAAGGCCGCATCGCCGCCGCCACCTCGACCGGCGGCATGACCAACAAGCGTTGGGGCCGCATCGGCGACGCGCCGATCATCGGCGCCGGCACCTACGCCGACGCGCGCTGCGGCGTATCGGCCACCGGCTGGGGCGAATTCTTCATCCGCGCCACCGTGGCGCACGACATCTGCGCCCGCGTCGAATACCGCGGCGACAGCCTGAAGACCGCCGCCGATGCGGTGGTGATGCAGGTGGTGCCGGAGCTGGGCGGCGACGGCGGCATCATCGCGCTCGACAAGAACGGCAACATCGCGCTGCCGTTCAACACCGAAGGCATGTACCGCGGCTGGATCAAGCCGAATGGCGAGCGTGGCGTGGCGATCTTCAAGGAATGAAGCGCGCCATCCTGTCCGCTGTGGTGTTGGCGGCCTTGGCCTATTGGCTGGGCCGTCTGCATGGCGCGCAGGAACAGATCGCCGAACACAACGCCTTCTGGAATAAGCTGCAATCCGATATCGAACGTCAACGCGCGCAGGCCGCCGCTCGTCCAGCCGGGCCGGCCGCGGTTGCCAGGCCCGCAGTCGTGGCGCAGAAAATCCTGTTCCACGGCCAGCAGGCCATCGAGCGCTCCGCCGACGGCCACTATTACCTCGACGGCGCGGTCAATGGAACGCCGGTACGTTTTCTGGTCGACACCGGCGCCTCGCTGTCGGTGGTCTCGGCCGATCTGGCCAAGCGCGCCGGCGTCACCGAATGCCTGCCGGCCGAATTCCGCACCGCCATGGGCGTCGACCGCGACGTCTGCGTGGCCAAAGTCCAACGTCTGGATTTCGGCCAATTCAGTTTCCGCGACGTCTACATCGGCATCAGCAAGAATCTCGCCGGCGACGCATTGCTGGGCATGAACGTGCTGAAAGACCTTAAGATAGAGCAATCGGGCACCTCGCTGGTGCTGGAAAGCGATTGGAAGCGCGACGGCGGCTGAGCCGCACACCCACGAACGGAGAGGCGATGAACGACATCCTGATCGGCAAAGGCGATATCCCGGTATCGTTGCTGGGCAAATACGGCAACCGCCACGGCCTGGTGGCCGGCGCCACCGGCACCGGCAAGTCGGTATCGCTGATGGTGTTGGCCGAGGGTTTCTCGCGCATGGGCGTGCCGGTGTTCATGGCCGACGTCAAGGGCGACATCGCCGGGCTGGCCGCCGCCGGCACCATGAACGACAAAATCGCCGCGCGCGTGGCGCAGATCGGCATCGCCGATTACGCCAATGAAGCCAGCCCGGTGGCGTTCTGGGACCTGTTCGGCAAGAAAGGCCATCCGGTGCGCACCACGGTGTCCGAATTCGGGCCGAACCTGTTCGCGCGCATCCTCGAACTCAACGAGACCCAGGCCGGGGTGCTCGACATCGCGTTCAAGCTGGCCGACGACGAAGGCCTGCTGCTGCTCGATCTGGTCGACCTGCGCGCGGTGCTGACGCATGTGGCCGAGAACAAAGCGGACGTATCCACGCGCTACGGACTGGTGTCGCCGGCTTCGGTGGCCGCCATACAGCGCGCGTTGCTGCGCCTGGAGCAGCAGGGCGGCGAGGAATTCTTCGGCGAGCCGGCGCTGGAATTGGCCGATATCCTGCGTCTGGACGCCTCCGGCCGCGGCATGATCAACCTGCTCAGCGCCGAACAGCTGATCCTGCAGCCGAAGCTGTATTCCAGCTTCCTGCTCTGGCTGTTGTCCGAGCTGTTCGAGACCCTGCCGGAGGTCGGCGACCTGGACAAGCCCAAGCTGGTGTTCTTCTTCGACGAAGCGCACTTGCTGTTCGACGACATCGCGCCGGCCCTGCTGCAGCGGGTCGAGCAGGTGGTGCGGCTGATCCGCTCCAAGGGCGTCGGCGTGTATTTCTGCTCGCAGAACCCCGACGACATTCCCGACGATGTGCTCGGCCAGCTCGGCAACCGCATCCAGCACGCCCTGCGCGCCTACACCCCGCGCGACCAGAAGGCGGTGCGCACGGCGGCCGAGACCTTCGTGCCGAATCCGGCGCTGGACGTCGCCAAGGTCATTTCGGAGCTGGCGGTCGGCGAGGCGCTGGTGTCCACCCTGCAGGACAAGGGCGTTCCGATGCCGGTCGAGCGCGCGGTGATCTGCCCGCCGCGCTGCCGGATGGGCGCCTTGACCGATGCCGAACGCCAGACGGTGCTGGCGCAGAGCCTGTTGGGCGTTAAGTACGACCGCGGCATCGACCGCGAGTCCGCGCACGAGGTGCTGAATCGACGGGTTCCGGCCGAACCGGCGACCGCGCCGGCCGGTTCGGAAAAGCCTGGCAAGCAGGAGTCCGGCTTGCTGCAGGACATCCTGTTCGGCAACGGCCGGCGCCAGGGCATCCTCGAGGCCGAGGCCAAATACCAGGCCCGCAAGTTCGTGCGCGGTCTGCTGGGCACCTTGCTCGGCGGCCGGCGCTGAGCCCGTCCGGCCCTGCCGGCGGGCGCTTTGTGGCAAAATAGGCCTCGATTCCGCCACCCCACAGCCCCGCCGATGAGTGTTCCGCGCCGCGTCGGCTCCACCGCCCGGAGCCGGAAAGTCTATGGCCGATAGCGAAAACAGCCACGCCCCGCGCACGCCGTTCCGCGCTTGGCAGGCTTTCGTCTGGTCGCTGAAAGGCCTGCGCGCCACCTGGCGCGTCGAGTCCTCGTTCCGGCTGGAAGTGTATTTGTGCCTGGTGCTGGTGCCGCTCGGCCTGTATCTGGGGCCGTCGCCGGTGGCGAAGTTCCTGCTGGTCTCGGTGCTGCTGCTGATCCTGCTGGTGGAGGTGCTGAACTCGGCGCTCGAGGCGGTGGTCGACCGCTGGGGCCCCGAGCACCATGAACTGGCCGGCCGCGCCAAGGACATGGGTTCCGCCGCCGTTTTCCTGGCCGACGTCAACGCCGCCCTGTGCTGGCTGTTGATCCTGTGGCCGCTGCTCAACAAGGATTCCTGATGGATTGGATTTTCAACGGCGAGATCTGGGTCGCCCTGTTCACCCTCGCCACGCTCGAGATCGTGCTCGGCATCGACAACCTGGTGTTCATCTCGATCGCGGTCAGCAAGCTGCCGCCCGAGCGCCGCCCGGCCGCGCGCAAGTTCGGCCTGATGCTGGCCTGCGTTTCGCGCATCCTGCTGCTGGTGTCGCTGGCGTTCCTGGCGCGCATGCAGACCGAGCTGTTCTCGCTGTTCGGGCAGAACTTCTCGGTGCGCGACCTGGTGCTGATCGGCGGCGGCCTGTTCCTGCTGGTCAAGGGCACGCTCGAGATCCACGACGCGGTCGAGGGCCGCGGCGACGAGGAGGACATCAACACCAAGCCGTCGGCGGTGTTCGGCCTAGTCATCGCCCAGATCGCGGTGATCGACATCGTGTTCTCGCTCGACTCGGTGATCACCGCGGTCGGCATGGTCGACAACGTGCCGGTGATGATCGCCGCCATCATCATTGCGGTCGGCGTGATGGTGTTCGCCTCCAACCCGATCGGCGACTTCATCGACCGCCATCCGACCGTGAAGACGCTGGCGCTGGCCTTCATCATCCTGGTCGGCGTGGCCCTGATCGCGGACGGCTTCGAGATCCACATCGAGCGCAAGCTGCTGTATTTCGCCATGGCGTTCTCGGCCACGGTGGAGATGCTGAACATCCGCTCGCGCCGCAACGCCGGGAAATGATTTTGCGGTAGCATAGGCGCATCCCAAGCCCGTGAGGTGTGCCATGCGTATCCGTTCCTTCGCCCTCGTGCTGTTGGCCGGCCTGCTGTCCGGCTGCGGCTACAACACCATCCAGCAGCAGGATGAAGAGGTCAAGGCCCAGTGGTCCGAGGTGCTGAACCAGTACCAGCGCCGCGCCGACCTGGTGCCGAACCTGGTCGCCACCGTGAAGGGCTTCGCCGCCCAGGAAGAGCGCGTGCTGACCGAAGTCACCGATGCCCGTTCGCGCGTCGGCCAGATGAACATCAGCGCCGAACAGGCCGCCGATCCGGACACCCTGAAGAAGTTCCAGGCCGCGCAGGGCGAGCTGTCCGGCGCGCTGTCGCGCCTGCTGGTGGTGTCGGAGAACTATCCGGAGCTGAAGTCGAACGAGAACTTCCGCGACCTGCAGGTGCAGCTGGAAGGCACCGAGAACCGGGTGACCGTGGCCCGCAACCGCTACATCCAGTCGGTGCAGGCCTACAACACCCATATCCGCAAGTTCCCGGTCAACCTCACCGCCATGCTGTTCGGCTACGAGACCAAGGCCAACTTCTCGGTCGAGAACGAAGCGGCCATCTCGAAAGCGCCGACGGTGGAGTTCGCCCCGGCCGAGAAGCCCGCCGGCAACTGATGCGCCTGTTGCGCGTGCTGGCGTTGGCGGTGCTGCTGCTTCCGGCGGCTACGCCAGCGCGGGCGCAGCCGGCCGCTGCGCCGGTGTTGGCGCGGCACGTCACCGACACCACCGGCACGCTCAGCGCCGAGCAGATCGCCGCGCTGGAAGCGCCCTTGGCCGAATTGGAGAAGCGCAAAGGCAGCCAGCTGGCGGTGTACATGACCGGCTCGCTGGACGGCGTTCCGATCGAACAGGCCGCGCTGGCCGTAGCCGAACGCAACGCGCTCGGCCGCGCCAAGGCCGACGACGGCGTGCTGCTGTTCATCGCCAAGGACGACCGCAAGGTCCGCATCGAAGTCGGGTACGGCCTGGAAGGCGCGATTCCCGACGCCAAGGCCGGCCGCATCATCCGCGAATACCTGACCCCGCATTTCCGCGAAGGCGATTATTTCGGTGGCATCCAGTCCGCCACCGGCGCCTTGGCCGGGTTGATCGACGGCGAAGACCTGCCGCCGCCCTTGGTCGAAGAGCGGCAGAACCGGCAGATGCCCGGCGGACTGTTCGCGGTGTTTCTCGGATTCTTCATCGGCTTAGTCGCGGCCGGCACTCGCCTTAAGCCGGTGTTCCTGCGCCGCAGCGGCGCAGGCCTGGTTGCCGGCGGGGTGGGCTTCCTGCTGCTCAGCACCTTGGGTTCCGGCATTCTGGCGGCGTTGGTCGCGTTTCTGGTGGCCAGCTCCGGGCCGGCGCGTTTCAGTTCCGGACGCGGCGGCTGGGGTTCGTTCCCCGGCGGCGGTTCCGGCTGGGGCGGGGGTGGCGGTTTCGGTGGCGGCGGCTGGGGCGGCGGTGGCGGCGGCTTCGGCGGCGGCGGCGCATCGG
Source organism: Arenimonas sp. (assembly GCA_041913425.1). Lineage (GTDB taxonomy): Bacteria > Pseudomonadota > Gammaproteobacteria > Xanthomonadales > Xanthomonadaceae > Arenimonas. The sequence goes on along the minus strand of JAYSFF010000002.1, from coordinate 34,519 downwards.
GAGGATGGTGATGTTGCGACGGCTCTGGCTCAATCTGTGCACTGGCTGGTTCCGCTTGCCGCGCTGGTTCCCCAAGGCGCGCATGCGCGCCATCCGCGATGCCATCGCCGAAGGCGAACGCAGCCATGCCGGCGAGCTCTGTTTCGCGGTCGAGGCGCGCTATTCGCCCTTGGCGCTGTGGGCCGGGCTGACCCCGCGCCGGCGCGCCGAGCAGCTGTTCTCCGCCTTGCGGGTCTGGGACACCGCCGACAACAGCGGCGTGTTGCTGTATCTGCAGTTGGCCGAGCGCCGGGTCGAGATCGTGGCCGACCGCGGCATCGCCGCGCGGGTGCCGGCCGTCGAGTGGCAGGCGCTGACCGCGGCCTTCGCCGACGACATGCGCCAAGGCCGGCCCGATCAGGCGGTGTTGGCTTGCTTGGGCCGGATCAACGCCCTGCTGACCCTGCATTTCCCGGCGCCGGCGGATAATCCGCGCGAGCTGCCGGACGAGCCGGTGGTGCTTTAAAGGGGCTTCGGGCACAATACAGGCTGTAGCCAACGGACTGCCGCATGATCTTCCTGCACGACATCGACCCCGTCGCCATCGCGTTGCCGTTCTGGCCGTACGGCATCCATTGGTACGGCCTGATGTACCTGCTGGGCTTTGCCGCCGCGTATCTGCTCGGCCGCCAACGCATCCGCGCCGGCCGCTTGGGCGACATCACCGAGGAACGCTTCTCCGACCTGCTGTTCAACAGCATGCTGGGCGTGGTCGTCGGCGGCCGCGTCGGCTATGTACTGTTCTACGCCTGGCCGGAATTCACCGCCGATCCGCTGTTCCTGCTGCGCATCAACGAAGGCGGCATGAGCTTCCACGGCGGCCTGCTCGGCGTGATGACGGCGGTCGCACTGTGGTCGCGGCAGAACCGCCGGCACGTGTTCGACACCCTCGATTTCCTGGCGCCGCTGGTGCCGCCGGGTCTGATGTTCGGCCGCCTCGGCAATTACATCGGCGGCGAGCTGTGGGGCCGCTACACCGGCAAGGATTGGGGCGTGGTGTTCCCGCGCGCCGAACCCGACCTGATCGGGCAGAGCGCCGCACAGCTGCGCGTGCTGCACGAGTCCGGCCTGCTCGACCGCTATGCGCGTTATCCCTCGCAGCTGGCGCAGGCGGCGCTGGAAGGCTTGGCGCTGTTCCTGATCCTGTACCTGTATTCGCGCACGCCCCGCCGGCGCTATGCGGTGTCCGGCCTGTTCGCGCTGTGCTATGGCATCTTCCGTTTCGCGGTCGAGTTCATCCGCCAGCCGGACGCCGACATCGGCTTCATCGCCTGGGGCTGGCTGACCATGGGCCAGCTGCTGAGCCTACCGGTGATCGCGCTCGGCCTGTTCCTGCTGGCGCTGTCGCGCCGTCAAAAGGCCGCGGCATGAAGGCCTACCTGGACTTCCTGCGGCATGTGATGGCACACGGCCAGGACAAGAGCGACCGCACCGGCACCGGCACGCGCTCGGTGTTCGGTTACCAGATGCGCTTCGATCTGGCCGAAGGCTTTCCGCTGGTGACCACCAAGAAGCTGCATCTGCGCTCGATCATCCACGAACTGCTGTGGTTCCTGAAGGGCGACACCAACATCGCCTACCTGAAGGACAACAAGGTCAGCATCTGGGACGAATGGGCCGACGCCGACGGCAACCTCGGGCCGGTGTACGGCAAGCAGTGGCGTTGCTGGGAAGGCAAGGACGGCCGGGTGGTCGACCAGATCGCCTGGGTGGTGGATGAAATCAAACGCAACCCCGATTCGCGGCGGCTGATCGTCAGCGCCTGGAACGTGGGCGAGCTGCCGGAGATGGCGCTGATGCCCTGCCACACGCTGTTCCAGTTCTACGTGGCGCCGGCCGGAACGCCCGGCGGCCGCCCGCGGCTGAGCTGCCAGCTGTACCAGCGCTCGGCCGACATCTTCCTCGGCGTGCCGTTCAACATCGCCAGCTACGCGCTGCTGACCCACATGGTGGCGCAGGTCTGCGATCTGGACGTGGGCGACTTCGTGCACAGCTTCGGCGACGCGCACATCTACTCCAACCACTTCGAACAGGTACGCGAGCAGCTGGGCCGTACGCCCGGCGCGTTGCCGCAGCTCAAGCTCAATCCGGCGGTGCGCGACCTGTTCGCGTTCTGTTTCGAGGACATCGAAATCCTCGGCTACGAACCGCAGCCGGCCATCAAGGCGCCGGTGGCGGTGTGAGCCTGACGCTGATCGCCGCGCTCGACCGGCGGCATGCGATCGGCTTCGGCAACCGCCTGCCCTGGCATCTGCCCGACGACCTGAAGCGCTTCAAGGCGCTGACCCGCGGCAAGACCGTGCTGATGGGGCGCAAGACCGCCGAATCGCTGGGCCGGGCCTTGCCCGAACGCCGCAATCTGGTATTGACGCGCAACGGCGGCGTGCCGTTCGATGGCATGCAGGCGGTCGCATCGCTGGAGCAGGCGATGGCGCTGGCCGGTGCGGAGGAATTGATGGTGATCGGCGGCGGCGAAATCTACGCCTTGGCGCTGCCGTTGGCCGATGCCATGCACCTGACGCACGTGGATACCGAGCTGGCGCAGGCCGACGCCTGGTTTCCGGCCTTCGATGCCGGCCGGTGGCGGGAAACCGCCTGTGAACCGCATCCGGCCGACGAACGGCATCCGTTCGCGTTCCGTTTCAGCGATTACCGCCGCGTCAGTCCTTGACGCGCGCGCCGGCGCCGCTGCGGCCGGGCACGGCATGCACGCGCGGCTCCGGCCCCAGCTCCAGCGCGGTCAGCGTGCCGCCCCAGATCGCGCCGGTATCGATGGCGTAGACGCCCAGGCCCATGAACAGACCGAGCGTGGACCAGTGCCCGCAGACGATCGGCAGTTCGCGCGGCGCATGGCCGGGCACCGAGAACCACGGATAGAAGCCCGGCTGCTGGGTGCCGGGCCGGCCCTTTTCCTCGAAGCCGATGCGGCCGTTCGGGGTGCAGTAGCGCATGCGGGTGAAGATGTTGACGATGGCGCGGAAACGGTCGGTGCCGCCGAGCTTGGGCGACCAGCCCGGCTGGTTGCCGTACATCGCCTTCAGGTAGCGGCCGGCCTGTTCGCCCTGCAGGATGCGCTCGACTTCGGCGGCGCGCGCCTGCGCCATCTTCAGCGTCCATTTCGGCGACAGCCCGGCGTGCACCATGGCGAAGCCCAGCGATTCGTCGACGTGCAGCAGCTTCTGGTGCTTGAGCCAGCCGATCAGTTCGTCGCGCTCGGGCGCGAACAGCACGCGGTGCAGGTCAGGGTTGACCTTGTGCTGGTCGGCCTCGCTGCGGTGCGCGATGGCCAGCAGCGACATGTCGTGGTTGCCGAGCACCACGGTGCTGCGCTCGCGCAGGGAATGCACCAGCTTCAGGGTCTCCAGCGACTGCCCGCCGCGGTTGACCAGATCGCCGCAGAACCACAGATGGTCCCGGGACGGATCGAAGCGGATATGTTCGAGCAGGCGCGCGAGCACGTCATAGCAACCCTGCAGGTCGCCGATGGCATACGTCGTCATGGGGGTGTTCCAAAATTCCAGTCCCGGCCATTATAGCGCGCCGTCCCCCGGCGGGCTCGGGCCCGGGCGTTCAGCCGCCGGCGGCCAGATGATTGGTCAGGCGGATGAAGTCCGCGACCGGCAGCTGTTCGGCGCGGATTTCCGGCTTGATGCCGACCGCCTGCAGCTGCTCGGCCGTGCACAGTTTGCCGAGCGCGTTGCGCAGGGTCTTGCGGCGCTGGGCGAAGGCGTCGCGCACCACCGCCTCGAACAGGGCGTGGTCGCGGATGCCGATGCCGGCCGGGTCGCGCGGCACCAGGCGCACCACCGCCGAGTCCACTTTCGGCGGCGGATTGAAGCTCTGCGGCGGCACGTCGAACAGCGGCGTCACCTCGCACACCGCCTGCAGCATTACGCTGAGGCGGCCGTACACCTTGCTGCCCGGGGCGGCGGCCATGCGGTCGACCACTTCCTTCTGCAGCATGAAATGCATGTCGCGCACGTGCAGGCAGTGCTCGAGCACATGGAACAGGATCGGCGTGGAGATGTTGTAGGGCAGGTTGCCGACCAGACGGATGCGGCCCTCGCCGGCCAACTTGTCGAAATCGACCTGCAACACGTCCTTGTGCACGATGGTGAGCTCGCCGACGCCGTGTGCGGCCTCGCTCAGCGGCGTGATCAGGTCGCGGTCGAATTCGATCACGGTCAGCTTGCCGTGCTTCTTCAATAGCGGGAAGGTGATGGCGCCCTGGCCCGGGCCGATTTCCACCAGGTTGTCGCCCGGGCGCGGGTCGACCGCGTGCACGATGTGCTCGATGATGCCGCGGTCGGTCAGGAAGTGTTGGCCGAGGTTCTTCTTCGGCGGCGCCTTGAAATGGCTCATGCGTTGTTTCCTCCCTGCGCCAGCCGTCGGCACAGGCGCACCGCCTGCCGCAGGCTGCCGTCGTTGGCGACGCCTTTGCCGGCCAGCTCCAGCGCGGTGCCGTGGTCAACCGCCACGCGCGGGTAGGGCAGGCCGAGGGTGATGTTGACGGCTTGTTCGAAACCGCTGTATTTCAGCACCGGCAGGCCCTGGTCGTGGTACATGGCCAGCACCGCGTCGGCCTGCGCCAGGCGCGCCGGCAGGAACGCGGTGTCGGCCGGCAACGGGCCCTGCAGCCGGAAGCCTTCGGCGCGCAGGCGCTCGAGTACCGGCGCGATGACCTCGATTTCCTCGCGCCCGAGTACGCCCTGTTCGCCGGCGTGCGGATTCAGGCCCAGCACATGGATGTCCGGGTCGGTGATGCCGAACTGCGCCTGCAGGGCGTCGCGGGTGATGCGCAGCACGCGCTCCAGCAGCGCCGGGGTAACCGCGTCGGGGACGGCGCGTAGCGGCAGGTGGGTGGTCGCCAATGCGACCCGCAGATGTTCGTTGGCCAACATCATCACCACCTCGGCGCCGGCCTGCTCGGCCAACAGTTCGGTGGTGCCGGTATAGGCGATGCCGGCGGCGTTGACCGCCGCCTTGTGCACGGGGCCGGTCACCAGGCCGTCGAACTCGCCGCGCAGGCAACCTTCGCCGGCGCGCCGCAGGGCGGCAATCACGGTCGCGGAATTGGCCGGTTCGAGCGCGCCGAAGCGCACCGGATGCGGAACGGGGATCTGCATGACGGCGAGTTCGCCGACGCCGCAGGACTCGCCCGGCGCTTTGCAGCGCAACGGCAGGCCGATGGCGTCGGCCGCGGCCGACAACACGGCCGGATCGGCCAGCACGGTGAGCTCGGCGTCGGGTTCGCGCTGCGCGAGCCGGACGCAGAGTTCCGGCCCGATGCCGGCGGGGTCGCCCGGGACGACGGCCAGGCGCGGACGCTTGGCCATCAGACTTGCGGCAGACGGGACTCGACGAACGCTTCCGAGCGCAGCTGGCGCATGAAGCGCTCGTACTCTTCTTCCGCCTTGCGCTGGCCGATGGTTTCGCGCGCCTTTTGGCGTTTGGCCTCGGCGTTGGCGTCGGTGCTGCGCTGGCCCAGGCGCTTGACGATCAGGTAGCCGGCGTCGCTTTCGACCACCGGCGAGATTTCGCCGTCCTTCAGGGCGGTCATCTGGCCGCCGATCTGGCTGCCCCACTGGTTCTGGGTGAACCAATCGAGGATGCCGCCGGTTTCGGCGTTCAGGTCGGGGCTGGAGAACTCTTTGGCCAGCGCGGTCATGTCCTCGCCTTTGGCCAGGCGCGCGCGCAGCTCTTCCGCGCGTTGGCGCGCCACTTCGTTGCCGCCGACGCTGTTCGGGTCGATCAGGATGGCTTGGGCGCGGTACTGGGTGACTTCGGCCACGGCGGCGGCGTCGCGGACCTCGACCAGCTGGATCAGCTGATAACCGTTCGGGCCGCGCATCGGCTGCGAAACCTCACCCGGCTTCATGGCCGAGATCATGGCGGTGTACTGGGGCGGGATGGCATCGAAGCCGCGCCAGCCGATTTCACCGCCGTCGAGCGCGTTCTGCGCGTCGGAATAACGGATCGCGGCGGCCTGGAAGGTCATTTCGCCTTTGGCCACCAGCTCGCGGATGCCGTCGATCTTGCGCTTGGCGGTGGCGACCTGCTCGGCGCTCGGGCTTTCCGGCAAGGCCACCAGCAGGTTGGCCAGGCGCACTTCCGGGCCGGCGGCCTGCTGCGCCGCAACGAACTGCTCGATCTCGCTCTCGCTGACCTGCACGCGGCTTTGCACGTAGCTTTGGCGCAGGCGCTGCTGCAGCAGCTCGTCACGCAGGTTGTTGCGGTAGTCATCGAACGCCAGCCCCTCCTGGGCCAGACGCTGTTGGAACTGTTCGGGCGTCATCTTGTTGGAGGAGGCGATGCTCTGGATCACCTGGTTCAGTTCGGCGTCGGACACCCGAATGCCGATTTCCCGGGCGCGGTTGACCTGCAGACGCTGCAGGATCAGGCGTTCCAGCACCTGGCGCTCCAGCACGTTGTCCGGCGGCAGCTGGCCCTGGCGGCCGGCGTACTGGGCCTTGATGTTGGCGACCGCACGGTCGAGCTCGCTGCGCAGGATGACGTCCTCGTCGACCACCGCGGCGATGCTGTCGAGGGCCATGGTGGCCGGAGCGGCATCCTGGGCGGCGGCTTGGCCGGCGGGAAGCAGGCCGGTCAGGAGCAGGCATAGAGCCAGGGAGTTGCGTGCGACGGACATGGAGCGCTCCGGAAAGGGTCGGGATTCGGGGTGTTGCATCAATACGCTAGGATACCATTATCGCGGAACAGTTCCGGCTTGCTGCCGATCCGGCCCAGGCCGTTCAGCTCGAGCTCCAGGAACACGCCCACGTTCTCGCGGCTGTCGAAGCTGCGGATGTATTTCCGGCCGAACACCCGGAACGCCAGACAGCAGCTCCGCCATTCCAGTCCCAGCAGCGACTCCAGGTTGCGGTCGTCGCGCAGGGAGTAATCCCAGCGGCCGAGCACGCGCCAACGTTCGCCCACCGGTACGACAAAGGCGAAGTCGGTTTGTTCCGCGAACCCGGCCCGGTAGCGGTAGCCGGCGTTGAGTTGCAGGCCGCCGGGCAGCGACCAGTAGCCGCGCAGCGAGGACAGCTCGGTGCTGCGGTCGGCCGGGTTCCAGTGCTGGGTCAGACCGATCTGCCATTCATCGCTCAAGCGCACGTTCGCTTCCGCGACCCAAGCCGAGCCGTCGGCCGGCAACGGCGCCTCGCCGGGCAGGTATACCCTCGGCGTTTCGAAATAAGTGATCCGCCCGAGGCTGAAGTTCATCCGCTCCTTGCCGGTCTCGGTGCTCATGAACCGGCTGGTGAGCGCGAGGGTCAGCTGGTCGGCGTCGGCCTGGCGGTCGGCGCCGCCGTAACGGTTCTCGCGGAACAGCGACGGCCACATGAAGGTCAGCGGTTGGGTGTCGAAGGCGGGGATGGCGCTTTGGTCCCGGTACGGCACGTTGAGATAGAACAGGCGCGGTTCCAATGTTTGGATGAAGCCTTCGCCGGCCAAGGCCACGGGCCGTTCGAAATAGGCACCGGCGTCCAGGCTGACGATGCCCATGCCGCGCGACAGGCGCGTGGCCGCGCCGGGGTCGGCGGGATCCTCGTCGATCCAGTATTCGGTCTGCCGCCAGCTGACGTTGGGCGTGGCGTACCAGAACGCGCCTTTGACCGGGAACTTCACGAACGGCGAGACGTCCAGGCGGCGTCCGTCCTGCAGCTGGTCGTGCTGGAATGCCACCGCTTCGGCGCTCAGACCGGCCTCCAGCCAGGGCCGCAACGGTTTGCTGCCGTGCAAGGCCAGTCGCGGCAGCCGGCGGTAGGGTTCCGAGCCGGGCAGTTGGGTCGGGTTGGCGATCTCCCAGTTCGACGCGCTCAGCTCCAGGTTCCAGTATTTGCCGCGGCCGTAGAAGCCGGCTTGGCTCTGCAGCAGGGCGGTCGAGGTTTCGCGGATGGTTTCGCCGAAGTCGGAGAAATAGAATTCGTCGCTGGCCCGGTTCAGTTCGCTGCGGAAGTGCCAGGCGCCGCTCATCGCGGTGAAGTGCCGCCAGGACATCAGGTAGCGGTCGCCGCCGCGGATGTCGTCGCCCGGCAGGTAGGTGGCGTCGAACTCGCCCTGGTTGCGGTCGAACAGGTAACGGAATTCGCTGCCCAGCATGAAGCCGCGTTCGCTGAAATAGCGCGGGGTCAGGGTCGCGTCGTAGTTGGGCGCCAGGTTCAGGTACACCGGCAAGGACAGGTCGAGGCCGTTCAGCCCGTCCTGCCCGATCCGCGGCGCCAGCACGCCGCTGGCGCGGGCGCTGTCGGTCGGGAAGCGCATGACCGGCAGCCAGAACACCGGCACCTTGCCGATCTGCAGGCGCACGTTGCGCGCGGTGCCTTTGCTGGCGCCCTCGTCGATGGCGATTTCGTCGGCGATGAATTGCCATTGTTTGTCGTTCGCCGGACAGGTCGAGAAGTCGGCTTGGCTGAGCAGGCTTTCTTTGCCCTGCACCGCGACCTTGGCCGCGCTGCCGTTGCCGTTGCCGGCGTGGAACTGGTAGTGCAGGCCGCCCATTTCCAAGGTGCCGGCCTTGTCGTTGCCGGTCGCGGTTTCCGCGGTCATCCGCATCCCGGCGTTCTGGAAGCGCACGCCGCCGGCGGTGACGTAGCCGCCGGTGGCGTGGTCGTAGCGCAGGCTGCCGGTGCCCAGCCATTCCGCGCCGCGGCGCATTTCCACACCGCCCTCGAACACCGACTCGCCGACCTTGCCGATATCGAAGGTCTCCGAACTGATTTCGGTGGCGCCGTCCGCGGTACCGGTTTCCGCGCCCAGGGGCTGGAATAGCGGCAGGCTTTCGGGGTTGGCGCATTGCGGCCAGACGGTGGCGTCGGCCGCGGTCTGGGCGTGGCTACGGCCGGCGGCCAGGAGCGCCAGGCAGGCGAGGAAAAGTTGGCTGTGGCGCACGCGGGGCCCCATCGGGAAATATGCGTTATCTTACCCCGTCAGCAACCAGAAGTCAGGAGAGATCCATGGCCGTCGAGGACTTGCCGGACGACGCCTGGCGGCGCCGATTGACGCCCGAGCAATACGCGGTCTGCCGCTGTTCGGCGACCGAGCCGCCGTTCACCGGCAAGTATTGGGACCATCACGCCGCCGGTGTCTACCATTGCGTGGCCTGCGAACGCGCGTTGTTCGGTTCCGAAGCCAAGTTCGATTCCGGCAGCGGTTGGCCGAGTTATTTCCAGCCGGTGGACGCGCAATGCCTGCGCCTGAAGGAAGACGTTTCGCACGGCATGCGCCGTATCGAGGTCTGCTGCGCCGGTTGCGATTCGCATCTGGGCCATGTGTTCCCCGATGGCCCGCCACCGACCGGGCTGCGCTACTGCATCAATTCCGCGGCGCTGGATTTCCGTCCGGCTTAGGCCTTGCGGCGGTCATGCCGCCACAGCACTTCGCCGTGGCCGCTGGCGCGGGCCAGCACGCGCGCCAACACGAACAGCAGGTCGGACAGGCGGTTCAGGTAGCGGATCGCTTCCGGCCGCACGGCGTCGTGGCGCGACAGCGTGACCGTCTCGCGTTCGGCGCGCCGGCAGATGGTGCGCGCCAGATGGCAGTGGCTGGCGGCCAGACCGCCGCCGGGCAGGATGAAGTCCTTGAGCGCCGGCAAATCGGCGTTGAATGCGTCCAGATGGCGTTCCAGATCCTCGATGTCGGCTTCGAAGATGGCGGCGTGGCCGGGAATGCACAATTCGCCGCCCAGATCGAACAGGTGGTGCTGCACTGAGACCAACAGGCCGCGCACCTCATCGGGCAGTTCGCAGGCCAGCACCAGACCGATGGCCGAGTTGGCTTCGTCGACCGTACCGTAGGCGCTGACGCGCGCGGAATCCTTGGAGACGCGCGTGCCGTCGCCCAAGCCGGTGGTGCCGTCGTCGCCGGTCTTGGTGTAGATCTTGGACAGCCGGTTGCCCATCAGGCGGACTGCGCGCGCAGGGCCGGCAGGCGCTGCTTCAGCAGCTCATAGCCGCCGAACAGCAGCAGCGAATAGAACAGGGTGCCGAGCAGGCCGTTGCCCAGGAACGGCAGGCCGGCCACGTAGGCGGCGGCCAAGCCGGCGGCGGTCTGCGGATACATCGCCGAGCCCAGCCAGGAACCGAAGTTGGTGATCGCGAAGAACAGCAGCGAACCGGCCGTGCCGTAGCCGGCCACGCGCGCGGCGGACACGCGGCCGCGCAGCCCGAAGCCCATCACCGCCAGCACGGCGATGGTGGCGTACACCAGCAGGAAACCGGCCGACACGAAATACTGGAAATACTCGCCACCCATCATCAGGCCCAGCGCCAGGTCGGATACGAACAGCGCCGCCAGCGGCACCAGCACGGCCAGGCCGCGGCGGGCGAAATAGGCGCCGCCGAACAGCGCCATGGCCTCGACCGGCGAGAAGTTCGGCGGGTGCGGGATCAGTCGGGTCAGCGCCACGGCCAGGATCATGCCGGCCAGCACGGTGAGGTTGAGGGCGAAGGGACGGTTGCTCATGCGGTTCTCGAGGCGGGAAAATGCGATCGGTAATAGAATACCTTATCCGTTCCGCCCTGAGAGTCCCCGTGGCCACACCGCTCCCCGAAAACCCGGACATCGCCATCGTCGGCGGCGGCCTGGTCGGCTCCAGCCTGGCCTGTGCCCTGGCCGGCAGCGGGCTGTCGGTGGTCCTGGTCGAGGCCGCTGACTCGCCGCAGGCGCCGGCCGGGTTCGACCAACGCAAGCTGGCCTTGGCGCAACGGTCGTTGAAGGCGCTGTCGGGTTTGGGCGTGCTGCCGAAGCTGGCGGTGCCGCCGACGCCCATCGCGCGCATCCACGTCAGCCGGGTCGGCGATTTCGGCCGCATCCTGCTGGAGGCCGCCGAGTTCGGCCATGCCGGCTTCGGCGGCGTGGTGCTGGCCCAGGATCTCGGGCACGCCCTGGCGCGGCGGGTCGCCGAATTGCCGGCCATCCGCCGCTTGTGTCCGGCCGAGGTGGTGGCGTATGCCCCGAACGCAGCCGGCGCCGAACTGCGCGTGCGCACTGCGGACGGTGAATCGGTCATCCGGGCCCGCTGCGTGGTCGCCGCCGACGGCACCCGCTCGTTCCTGCGCCAAGCCGCCGGCATCGGCACGCTCGAGCACGATTACGGTCAAACCCTGTTCGTCTGCTCGCTGCAGGCCGAGCGCGCGTCCGACGGCACCGCCTACGAGCGCTTCAGCGCGCAGGGGCCGGTAGCCCTATTGCCGATGGCCGAGGGCCGCTACGGCTCGATCTGCGCGGTCGACCGGGCGGAGGCCGATGCCGTGGCCGCAGTGCCGGATGCCGCGTATGTCGAGTATCTGCAATCGCGCTTCGGTTGGCGCGCCGGCCGTTTCCTGGCCGCGGGCGCGCGGGCGCGCTATCCGTTGGTGCGGGTATTGGCCGAACGCCTGCATGCCGGCCCGCTGCTGCTGATGGGCAACGCCGCGCAGACCATCCACCCGATCGGCGCGCAGGGCTTCAACCTTGGCCTGCGCGACGCGCTGAGCCTGGTGCAGGTGCTGCGCGAGGGCGGCATCGATGCCGATCTGGGCCGGCGTTACGCCGACAGCCGGCGCGAAGACCGCGAACGCACCCTGGCATTCAGCGACGGTCTGGCGCGGTTGACCGCCAATACCGGCCTGCCGATGCATCTGTTGCGCTCGCTTGGCCTGTCCCTGCTCGGCGCCGCGCCCGGCTTGGCCTCCGGCCTGGTCAGCGGCGCCATGGGCTACCGCGGCCAAACCATATTCGAGGACGTTGTATGACACGCACCGATGTCGATGTCGCCGTGATCGGCGGCGGCGTGGTCGGCCTAGCCGCCGCGCTGATGGCCGCGCGCCAGGGCCTGCAGGTAGCGTTGGTGGAAGCGCACGAACTGAAAGCCTGGAATGCCGAAACGCCGGATCTGCGGGTGTATGCGCTGGCGCTCGACAACGAGGCGCTGCTGGCGTCGTTCGGCCTCTGGCCCGACATCGCCGCCCGGCGCGCCTACCCGTACGCCGCGATGACCGTATTCGACGAAGTGCAGGCCAGCCCGCTGCGCTTTCACGCCGGCGAGCTCGGCCGCGGCCATCTGGGCCATATCGTGGAAAACGACCTGCTGGTGGATGTGCTCTGGCAGGCGGTCTGCCGCGAGCCGGGCATCCGCCGCCATTGTCCGGAGCGCCTGGCCGCGCTCGACAACGGCTTGGAATGCGTGCATGTCCGCTTGGCCGGCGGCGCGGAATTCAGCGCGCGCGTGGCATTCGGCGCCGACGGCGCCGCCTCCAAGGTGCGGCAATTGCTCGGCATCGGCGTGTCCGAACACGATTACCGGCAGAAAGGCGTGGTGGCGTTCCTGGAAACCGAACTGCCGCACCGGCATACCGCTTGGCAGCGTTTCCTGAGCACCGGACCATTGGCCTTCCTGCCGTTCGGCGAGCGCCGTTGTTCGATCGTCTGGAGCCTGCCGGAAGCGCGCGCCGACGAGATGCTGGCGCTGGCGCCGGAGGCATTCTGCCGCGCGCTGGATTCAGCCTTCGCCGGCACCTTGGGCGCCACCCGGTTGCTGTCGGCGCGGGCGGCGTTCCCGCTGCGCCGGCGCTTGGCCGAAGACACCCTGAAAGGCCGCGTGTTGCTGCTCGGCGACGCCGCGCACGCCGTGCATCCGCTGGCCGGCCAGGGCGTGAACCTCGGCCTGCGCGACGTGTCGTCGCTGCGCGACGCCTTGCAGGCGGCCAAAGCCCGTGGCGATGCGCTCGATCTGCACCGGCTGCAACGCTGGGCGCGCACCCGCCATTCCGAGAACGCGGTGGCGGCATACGCGTTCGAGAACATCAACCGATTGTTCTCCAACGGGCACATGGCGCTGAGCCTGGTGCGCGGCCACCTGCTCGGCCTCGCCGACAGCTTGTCGCCGGTCAAGAACGCCATGGCACGGATCGCCGCGGGGATTTGACGGGATACCGGAAATCATCAACAATCCGGGGGGAAGTGGGGGCTTCCGGTCAAATCCACCTGAGTGCAGAACGCCGATGTCCAACCTCCAGAACATCATGCTTTTCTCGCTGTTCGCCGGCTTCATCCTGCTCGAATTCGTTCTCGGAAAAGCCCGGGGCATGAATGCCAGCCGGGGCGACAACATCCTCGACATGCTCTGCCTCGCGCTGCTCGCCGGATTCACGCAACCCTTCATCTTCTGGCTGGTGCAGCAGGCCGGACTGGCTTGGGCGCCTGAATACCAGAACGCGTGGGCAGGCTTGCCCTGGTACGCCATGGCCGTGATTCTGCTGGTCGGCGACGACATGACCCAGTACTGGTGGCACCGGGCGTCGCACTCGCCGCTGCTGTGGCCGTTGCACCGCGCGCACCACAGCGCGCAGTACATGAGCGCGCGCATCATCTACCGCAACAACTTCTTCTATTACCTGGCCATGCCGGGCTTGTGGATATCCGGCGCGCTCATCTATCTCGGCTTCGCGGACGTGTATCTGGTCTACATCGTGATCAAGCTGGCGGTCATCACCGGGGCCCATTCGGCGGTGAAATGGGATGCGCCGCTTTACCGAATCCGGGCGCTTTCGCCGCTGATGTGGCTGGTGCAGCGCACCGTGTCGACGCCCAGTACGCACTACGCCCACCATGCCATGTTCAACGACGGCATCGGCTACTACACCGGCAACTTCGGCAATCTGCTGTTTTTGTGGGATGTGCTGTTCGGTACGGCCTACATCACCCGGCAATATCCGGCGCAGATCGGATTGCGCGACGACCAGCTGTTCGGCAAGGAGCGCTGGTGGGTTGAAATGTTCTATCCGTTGTTCCGCTCCCGGCGCGAACACTCCGCGTTGGTTCCCGGCGGAAAGCCCTATGTGGAGCCTTCCGCGCCGGAATGATTGCCCGCAATCAAAGCGCTCAGACTTCTACGCACCAGCCCAGTTCGTCGGCGACGCTGCCGGACTTGATGCCGTCCAGATAGGCCTTGATGCGCGTCGATACCGTGCGCGTTTCCACCGCCGGCAGCGTGAAGCGCTCGCCGCGGAAGCCGATCTCGGCGATCGGCGCGATGGTGGCGGCGGTGCCGGCCCCGAACGCGTCCTGCAGGCGGCCGTCGCGGATGGCGGCGACCAGCTCCTCGACCGATATCCGACGTTCCTCGACCGGCAAGCCCCAGTGCTTGGCCAAATCCACCACCGAGCGCTTCACCACGCTGCGCAGGATGGTGTCGGAATCCTCGGACGGGGTCAGGATTACGCCGTCGATCACCAGCACCAGGTTCATGGTGCCGGACTCCTCGATGTAGCGGTGCGCCCTGCCGTCGGTCCAGATCAGCTGGTCGAAGCCTTCGTCGTGCGCCAGCTTGGTGGGCAGCAGCGAGGCGGCGTAGTTGCCGGCGGTCTTGGCGCGGCCGGTGCCGCCCTCGGCGGCGCGGGTGTAGTGCTCTTCGATCTTCACCGACACCGGCTTGGCGTAATAGGCGCCGGCCGGACAGGCGATGATCATGAATTTGTAGGTCTCAGACGGCCGCACGCCCAGTAGTTCATCGGTGGCGAACAGGAACGGCCGCAGGTACAGCGAGGACTCGGCAGAGGCCGGAACCCAGTCGCGTTCGAAGTGCACGAAAGCCTTGACCAGCTCGATGAAGCGCGTTTCGTCGATGCCCGGCATGCATAGGCGTTGGCAGCTTTCGTTGAAGCGGCGCGCGTTCAATTCCGGGCGGAACAGGGTGATGCGGCCGTCTGTGGCACGGATCGCCTTCATGCCTTCGAAAATGGTCTGGCCGTAGTGCAGGGTGGCGTTGCAGGGCTGCATGCTGATCGGGCCGTACGGCACTATTTCCGGCGTCCGCCAGACGCCGTCGGCGTAACCCATCACCAGCATGTGGTCGGAGAAGATGCGGCCGAAGGGCAGGTGGTTCCAATCCACCTGTCCGAGTTTGGATTGCGCGGTGCGCTGGATTCGGATGTCGTCGGTCATGGGGTGTCGTTCCGGTGTGTGGTCTTATTTTCTGTCGAGGCGCGCGAACACGGTGATTTCCTCGCGGTCGTGGTACAGCTGCTTGGCGCGGATCCGCATCGGCTTGCCGCACTGGTCGCGGAACAGCTCGAGGCAGAGCGCGGTCTCTTCCCAGCGCTTTTTCATCGGCAGCTTCAGGTTGAAGATGGCGTTGCGGCACCAGCCGTTGGCGAACCACTGCGCCATGCGGCGCGCGACCTTGCTCGGCGTCTCCACCATGTCGCACACCATCCAGTCGATCGGGCGCGGCGGCTGCCAGTGGAAGCCGTCGGCGCGGATATGCTCGATCAGTCCGGTGGCCAGCGCATCGGCGTTCAGCGGGCCGTTGTCGATGGCGCTGACCTGTAACTGGTGTTTGGCCAGTACCCAGCTCCAGCCGCCGGGCGCGGCGCCCAGGTCGGCGGCCTGCATGCCGGGCGCGATCAGGTCCATGCGCTCGGCCGGCGTCATCAGGCACAGGATGGCCTCGTCCAGCTTCATCGCCGAGCGGCTGGGCGCGCGCGGGTCCTGCTTCAGGCGCGGGATGCCCATCGGCCAGGGCGCGCGGTCGCTTTCGGTCGAGCTGGCCAGCAGCAGGTGGTTGTTGCCGACGAAGGCCACGTGCAGGGTCGGCAGCTTCGGATTCGGTTTGTCGGTGAGCAGGCCGCGCTGGCGCAGAGCGGGCCGCAAGGCGTTGCCGAAGGCCTTGGCCAGGCCGGTCAACTGCCGCGCGTCGTCGGAGTCGGGCGTCTCCACCGACAGTTCGCCGTAGCGGCCCTTGCCGCCGAGCGCGGCAAGCACCGGCGTGATGCGGTCCTGCACGTCCAAGCCCTGCAGTTCGTCGATCAGGGCGTATTTCTGGCGGGCGAAGATCAGCTCGCGGTAGGGAATCGCCTCGGCCAGCTGTTCGCGCGGCGCGCCGAGCAGCAGCACGTAGGCGCTGTTCTTCTGGGTCTTGGCGTACACCGGCAGGCCCTTCTGCGCCGCGTGCCAGCTCAGTTCAGCGGCCAGGTCCGGCTCGAAGCCGGGGCGGCAATAGGCCAGCAGGCCTTCAGTAGACAAGGCCGGATTCCCCGTAGCGCTTCAGCACCGCGCAGGCTTCGTCGCGCAGCAGGTCGCGTTTGACCGCGATGCCGCGTTTTTCCCACTCGCCGGCCCAGTCGGCCGGCAGCGGGCCTTCGTCGAAGCCGGCCAGCGTCTGCACGTCGTCGGCGCGGGCGCCGATCAGGATTTCGTCGATACCGGCCCAGAATGAGGCGCCGTAGCACATCGCGCAGGGTTGCGAGGAGGTGGCCAGGATCACGCGCCGGCCGGATTGGTTCAGCCGGAACTGCTGCAGGCGTTGCTGCGCGGTGGCGAAGGCCATCATTTCGGCATGCGCCACCGAGCAGTTGCTGGGAATCACCCGGTTCACGCCGACGCCGAGCAACCGGCCGTCATCGGAGAACAGCGCGGCGCCGAACGGACCGCCGCTCTGCTCGCGCACGTTCAGTTCCGACAGGCGCACCGCCAACGTCATGCGCGAGGCGTCGTCGGGATAGAGCGCATCCGACGCGATTTCGCTATGCACCCAGGCCGGCAGGGTCAGATGGACTTGGGCGTACAGCATGGCGGAATCCTCAGGGGTACCAGGACAGCTTGCCGGCATAGGCAAGCGTCAGGAACAGGGTATCGACGAAGCCGTGTGCCAGGATGACGACCCACAGGTTGCGGCGCACCGACAAAAACACGACGGCGAACGCCAGACCGAACGCGAAGGTGGCGATCAGCCCGGACAGGCCTTGGTACGCGTGCGGCGCCGCGAACAGCAGTGCGCTGACGATGACGGCGGCCAGATTGCGCAGCACGCCCGGCCGGCCGACGCGTTCGACCATGCGGAACACATGGCCGCGATAGAACAGTTCTTCCGCCACGGCGGCGCTCAGCCACATGCCGGCCAGATAACGCAGCGTGGTCGGCGTATTTCCGGCCAGGGCCGCGAAGGCGGAGTAATCGGTCGCTTCGCCGGTCAGGCGCACGATCGCGGGCTGGACCACGAAATCCATCGCGGTCTCCAGCGCCAGCCATACCAACACGGCATACCACAGCGTCCGCTTCGGCCAGGGAAAGTTCAGGCCGAGCGGCTTCAGGCTGCCGCATTCCAGCCAAGTCACGGCCAATACCGCCGCGGCCACCAAGCCGCCGCGCCAGGGAAAGTGCGGCATGCCCGGCAGATACCAGAGCGCCATCACCGCCGCGAAGGCGGCAAAGGAAACCGCCAGCGGCCATGGCCGCCGCGCCGCCATTACTTCGCGCTCCAGGTGTCGCGCAGGGTCACGCTGCGGTTGAATACCGGCGCGCCCGGACGGTGGTCGTGGCGGTCGGCGGTGAAGTAGCCGTTGCGTTCGAACTGGAAGCTCTGTTCCGGCGCGGCGGCGCAGGCCGCCGGCTCGAGCATGGCGCGCACGATGCGGATCGAGTCCGGGTTCAGGTAATCGCGGTAGCTTTTGCCGCCCTCGTCGTTGTCCGGGTCGGCGACGGTGAACAGGCGGTCGTACAGGCGCACTTCGGCCGGCACGCCGGCTTTGGCGCAGACCCAATGGATGGTGCCTTTGACCTTGCGCTTGGCGCCTTCCATGCCCGGCCGCGAATCGAGGTCGAGCTGGCCGCGCAGTTCGCGCACCGTCTCGCCGTCCTTCAACACGCCGACGCATTTGACGATGCCGACGCCGCGCAGGCGCACTTCGCCGCCCGGAACCAGACGGTGGAAGTCCTTGACCGGCGTTTCCATGAAGTCCTCGCGCTCGATCCAGATCTCGCGGCTGAACGGCACCGCGCGTTTGCCAGCGACCTCGTTCTTCGGGTGGTTGCCGAACTCCAGGGTCTCGGCATGGCCTTCCGGCAGGTTCTCGATCACCAGCTTGAGCGGATCGAGCACCGCCATGCGGCGTTCGGCCTCGGCGTCGAGCACGTCGCGCACGCAGTTCTCCAGCACCGAGAAGTCGATCACCGAGTTCTGCTTGCTGATGCCGATGCGGTCGGCGAACAGGCGCAGCGCCGCCGGCGGGTAGCCGCGGCGGCGCAGGCCGGACAGCGTCGGCATGCGCGGGTCGTCCCAGCCGGCCACCAGGCCGTCGCTGACCAGCGCCAGCAGCTTGCGCTTGCTCATCACCGTGTAGTTGATGTTCAGGCGCGAGAATTCGATCTGGCGCGGCTTGGCCACCGGCGCGTCGAAGCCGGCCTCGACCAGCGGTTGCCACAGGTCCGGGTGGTTCGGCAGGTCGACGTTATCCACGCACCAGTCGTACAGCGGCCGGTGGTCTTCGAATTCCAGCGTGCACAGCGAATGGGTGATGCCTTCCAGCGCGTCCGAGATGCAGTGCGCGTAGTCGTACATCGGGTAGATCGGCCAGGCGTCGCCAGTGTTCTGGTGCGGCACCTTGCGGATGCGGTACAGCGCCGGATCGCGCATGTTGATGTTGCCGCTGGCCATGTCGATTTTGGCGCGCAGGGTGCGCGATCCGTCGGCGAATTCGCCGGCGCGCATGCGCCGGAACAGGTCGAGGTTCTCGGCCACCGGGCGGTCGCGGTAGGGCGAGGGCCGGCCGGGTTGGGTCAGGGTGCCGCGGTATTCGCGCACGTCCTCGGCGCTCAGGTCGCAGACATAGGCCTTGCCGTCCTCGATCAGCTTGATCGCGCTGCGGTAGAACACCTCGAAGTAGTCGGAGGCGTGGCGCAGCTCGTCCCATTCGAAGCCCAGCCAGCGCACGTCCTCCTGGATCGACTCGACGAACTCCAAGTCCTCCTTGCTCGGATTGGTGTCGTCGAAGCGCAGGTTGACCAGGCCGCCGAACTCGCGGCCGATGCCGAAGTTCAGGCAGATGCTCTTGGCGTGGCCGATGTGCAGGTAGCCGTTCGGCTCCGGCGGGAAGCGGGTGCGGATGCGGCTGTGCTTGCCCGAGGCCAGGTCGTCGCGGACGATCTGGCGGATGAAGTCGTTCTTCTCGGGAGCGGTGTTCGGGTCGGGGGCGTTCATGCGCGCGTTCGATTCGTCGAAAACGCCCATTTTAACCGGTTCAGGCCGCCTTTCGGGGTTTCATCTCGAACAGCGATTTCGGCAGATCAGCGATCTGCTCGCCGATGGCGGTCAGGAAGCCGGCGCGCACCGAGCTCTTGCGCCAATACAGCGAGATCCGCCGCGTCGGCGCCGGGTCGCGGAACGGCATCAGCCGGATATGCGGCGATTCCGGCACCGGCGGCTGCACCGCCAGCATCGGCAGCAGGGTGATGCCGACGCCGGCCGCCACCATTTGGCGCAGGGTCTCCAGGCTGGTGGCGCGGAAGCCTTCCTTCTCGCTGGCGCCGGACAGACCGCAGACCGCCAGGGCCTGGTCGCGCAGGCAGTGGCCGTCCTCCAGCAGCAGCAGATGCTGCTGTTCCAGCTCGCCCATGCCGAGCGTGCGTTGCCGGCTGAGCGGATGCTTCTCCGGCAAAGCGAGCACGAACGGTTCGGTGAACAGGTGCATCGAGTCGAAGTGCTCGTCGGCCACCGGTTCGGCCAGTACGGCGGCGTCGATCAGGCCGTTGCGCAGTTGCAGGATCAGGGTTTCGGTCTTCTCCTCCACCAGCAGCAGTTCCAGGTGCGGGAAGCGCTGACGGATCTTCGGTACCACGTGCGGCAGCAGGTACGGCGCCAGCGTCGGGAAGATGCCCAGCCGCACCGAGGCCGATTCCGGATCCTTGGTGTGGCGGGCGATTTCCTGCATCTGGCTGACATGCGCCAAGGCCTGCCGGGCGTGCTCCAGGATCTGCTCGCCGGCCGGAGTCAACAGCACGTTGCGCGGCGCGCGCTCGAACAGCGGCATGCCCAGTTCTTCCTCGAGCTTCTTCAGTTGCGTCGACAATGTCGGCTGGCTGACGAAGCAGGCTTCGGCGGCGCGCCCGAAGTGGCGGGTTTCGGCCAGGGCGATGAAGTAACGCAGGTCACGCAGGTTCATGTCGAGTCCTCGGACGTGGCATCTGTGAAGCGAGTATATGTACAATTGTCGTCATGAATCAAATAATATTTTATGATTCATTCAGACTATCAATTGCATTCGAGTAAGCTATCAGCCATGACCGACATCGCCACCGCCCTGCGCCATGCCTGCCAGCCCGAAGCCGGCGGCTTGGCGCGCACGGATGCCGAGTTGCTGATGGCGCATGTGCTCGGCAGGCCGCGCACCTGGCTGTACGCCTTCGGCGATACCACCCTGAGCGCCGTGCAGCAGGCGGCGTTCGAAGGTCTGGCGACCCGCCGGGCCGCCGGCGAGCCGGTGGCCTATCTCACCGGCCGGCGCGGGTTTTGGACGCTGGATCTGCAGGTCACGCCGGATACCCTGATTCCCCGCCCGGAAACCGAGTTGCTGGTGGAACTGGCGTTGGCGCGTCTGCCGTCGGACGCACCCGCCGATGTGCTCGACTTGGGTACCGGCTCGGGCGCCGTGGCCTTGGCGATTGCCAGCGAACGGCCGCAGGCGCGGGTGACGGCGGTGGATGCCTCGCCGGGCGCGCTGACGGTGGCGCGCGCCAATGCCGAAGCGCACGGACTGCATAACGTCGAATTCCGCCACGGCGATTGGTACGCGCCGCTGGCCGACGCCCGCTTCGCATTGATCGCCAGCAATCCGCCCTATATCGAAGCGGCCGATCCGCATCTGGTGCAGGGCGATCTGCGCTTCGAGCCGCGCTCGGCGCTGGCTTCCGGCGGTGATGGCCTGGACGACCTCCGCGCGATCGTCGCCGGCGCGCCGCGGCATCTGCTGTCCGGTGGCTGGTTATTGCTTGAACACGGCTGGAACCAAGGCGCGGCGGTGCGCTCGCTATTGGCCGATGTGGGTTTTGAAGAAGTCGGCACCGAGCGCGACCTGGAAGGCCGCGACCGGGTCACGATCGGGCGCATTCCGTAGGGGCGAACTTCATGTTCGCCCTGTTTCGGCCGGGCCATGGGCGAACACAAGGTTCGCCCCTGCGGTTCAATGGCAATCGGCGAACACAAGGTTCGCACCAATGATTTACGGCCAGCGCGCCGCGATGGCGGCATGGATGCCGGCTTGGTCGATGCCGGCTTCGGCCAGCAGTTCTTCGCGGCTGGCGTGTTCCTGGTAGCGGTCGGGCAGGCCGAGCTGCAGCAGGTCGGCATCAATGCGGCGCGCGCGGAACCATTCGCTGACCGCGCTGCCGGCGCCGCCCATCACGGCATTGTCCTCGACCGTGACGAAGCGCGTGTGGTCTTTCGCCAGTTCGGCCAGCAAGGCCTCGTCCAGCGGCTTCACGAAGCGCATGTCCACCAGGGTGGCGTCCAGTTCCTCGGCCACCGGGTGCGCGGCCGCCAGCGGACTGCCGAAACACAGGATGGCCAGTCCGCGGCCTTGGCGCACGGTGCGCGCCTTGCCGATCTCGATCGTGGCCAGATCGTCGCCGGCCGCCACGCCGGTACCCGAGCCGCGCGGATAGCGCACGGCGGCCGGACCGGGGTGACGGTAGCCGGTGCTCAGCATCAGCCGGCATTCGCGCTCGTCGGAGGGCGCCATGATGACCATGTTCGGGATGCAACGCAGGAAGCTCAAATCGAAGCTGCCGGCGTGGGTGGCGCCGTCCGGGCCGACCAGGCCGGCGCGGTCGATGGCGAACAGCACGTCCAGATCCTGCAAGGCCACGTCGTGGATCAGCTGGTCGTAGGCGCGCTGCAGGAAGCTGGAGTAGATCGCGACCACCGGCTTGGCGCCTTCGCAGGCCAGGCCGGCGGCGAAGGTCACCGCGTGCTGCTCGGCGATGGCGGTGTCGAAGTAGCGCAGCGGGTATTCCTGCGAGAAGCGCACCAGACCGGAGCCTTCGCGCATCGCCGGCGTGATGCCCATCAGCTTCGTATCGGCGGCGGCCATATCGCACAGCCAGTCGCCGAACACCGAGGTGTAGGTCGGTTTGCCCGGGCCTTTCTTCTGCACGCCCACGCTCGGGTCGAACGGCGACACCGCGTGGTATTCGATCTGGTCGCCTTCGGCGCGTTCGTAGCCCTTGCCTTTGGTGGTGATCACATGCAGCAGCTGCGGGCCTTTCAGGCTCTTGGCGGTCTTCAGCGCCTGCAACAGGGCCGGCAGGTCGTGGCCGTCGATCGGCCCGTTGTAGTGGAAGCCCATCTCCTCGAACAGCGTGGACGGCACGAACATGCCCTTCCAGTGTTCTTCCCAGCGCCGCACGAATTTCGCGGCCGGCTTGTGCTTGTCGCCGAGGATCTTCTTGCCGCCTTCGCGCACCGCGTTCAGTGTGCGGCTGGTCATCACCCGGCCGAGCATCTTGGTCAGCGCGCCGACGTTCTCGGAAATCGACATCTGGTTGTCGTTCAGGATGACCAGGAAATCCGGTTCCGGCTCCATGCCGCCGGCGTGGTTCAGTGCCTCGAACGCCATGCCCGCGGTCAGCGCGCCGTCGCCGATGACCGCCACGAACTGCCGGCCGTCGCCTTCACGCTGGGCCGCCACCGCCATGCCCAGCGCGGCCGAAATCGAGGTCGAGGAGTGGCCGACGCCGAAGGTGTCGTACGGGCTTTCCTCGCGGCGCGGGAACGGCGCCACGCCGCCTTTCTTCTTCACGGTGTGGATGGTTTCCGCGCGGCCGGTCAGGATCTTGTGCGGATAGCACTGGTGGCCGACGTCCCAGACCAGACGGTCGGCCGGGGTCTCGTACAGGTAATGCAGGGCCACGGTCAGCTCGACCACGCCCAGGCCGGCGCCGAAATGGCCGCCGACCTGGCTGACCGTTTCGATCAGGTAGGCGCGCAGCTCCTCGGCTACCTGCGGCAGCTCGCTTTCGGGCAGCTGGCGCAGCAGGTCGGGGGTCGGGATGCGGGAAAGCAGCGGGTAACGTTCGCGGTCCATCGGATTCGGCTCAAAGACAAGCCGATATTGTCATTGACTTGCGGGTTCAGGGCAAGGCGGCTGTTCGTCCAGGCCCGCTAACTCATTGAATGGCGAATGCGCCGCCGCGCGGATGTTTCGGCAGATGCTGCTTCAGGAAGGCCATCTGGTCGGCCAGGATGTTGCGGTTCGACAGGATCAGGTGCTCGACCCAACTCGGCCGATACGGCACCGCCAGCAGCGGCATGCCGGCCTGTTGCGGCGTGCGGCCGCCTTTCTTGGAATTGCAGCGGAAGCAGGCGCTGACCACGTTCTCCCAGACGTCGCGGCCGCCCTGCGACACCGGATGCACGTGGTCGCGGGTCAGCACGTGGCGCGAGCATTCCTTGCCGCAGTACAGACAGAGCTGCTTGTCGCGGGCGAACAGGGCGGTGTTGGTCAACGCCGGCGAGGGCAGGTGGCTGCGGGCATGGGCGTGGCCGCGCGCCGCCACGATCGGATGCAGTTCCAGCAGGCTCTGTTCGCCGGTCAGCCGGTTGCGGCCGCCGTGGATGGTCAGGCAGGGCTCGCCCAGGGTCCAGGACACCGCATCGCGCGCGTACAGGCAGGCGGCGTCCTGCCAATGCATCCAGTTGAGGATATGGCCGTGCGCGTCCAGGCACAGCACGCGCGGCATGCGGGAATCGTCAGGGGGTAGTCGGCCTGCCGGGGGGCTGATCGTCCCGGCGCCCACTGCGGCCGTTTGTGCCGTGGGCGAATCCATGCATCCGAGCATACCGCAACTTTCCCCAAGCGCAAGGGGGGATGCGCTAAACTTCTTCCGTCACGCCCGAAGGATTCCCGCATGCGCACGCTTTATCCCGATATCGAGCCTTACCGCACCGGCATGCTGGCGGTCGACGACCGCCATACCCTGTACTTCGAGGAGTCCGGCAATCCCGAGGGCAAGCCGGTGGTGGTCCTGCATGGCGGTCCCGGCGCCGGCACCAACGCCAAGATGCGCCAGTTCCACGATCCGGCGGCCTACCGCATCATCCTGTTCGACCAGCGCGGCTCCGGGCGTTCCACGCCGCACGCCGACCTGGTCGACAACACCACCTGGGACCTGGTCGCCGACATCGAGAAGCTGCGCGCGCATCTGGGCATCGGGCGCTGGCAGGTGTTCGGCGGCAGCTGGGGCTCCACCTTGGCCTTGGCCTATGCCGAAACCCATCCCGAGCGCGTCTCCGAGCTGGTGCTGCGCGGCATCTTCATGCTGCGCCGTTGGGAACTGCAGTGGTTCTACCAGTCCGGCGCGCACCGCCTGTTCCCGGAGGCCTGGCAGGCCTACCGCGACCACATCCCGGAAGCCGAGCGCGGCGATTTCATCGCCGCCTACCACGCCCGGTTGACCTCGGACGACGAGCAGGTGCGTCTGGCCGCCGCCCGGACCTGGTCGGTGTGGGAGGGCGCGACCAGCACACTGGTGCCGGAGCCGGCTTCGATCGACAGCTTCGAGGATCCGCATTTCGCGCTCAGCTTCGCGCGCATCGAGAACCATTATTTCGTCAACAAGGGCTTCTTCGATGCCGATGACCAGCTGTTACGCGACGCCCAGCGCATCCGCCACATCCCCGGAGTCATCGTGCACGGCCGCTACGATGTGGTCTGCCCGGTGCAGAACGCCTGGGACCTGCACCAGGCTTGGCCGGAGGCGCGGCTGGTGATCACCCCGCAGTCCGGGCATTCGGCGTTCGAGGCCGAAAACGCCGCGGCCCTGGTGGCCGCCACCGACGCGTTCCGGGGTTGATCGATGCCGGTTGCGTGGTTGTACCTCATCGCCCTGCTGATCGTGATCGACGCCGCGCTGTTCCTGCGTAACTGGTACCGGATGGTCGATGCCGCGCGCCGCAGCGGCAATCCGTATCTGGAGAGCGTGGCCCGCCAGCGACTGCTCGGCCGCCCGTCCTTGGCTTACCGCTCGCTCCGGCAGGAGGGAGCCGAGTGGCAGGCGCTGCAGCTGGCGTTGCACAGCCCGGGCATGGTCGGTTACCACGCGCAGGCCATCCGCCTGGGCTTCCGCTTCAGCGTGGCGCTCGAAATCCTTGCGTTGGCGGCGATGCTCGCCGCGATCGTCTCGCCCTTATTGGGCGGCTGAGCCGTCCGGGTTGCGGTCGAGTAGCCACAGCCCGGCCCACAGCTTGGGGTCCATGTCGTAGCCTTCGGCGATTTTGCCGGCCAGCCAGCGCGGCACCTCCGCCACCGGCACTTCGTGCACGGTGATGTCTTCCGTTTCGTCGCCGCCGCCGGCATGCACGCGGCTCAGTCCGCTGGCACGGGCGAAGGCGATCAGTTCGTTGCTCATGCCGGCCGAACTGGGGCCGACCATCAGCACTTCGACCTTGTCCGCCCGCCAACCGGTTTCTTCCAGCAGCTCGCGCCGGGCGGCCAGCTCGAAGGTGTCGTCCGCATCCTGGTCGCCGACCAGGCCGGCCGGCATCTCGATGGTGGGCTTGCCCAACGGCACGCGGAACTGCTCGACGAACAGCATCTTGTCTTCCGGCGTGCGGGCGATGATGATCACCGCCGAGCCGCCCTTGGTGCGTTCGGCGTATTCCCAGTTGCCCTTCACCCGCATGCGCAGGTAAGTACCTTCGTATACGGTGCGGGCTGCGTGCTCGTCGCGCTGTTCGGTCATGGTCCGATTATAGGGACAACAGGCGCCGGCGGGTAAGCGGCCCCAGGCGCAGGCGTTCGGCCAGGGCCTGCAGGCCGTCGCCGTCGGACGTCTGGCGGGTGCCCAGGCCGCGCTCCTGCGGCAGCGGCACGTCGCAACGGATGGTGGCCAGTTTGCGGCTCAGCAGCGCCATGTCGCGGTGTTCGTGCAGCGTCCGGGCGTGTATGGCGGCCGAGCGCAGGCGCAGATAGGGTAGTTCCTCCAGCCGGTCGAGCAGCGCATCCAGGCTGCCGAAGTGGCCGAGCAGGGTGGCCGCGGTCTTCGGGCCGATACCGGGCACGCCCGGGATGTTGTCCACCGCGTCGCCGGTCAGGCCCAGATAATCGGCCAGTTGGTGCGCATGCACGCCGTGCTTGGCTTTCACGCCCGGCAGCCGCCAACGCACGTTCTTGGCGTAGTCCCATTGCTCGTCGTGCTCGCCGAGCAGCTGCGACAGGTCCTTGTCGGCCGACAGGATCAGGCTGGGACGGCCTTCGGTTCGGGCCTGCGTCAGCGCACTGCCGATCAGGTCGTCGGCTTCAAAGTAGCCGTCGGCCAGTACTTGGAAGCCGAGCGCGCGGCACAGGCGCTTGCAGTAGTCGAATTGGACCTTGAGCTCTTCCGGCGCCGGATCGCGGTTGGCCTTGTAGGCCGGATACAGCTCGTTGCGGAAATTGCTGTCCAGCGATTCGTCGAAGGCGAACACGATCCGCTCCGGCTTCTCGCGCTCGATGAGTTCGCACAGGAAGCGGGTGAAGCCCTGCACGGCGTTGGTCGGGTTCTGGTCGACGTCGAAGAACTCCTTGGGCATCGAGAACCAGGCCCGGAACACGTACATGCTGGAATCCACCAGATACAGCGGGCTCATGGCGCGGCGACGCTCAGCAGGCCGGCGGGATCCGGGCGTTCGCGTTCGGGCGGGATTTCGGTGCGGGTGCCGATGTGGATGTAGCCGAGCAGCAACTCGTGCTCGGCCAAGCCGACCGCCGCCAGCACCTCGCGGTCGTAGGCGGCGAAACCGGTCAGCCATTGCGCGCCGAAGCCGGCTTGGTGCGCGGCGTGCAGCAGGTTCATGCACAGCGCGCCGCCGGACAGCGTCTGCTCGATTTCCGGGACTTTGTGGCCTTGCACCGGAGCGAGCGCCACCGCCACGATGCAGGGCGCGTAGGCGAAGCGGGTGCGTTCCTTGTCCAACCGCGCCGGAGAGGCCTCGGGCAGGCTTTCGCGCACGCGCCGGTACAGCACGGCACCGATGCGGTCGCGGGCCGCGCCCTCGATCAGGATGAAGCGCCAGGGCCGCAGGCGGCCGTGGTCGGGCACATGCACCGCCTCGGCCAGCAGCTGCAGCAGGGTGGCGCGATCCGGTCCGGGGGCGGTCAGGTGCTTGCTCGGGGTCGAAACCCGGGACATCAGGGGCAGGACAAGGCTCATCCGCCCAGTTTAGCACCCGGCCGCAGCCCGGCTGTGGGCTGTGCGGTTTGTCACACTTTAATTACGCCGCCTGGGTTATGATTCGTTACAATAAGCCAACGTGCAAGGAGTGGGCTTTGATCGACGAATCGGGGAATCTGATGCCAGCGGCGCCTTTCCCGGGCCATGATGCGGTGTACGCGTCGGTCCAGTCGGCCAGCCGTAGCCGTCTCGACCGGGTCATGGCCAATGCCGTCGCGGCCACCGACACCTTCCTGTACGACATCTGCCAACAGGACCAGTCCGGCATCGGTTCGCCGAACCTGGAGAACCTGCGCCTGTTCCGCTCCGTGTCGCAGGCCATCGAGCACCAGTATTCGCGTGCCCTGGATGCCGGTTTCTCGGCGTTCCGCCGCAAGCTCAAGTCGACCAGCGAGATGCCGGCCGCCGACCTGAGTCTGGTCGATCTGGACGACATGGACGACGTGGTCAACGCCGAGCTGGTGACCGAAGCCGTGATGCGTTCGTGCTCGGATGTCATCAACGCCACCGGCCAGCGTTTCTGCGCGCTGCTCGGCCTGCCGTCGGCGGAGAAGGCGTCCTCGCCGCTGTCCGAGCGCAAGCTGGCCGAATACCTGCGCGGCGCCTTGGCCGGCGTGCAGTTGCCGACCAAAATCCGTTTCATGCTGTTCCGCAATTACGAGTCGGCACTGATCGCGGCGCTTTCCGCCCTGCTGGAGGACGCCAACGAGCCGATGATCAAGGCCGGGGTGCTGCCGCATCTGGCCACGCCGCGCCCCGCGCGCCGGCCCGAGCCGCCCAAACCGGAGGCCCCGAAGCCGGAAACGCCGGTCGTGGCCGAGCGCAGCGCGCACAGCGAGCGCGCCCCGGTGCCGCCGCAGGCCGCTGCCGTCACCCAGCAACAGCGCGAACTCGGCGAGCTGTCCGATCTGCCGATCGGTTCGGCCGAGCAGGCGCTGTTCCTGGAGATCTGCGATTACCTGCACAACTGGCGCCCGCAGCACGAGCGCGCGGCGGCCGCCCAGCAGAGCCTGCCGCTGGACGGTTCGGCGCCCGCGTCCGGCGTCCGGCACCGGTTGAGCAAGAACGAGACCATCGCGCTGCTGTCCTCGATGCAGCGCATCCTGCCGGAAGCGGTGAGCGCGGCGATGTCTGCCAGCGACGCCTCGCTGTCTTCCTGCCTGAAGGACGCCATGCTCGGCAGCACCCGCAAGATCGGCTTGGCCCCGGACGCGGTCGAGATCGACCGCGAGGACGAGGATGCGGTCGACCTGGTCGGCATGCTGTTCGACGTGCTGATCACCGAGCGCGACTTCCGCGAGGAGGCGCGCCGCCTGATGTCGCGCCTGGTGGTGCCGTACGCCAAGGCCGCGGTGCTCGACCGCCGCCTGTTCCTGACCAAGGCGCACCCGGCCCGCCGCCTGCTCAACGCCTTGGCCGAAGCCATCGAGGGCAACCAGGGCGATGGTCCGCAGGAGCGCGAACTGCTCGGCAAGGCCGAAGCCACGGTCGACAGCCTGGTGGCCGGCTTCAACGAGGACATCGCCATCTTCGAGACCCTCGAGCAGGAGATGCGTGCCTACCTCGACCAGCACCGCCGCCGCGTCGATATGGCCGAGAAGCGCGCCAAGGAAGCGCAGCGCGGCCAGGAGCGCCTGGAAAACGCGCGTATGCTCGCCGCCCGGGAACTGGAGGCGCGCACCGGCAACGCCGAGCTGCCGTCGGTTATCCAGGACTTCTTCTCGCGCTACTGGACCCACCATCTGTCGATGATCATCCTGCGCGAAGGCGAGGACAGCGGCGCGTGGAGCGTCGCCCTGAAGTTGGCGGACGACCTGATTTCGGTGCTCGGCTGGCAGCCGCCGGAGGCCCGGATCGCGGCCGTGCAGCAGCTGCGTCTCGGTATCGAGGCGGTGCTGTCGAGCTCCGGCGTATTGTCCGATTCCTCTTCGGCCCTGATCCAGAAGATCGCCGAGAGCGCCGCGCATTACCATGCGCCCGTCAAACCCGCCGGCGAGCCGGCCGTGACGGCGCAAAAGGCCGCGGCCGGCGGCCTGCACATGGCGTTCAACAAGTCCGCGCTGGACTTCGATCCGCGCGACGTCGAGTATTTCAAGAACCTGCCGGTCGGCGCCTGGCTGCAGATGACGGTCGGCAACGGCGGCTTCGCGCCGATCAAGCTGGCCTGGATCAGCCCGATTTCGGCCCGGCTGATGTTCGTCAACCGGCGCGGCGTGCGGGTGCTGGTGGTCTCGGTCGAGGAGCTGGCCGAGATGAAGAAGCACGGCAAGCTCATCGTGCACGCCGAAGAGAACGTGTTCGAGCAGACCCTGGACCGCGTGCTGCACCGCCTGAAAGCCGATTTCAGCTGATAGCTGACGGCCACCCCCGGCGTCCGGTAGGATAGGCCGATGCCAAGGCAGGGGATGCCGCCGTCATGATCACCGTCGCAACCATCCGCGAGCAGTCCGAGGGCGAACGCCGTGTGGCGTTGACGCCGGAGACCTGCCGCAAACTCGCCGCCAAGGGCATCGCCGTGCTGCTGGAGTCCGGCGCCGGCCGCGCCGCCGGCTTCGACGATGCCGACTATGTCGACGCCCGCATCGAGCCCGACCGTGCCGCAGTACTGGCGCAGGCTGATGTGTTGCTGTGCGTGCAGGCGCCGTCACCGGCCGATTTGCAGTCCTTGAAACCCGGCGCGGCGCTGATCGGCGCCTTGGCGCCGCACCGCAACGGCAACCTGCTGCCGTTCTACCGCGGGCGCCGGCTGTCGGCATTCGCGCTGGAGAAACTGCCGCGCACCACGCGCGCGCAGGCTATGGACATCCTGAGCTCGCAGGCCGGCATGGCCGGTTACAAGGCGGTGTTGATCGCCGCCCAGCGCGCGCCGCGCTTCTTCCCGATGCTGACCACCGCCGCCGGCACCATCCGGCCCTCGAAAGTGCTGGTGATCGGCGCCGGCGTGGCCGGATTGCAGGCCATCGCCACCGCCAAACGCCTGGGCGCGCAGGTCGAGGGCTTCGACGTGCGTCCCGAGACCCGCGAGCAGATCGAGTCGCTCGGCGGCCGTTTCCTCAATTTGGGCGTCAGCGCCGCCGGCGAAGGCGGCTACGCCCGGCCGCTGACCGACGACGAACGCGCCCTGCAGCAGCAGCGGCTGGCCGAGCATCTCAAGGGCGTCGACGTCATCATCGCCACCGCCGCCGTGCCAGGCCGGCCGGCGCCGAAGATCGTCAGCGCCGCGATGGTCGAGGGCATGCGCCGTGGCAGCGTGATCGTCGATCTGGCCGCCGAGTCCGGCGGCAACTGCGAGCTCACCGTGCCCGGCGAAGATGTCGAACGTGACGGCGTCACGGTCGTCGGTCCGCTGAACCTGGCCAGCATGGGCGCCCTGCATGCCAGCGAGATGTACGCCCGCAACCTGTTCAATTTCCTCGGCCTGATGCTCGCCGACGGCGGCGCGCTGCGCATTCCGTTCGACGACGAGCTGGTGGCCGGCACCTGCATCGCCCACGAGGGCGCCGAACCGGCGCCGGGAGCCTGAGATGGACGGATTCCTGTACCTGTATGTGTTCCTGCTGGCCGCGTTCACCGGCTACGAAATCATCGGCCGGGTGCCGGTGATCCTGCACACGCCGCTGATGTCGGGCTCCAATTTCGTGCACGGCATCGTGCTGGTCGGCGCCATGGTGGTGCTCGGCCACGCCGATACCACCGCGGAGAAGGTCATCGGCTTCCTGGCGGTGTTGATGGGCGCCGGCAACGCCGCCGGCGGCTACGTGGTGACCGAACGCATGCTGGAGATGTTCAAGCCGTCGAACAAGGATGGCGGCGCATGAGCTGGCTTCCGGTGCTGGTGAAGGCCTGTTACTTCGCGGCCGCGCTGCTGTTCATCCTCGGCATCAAGCGCATGGCCTCGCCGCTGAGCGCGCGCAGCGGCATCCAGTGGGCCGGCGCCGGCATGCTGCTGGCCACCGCCGCCACCTTCGCCCTGCCGGGCCTGCACAACCTCGGCTTGATCGCCTTGGCGCTGCTGCTGGGCACGGCCGTGGCCTGGATTTCCGGCAAGCGCGTGGCGATGACCGACATGCCGCAGATGGTGGCGCTGTACAACGGCCTCGGCGGCGGTTCGGCCGCCGCCATCGGCGCCGTCGAACTGTTGGCGTTCAGCGCCGCCGGCCGGGCGCCGTCGCATACCGCCTTGCTGCTGGCCGTGGTCGGCGCGTTGATCGGCTCGATTTCGCTGACCGGCTCGGTCATCGCCTGGGCCAAGCTCGACGGCCGGCTCGACAAGCGTTTCGTGTTCCCGGGCCAACAGGTGTTCAACGCACTGCTGTTCCTGGCGGCCGTCGCGCTCGGCGCGGCCACGGTGCTCTGGCTGCGCCAGCCGCTGATCATCGGCTTCTTCCTGGCGGCCTTGGCGGTCGGCGTGCTGATGACGCTGCCGATCGGCGGCGCCGACATGCCGGTGGTGATCTCGCTATACAACGCCCTGACCGGCCTAGCGGTGGCGTTCGAGGGCTATGTGCTGGGCAACGAGGCCCTGATCATCGCCGGTATGGTGGTCGGCGCGGCCGGCACCATGCTGACCCAGCTGATGGCAAAGGCGATGAACCGTTCCATCGCCAGCGTGCTGTTCGGCAGCTTCGGGCAGCACGGCGAGGCCGCCGAAATCGGCGGCGCGCAGAAGCCGATTGAAGCCGCCGACGTCGCCGCGATGATGGCCTATGCCGAGCGGGTGGTGATCGTGCCCGGCTACGGCATGGCGGTGGCGCAGGCCCAGCACAAGGTCTGGGAACTCGCCCAGCTGCTGCTCAAGCGCGGCGTCAAGGTCAAGTTCGCCATCCATCCGGTCGCCGGCCGCATGCCCGGCCACATGAACGTGCTGCTGGCCGAGGCCGGCGTGCCGTACGACCTGATCGCCGACATGGACGACGTCAATCCGGAATTCGCGGTCACCGACGTGTCGCTGGTGATCGGCGCCAACGACGTGGTCAATCCGGTCGCCAAGACCGATCCGGCCTCGCCGATTTACGGCATGCCGATCCTGGATGTGGTCGATTCGAGGAACACCGTGGTCATCAAGCGCGGCAAGGGCACCGGCTTCGCCGGCATCGAAAACGCGCTGTTCTACGCCGACAATACCCGCATGCTGTACGGCGACGGCGCCAAGGCGGTGGCGGAACTGGTGGCCGAAATCAAGTCAATCGACGGCGGACATTGAGCCGGCCGGCACCGGCCAGCACATAGGCCAGCAACGGCGACGCGGCCAGCAAAGCCCATTCCCGTGGCGCCAACCGCAACTGCAGCAGTTGCGCGAACAGGCCTGAGCCCATCTGGCGGATGCTGTCGCGCAAGTCGAAACCGCCGGCCTGCGACACGCTCAAGGCGGTGATCAGCCACAGGCTGGCGACGGCGCAGACGAGCGTGGCCAGCGGCGCGATCCAGACCGGGCTGTGGCGCTCGGGGTGGCGGGTCCAACGTTCCAGAAGGGCGATGTCGGCCGCCGCCACTAGGCCGAACCAGGCTAACGCATCCTGCAGCCGCAGGGACAGCGTGAACCAGACCGCCATCATCGCCAAGCCGGCCAACAGGCTGATGAACACGGGCTTGAACAGGGCGGGACGGGGCGTTGACACGGCGTAGGACGGATTCCAGTAAACTATGCGGCAGTTTAACCCGTTTACAGGCCCTCCGTGTCGTATTCCCGCACCAGCGAACCCGTGAAATTCGAGCGCGATTGCGATGCCGTGCTGGTGCCGCAGGGCGACAAGGTCAGCCTGCCGGCGGGCACCATCGGCTACATTACCCAAGCGCTCGGCGGCTCGTTCACCGTGTTCGTGGAAGGCAATCTGTTCCGCATCGCCGGCGAGAACGCCGACGCCATCGGCAAGAGCGCGCCGCAGCCGCTCGAATTGGCCGACACCGAGGACGATGCGGCGGTGGAAAAGCTGGTCTGGGACCAGCTGCGCACCTGTTTCGATCCCGAAATCCCGATCAACGTGGTCGAGCTCGGCCTGATCTACGACTGCCAGATCGAGCGCCTGGACGACGGCCGGCGCAAGGTCAACATCCAGATGACCCTGACCGCACCGGCCTGCGGCATGGGCGAGGTGCTGGTCGACGACGTGCGCAGCAAGGTCGAGCGCGTGCCGACCGTGGCCGAGGCCGACGTCGACCTGGTGTTCGACCCGCCCTGGGGCCGGCACATGATGAGCGAAGCGGCGCAGTTGGAAACCGGCATGCTGTGATACGCTCGATGGACCTTTTCCATCGAACCTGCCACGCATGAAAAAATCCGCCGCCTCCGTCCTTCTGCTCGGCCTCGCCGGCATCCTGTCCGCGCCGTGCGCCCTGGCCGCCAAAACCTCCGATGCGCAGGTCCGCGAAGCCACCGAACTGCTGGCCCAGCTGGTCGGCACGCCGACCGTCGCCGGCCGCGCGCAGGTGCCGGTGCTGGCCGATGCCCTGGCCAAGCGTCTGGTCGCCGGCGGTTTCGCCGCCGAAGACGTACAGGTGGTGCCGATGGGCGAGACCGCCTACCTGACCGCGCGTTATCGCGGCACCGGCGGCAAGCGCCCGATGCTGATCTCCAACCATATGGACGTGGTCGAGGCGCGGCGCGAGGACTGGAAGCGCGATCCGTTCGTGCTGGCCACCGCCGACGGCTACCACTTCGGCCGCGGCGTCTCCGACAACAAGTTCGACATCGCGATGGTGGTGGAGACCCTGCTGCGGCTGAAGCGGGAAGGTTTCACGCCGTCGCGCGACATCATCCTGGTGTTCTCCGGCGATGAAGAGACCGCGATGAAGACCACCGCCGCGCTGGCCGGGCTGTATCCGGACGCCGAGTTCCTGATCAACGGCGATGGCGGCGGCGGTACGCTCGATTCCGGCCACAAGCCGTTGACCTACAGCCTGCAGACCGCCGAAAAGAGCTATGCCAGCTACACCTTGACAGTGACCAACGCCGGCGGCCACAGCTCGCGGCCGCGGCCCGACAATGCCATCTACCAGCTGGCCGACGCGCTGAAGCGCCTGCAGGCCTACGCCTTCCCGGTGATGCACACCGAGACCACGCGCGGCTTCTTCGATTTCACCGGCAAGCAGCGCGGCGACGCCCTCGGCGCGGCCATGCGCCGCTTCGCCGCCGATCCGGCCGACGCCGCCGCCATCGCCGAGATCTCCTCGGATCCGGGCTACAACGCCAACCTGCGCACCACCTGCGTGGCCACGCTGCTGCAGGGCGGCCATGCCGAGAACGCGCTGCCGCAGAAGGCGGTGGCCACGGTCAATTGCCGCATCTTCCCCGGCGTGTCGGTCGAATCGGTGCGCGCCACCCTGGCCGAGGTCGCCGCCGATCCGGCGGTGGCCGTGGTCGACGAGCCGTTCTCCAGCGACGCCTCGCCGCTGCGCGAGGACGTGCAGCGCGCCGTGCGCAAGGCGGTCGATGCCAACTTCCCGGGGCTGCCGGTGGTGCCGGAGATGTCCAACGGCGCGACCGACAGCCAGTATTTCCGCGCCGCCGGCATTCCCA
>JAYSFF010000001.1:0-90819 GCA_041913425.1 Arenimonas sp. | reverse complement strand
AGCCCAGCTCCACGTCCGGCAGGCCGAACAGCGGCCCCAGGTGCGCGGCGCGCACGCCGCCCCAGAGAATCAACAGCAGCGCCGCGGCCACCTGCGCCAGAATGCGCACCCGCCAGTTCAAATCAAACTTGTCGTCCAGCGCGCCGACCAGCACCAACAGGCTGCCGCCGGCCAGCCAAGCGGCCACCACCGGGGTGAAGCCGTTGATCCAGACCGTGGCCAAGGCGATGGCCGCGAACACCCCGAA
Source organism: Arenimonas sp. (assembly GCA_041913425.1). Classification (GTDB taxonomy): domain Bacteria; phylum Pseudomonadota; class Gammaproteobacteria; order Xanthomonadales; family Xanthomonadaceae; genus Arenimonas. The sequence continues at coordinate 90,572 of JAYSFF010000001.1, read as the reverse complement.
GCCGCCGATCGGCGGCGTAGGCGCGGCGTGGCATTTGCGGGCGCAGGGCTTGTCGAGCCAGTGATAGCGGCGTGCCAGCGGAATCAGCGCGGCGGTGACGGCGGCGCTGACCAGCAGCGCGGCAAAGAACAGCTTCAGACTGTACAGCATGTGTTTCCCCCTGCCGCCATTGTAGGCAGGGCGATGGCGGGAAACTATAGGAAAAATTCTGGGCCTTCTAATTATATGAATTGATTGATTTTTCCTAGGTTCTTCCAAAGCAATGCCCCCATTCCACCGACTCCGGCACGCTGCAGAACATCGAAGTCTTCACGCGACTTTCGGATGATGTTCTTGACTGAACGATTGCTGGCGCCGCCCATGCGCATTTTCACCAAAACATCCGGAATATAAACCGCCCGGAAATCGGGCTTGGTGAAAAGCTTCAATATGCTGTCGTAGTCTGCAGAAATACGATATCGGGTGTCGAACCCACCGATTCGGGCATACCAATCCCGACGAACATACAAAGACGGATGCGGAGGCATCCAGCCCCAACCCAATTTGGCCGCTGAATACGGACCGGCCCGCCAATGACGGACGATGCTGGAGGTATCGTGCTTGCGTACATACTGGAGATCGCCATAGACAGCCGTAACCGATGGATCGGCGAACGCCGCGGCGACGCGCTCCAGGACACACGAGTCGGCATAGACATCATCGGCATGCAGGAACCCCACCACATCGCCGCTTGAATTGGCGATGCCTTTGTTCAGGGCGTCGTAAATGCCTTTGTCGGGCTCGCTGATCAGGGTCGAAATCTGTCCTCTGCGGCTTTCCAATAGTGCCAAGGTGCCATCGGTGCTGGCGCCGTCGATCAGCACGTGCTCACGATTTTGGTAGGTTTGATCTGCGACGGAATCCAAGGCGTCCGAAAGGGTTTGTACGCAATTCCAAGTGGCGGTAACTACTGAGATTTTGACGTCCGCCATGAATCAAACCTTTATGCCTAAAACATCGAATATCGCAGATCTTACATCCGCTCCCGTAATCCGCATATGGCGCTTCACTTCAGCCACTTTGGCATCGACCAGATAGCGGTACCAGAACCCCTGCAGGAAATGGAAAGACATTCCGGCCATTCCATCCAAAAAGCCCAAGCGCAGCACATAACGGTAGAAGAAATAGGCGAAGGCACGCAGACCGCCGGGTAGCCGAGCATACACCGACTCCTTGAGCCAGCGTTTGATGCCGGTAGCATTGCCACTTAAGCTAGCCACGCTATCGTGTGGCATGAAGCCATACTCCAGATTCAGCAGGTCAACCGCCTCACGGCTAGCATAGCGGTTGTGCTTGTCAGTCCACCAGGTCAGCGAGTTCAGATTGTCATCAATCAGCTCATGGCGAAACGCTACGGTCGGACCCTGTACCTTGATGTGCTCGTCCATCCAGCGGTTCTCGCACGCGCCTTTGCCGTAGCGAAAAAGACGCAGCACCGGCACCGGAAACACGCCACCATGCTTGATCAGTCGCCCCTGAAAGGTCATGCGACGGCCGAAATACACACCATCTACCTCGGCCCGAACTTTTGGCAATTCACTGCGAATTTCCGCGGCCAACTCCGTGGTCAGCACTTCATCGGCGTCGATACGCATAATCCAATTGGTATCGGTGGGCAACTGGCTTAACGCCCAATTGAACTGCTGGGCATGATTGACGAAATCGTGCTGTAGTACAGAAGCACCGAGACCTCTCGCTATCGAACCCGTTTCATCGGTTGAATGGCTGTCAACCACCACGATGTGATCGGCAACGCCAGATAGACTGGCGATGCAACGTGCCAAGTGCCGCTCTTCGTTGAACGTAAGGATGACGGCTGTGACATTCATGGCTTACGAGCAATGGCAATCATGGATTTGGCCAAGGGCGGAATGCGGCCGACCCGACGGAAGCGGATATCGGTGAAGCCTGCTTCGCTCAAAAGAACGGTCAGCGTTTTCATGGACCAGAACTTTATATGGCCGTGATCCCAAAGTGCAGTGAAGTGAGCATCGAGCTTTCCGGTAATCGCCATCGCCAAATTTTTCCAATATCCATGGTAAGGCGTTGATATGATTGCCGTACCGCCTGGCTCAAGCAAGGAAAAAAGGGTTGCAGCATAGTGCCGCGGGGCATAGACATGCTCCACCACTTCCAAGCTGGTCACTACCGGAAAACGGCCATACATCGAAGCAAGATCGTCATAAGCGGAGCCTTGACGGAGATTCAGTGCTGGGTAGCGGGCATTCGCCTGGGCAATGCCCTGCTCCGAGGGATCCACGCCGGATACCGCCCAGCCCTGCTTTGAAATGGCGTTGGCCATGCTGCCATTGCCGCAACCCAGTTCAAAAAGCCGAAGATTACTAGCGCATTTTGATTTCAGTGCCTGTAATTCATCCATAACGGCAGGCAGCAGAAAACCGTGGGCATGCGAGTGCTCGGCATTATTCCACTGGTAACCGGAAATATCCGCATCCGTCATGGCTGAGCCCCATCAATTATTCGAGCCTTGAACGGCATGGCCGGATTTCCGCGCGCTACCACCCAAGCTGGAATATCGCTGAACACGCTCGATCTAGCAGTAATAACAGCACCCTCGCCAATGCTGACGCCCGGCCCCACAAATACATCGGCGGTTATCCAGACATGTCCAGCGATGTTGATTGGAGCGGTGACCAGAGGCATGCCGGCTTTCGAATAGTCATGACTGGCCGTGCATAAAAAGCTGTATTGGCTGACCGTTGAATAGGCACCGATGCGGATTTTATCCACACAATAGCAGTCTACATACTCGCTTAGGCAGGCATGGTCGCCCATTTCAAGATTCCATGGCGCCCAGATTCGAGCGGAAGGATATGGGTGTACGCCCTTGCCGAGTTTGGCGCCGAACAAGCGAAGCAACAAGCAGCGCCAGGGATGCATGAAGCGGGGGGTTGGGCGATACAGTAACGACCAGACTACATGCCACAACGCCCGACCCAGCTTGTTACCCACCGATAATTGCATTTCTTTGAGTGTGTGAGCCATCATTCTTCTCAGTCAAGTCGCACGAAATCCGGTTTTGAACCCTGCCCCAAAACCCATTGGTAGGCCTGCATCATCTGCCCGGCAATGTCCCGCCAATTATAGCGTTGCACATACTCTCTGCCCTTACTGCCCATTTGAAGCCGTTGCTCATCGGAAAGCGCTGTCGCCTGTTGAAGCGCTGCTACCAGTGGCTCCACACCGATATCAATCCACCATCCGCAACCATTCTCCTCGATCTCAGCCCAAGGCGTACCATTTGTAGTGATAACGGGGATTCCATAAGATAAGGCTTCGGCAATTACCATCCCGAAATTTTCACTGAATGTGGGAAGCACGAACAAATCGGTACACTGGTAAGCAGCGCTTTTTTCGTCACCGGATTTCTCACCGATATAACGAACCGAAGCCGATAAGCCCAGTTCTTTAATACGATTCCGCACCTCCTGCAAATGACCCGCTTCATCCGGCCCAGCGATTTCAAGAATCCAACCTTTAATATCTGCGATTTTCCAGGCATCCAAAAGATTGAATAGACCCTTTTTTGGGTGGATCCTGGAAAGAAAAAGCATGCGACGTGTACGGTCAGCATTTACATAGTCAATCCCGGAACTTATTGATCCAGGCATGGGAATATCAACGCCATTCGGAATAACGGCAACCGGCATTGTGAGTTTCATCTGACGTATCGAAGCATATTCGGGTTCAGATGTGGCTAACAGCAGGCTTGCTGATTGAAGATCACAGCGCTGGTAGAGAGCCATGGCGAATTTCTTGCGCAAAGCGTGATGTGCCATAGACCATCCTTCAAGCATCCCTCGAGGATGGACAATATAAGGAATACTGTTTGATTTTGCGAAATTAGCCGCCCAATGATTGACCGGATGCCAAATGCCATGACCGTGAACAATAGATGGCATTTGCCCTTTGGAAATTTTAGATAACTGTGTTCTCACCGGAAAGCCGAGCCCTAGCTGAAGACGTGATTCAGTCACAGCAAGTCTAAAATCAACGGCCGTAGCTTCGGGAGCAATAAATGGATCCGATTTAAGTCCCTGGCTGTAAAGAGACAAATTGAGATTGGCATTGCCTGCCAATGCATCAACAAGGCCAGGCACCGTGCGCGATGGCCCGCCTGACTTGGGATGCAGCCCCGCAACAACATGCATTACTGAAATCGGCCGATTCATAACTCAACCTTTTCAGCTTTATTGACGAATAGCTTGGTTGCAGTAAAAGCCAATGCCAGCCCGGCAAATGCCGTTGCCAAGCCAGCACCTGTAATTCCTGCACTGGCAATTAGTGGATAAAAAATGGCCAGAAACATAACCAGCTGGGCAACACGTGCATATAGCAACTCATGGTGGATATTCATAGCCATCGAGATGACCTTGATGTTTTCAAACCAAAGCACGGTGCCGGCATAAAATACCAAGCCCGGCATTACAGAAGCGCCTATTCGATACTCGCTGCCCAACAGGTATTCAAATAGTTCAGACGCAACAAACCAGGCGACAATCGACGCAAAAATTAAAGCAATCCAATAGCTTATTGCGAATCGATCAAGTAAATGCTTTCCGTTGAAATTTTTCGTATCGCAGTAATGTGCATACAAGACGGTCTGGACAGGCTGAATAAGAAATCCGAGAACCCCTTCTAGCATGCCGCGGATGACGAAATAAATACCGAGCATTTCTTTGCCGAGCACAAGACCAACAAGCGCATAGTCAATGCGCAATATGAAGCGCTCCATAAAGTTCAATGCCCACATGCCCTTGGCGAAGGCAAGAAATCTTCCAATGCTGCCTCGGTCAAACTCCCAATTGGCACGCATTGGGGAAGCGATTTTAACCAGTGCCGCCATCACCACAACCGATGACAGATCTCGGATCACCAGCGAATAGAGGCCGTAATTAAACAACGCGGCCGCGATACCAGAACATATACCAAAAAGTGTTGATATGAGCCTGATTCTGCTGAGCAGTCTGTAGTTCATCGCCGACGCAATTGGTGCTGAATACAGATTAAAATAGAGCGTCAGAATAATCGAAGCCAGCACCATAACTCCAGGTATGAGCATGTCATGGCTGTTTACTGACTTCATGAAATAAATCAAATAGACGAATGCACTGGCCAAAATCAGCAAGGTTGACTGTATGGTACTAGCCAGAAATGCGGCCGAAGCCATGGACTTGTCATCAGGGTGACGGATCAAGGCCTGATCGAAACCGGCTGAAAAAAAAGCAGAAATTAGCTGAAGCGCAGTAATAATAAGAGCGTAATCACCCATTATTTCTGGGCCTAAGCTGCGGGCAAACCAGGCCATGGCAAGAAAGTTTGCCAAGCCCACCAGCACATTGGCTGTTACCACGTGACCAAGGTTTCCGGTGAGCTTTTTCTTGGAGTCCGCAGGGTTCACTGGCTCAAGCCCAAAACATCTTCATATACCGCTTTAATGCGCTGCGGTCCATATTGATCAAGCACATGCTCACGGGCCCTTCGGCCAAAATCAGCTACTTTTTCCTTGGATAAGCCTAATTCAATCATCGCATCAGCTAGCGCCTTGGCATCACCAACCGGAGTCAGAACGCCATATTTGCCATTCTCCAGCAATTCAGCGGGGCCGGATTTGCAGTTACTGCATATAACAGCCTTGCCTTCGCCCATGGCTTCAAGCGGAACATTCGGAAATCCTTCAAAACGCGATGGCACAACGACAATATCTGCCCAGCGATAATAGGGAAACGGGTTTCGATCCTCACCATGCCATACAACAACATCCGTCAGGCTCAAGGATGCGCTCAACGCATACAAGGCCTCGCGTTCAGGACCATCACCGACAATATGCATCTTCCACTCTGGCTGTTGCCGATTAACCAGTGCGAATGCCTGCAGCAGGACATCAAAACCCTTCTGTGAAACAAGCCTGCCGACAGCTAAAAAACGCGGCCTCATATCCTCGTGACTATCGAAATGTAAGTTAGCGCCTGGCGAACCATCTATTGAAGAGGAGTTGTAAACATTCGGCAACAATCGATAGCATGGGCCAAAACCGACATATTTTTTGAGGAAATGTATGTTTTTGTATGAGTTCGCCGTAATAACGTCCGCTTTTGCATACATTAGCTTTATTAACTTCAAAACCAGCTTTCTTCTGGCTGTCGATACTGTCTCTGAGCCGTACATCTTAGGTATATAGTTTCGCTCACTCAGTATTAACCTCGAATTTCTGCTGAAATACGAAGCAACCACCGCAACGAGATTTGCATAGGTTGACCAGCCAATAATGAGATCTGGCTTCAATTTCCTGATATGGATCCCTACTTTTAGCCATGCCAACGGGCTGGCACTACTTTGTGCGTTAATGACACGCACCAATACGCCATCGGGCAATCTGTCTAACATGGCATTATCGGCGCGTGACAGAATGATTAATTCCAGGCAAACCGATTTCGGGTAGATGATTCGTATAAGCTTTATGAGCGAATTTTCGGCGCCGCCAAGACTGAGTCCTGGCGCGATGATGGAAATCTTCATGGGGATTGCCTACGTTTTCTAGCGCGCACACAGTAGCCAAGGGTCCAGTGCGCCATTTGCCCCGAAACCCCTTTCAAAGCGTCACCAGGCTTATTCTTAGTTTGACACTCCTTCATGAAGCGATTCAGCAGTAATTTGTGGGGAATATACAGTGCCGCGGCATGCAACATTGGCTTAATCAACTTGAAAACCGAACCAAATACCGGAACACGGCAAAGGAGCTCAAGTGCGCCTTTGAACAGGAAATCGGCCAGAACAACGATAAGTGCAATTACTCCGCCTCTTCTGACCATAAGTTCAATTCCAACTCCGCAATTGCTGAGCATCCGGTTCATTCCAAACTCTGTCAATCGACAGTAATCATTTGGAACTTCATGCATCATGTAGTTGAACGGCCAGGTAATCAAAAGCACACCATCCGGTTTCAGAACTCGACAGACTTCATTGATTGCCGATTGAAATTCAGGAACATGCTCGATGACTTCACTCATGAGTACCGCATCGAATGTATCATTCGGAAACGGCAAACAAGTCGCATCCAAGCGAACATCCAGATCATTTGAGCGAATGTTGTAGTCTGCAGCAATGCAGCTCTGAAACTTGTCTTGATAAAGCTTCTTGTAAGGACCTTCGCCATAACCGAGATCCAAAATTCGCCCATGCGGATCCATGGGCATGTTCATGAACTCATGCTCAAGGAAATGGCTGATTGCCAAGTCGTTATAATTAGTCATTGTGAGCCGAATTCCATCGAGCAAACGCATAGAATGACCAGACCGTACTCCAATGGACTTCGCCATTCATATAGCCATCCCAGAGTACTTTAATCTTCTGCATATCCCAGAACATCGCATTCTTTTCAAGAAATACATAATTCTCGAATGAGGCTTGCATGTTCTGTTTTAGCCAAACCTCGACAGGAAATGTAAATCCCTTTTTGGTTTGGCTCATCACTTCATTCGGTAGTTTTTTCGGAAGCGCGGTCTTCAAAAGGGACTTGACGCCAGCTGATCCTATTTTATATTTCTGAGGCAGTGAAAATACGTAGCCAAAAAGCTCATGATCCAGAAACGGGGCCCTGGTTTCAATTGAGTTTGCCATCGAAAAGTTGTCGATATCTCTCAGCAATTGCGATGCCATATAAACACTGGACTCCATGGCCGACGCTCGCTGGAAATTATCGTCAAAATAGTCTGCATCCGGGTAGTAATGGTCTAGATTGTCATGGGCCAGAATTTGACTGGCACCCTGCCCGTGCATGATAAGATTGTTTACATTCTCAAGCGGAATGGGATTTCTGAGACATTGATAGGCCCGTGATGTCGGATTGCCCTCAATTCCAAGGTGAAGCAGGCGCGACACACGCAGACTTTTTGGCTTATATCTGGCCCAGCTTTTTGAAGCCAAATCAGGTAATACGACCTGAAGCACCTTGGAGACAGAACGCAGTCGTCCAATTCGGCTAAACGATGGGTAGCCACCAAAAAGCTCATCGCCACCGACGCCAGAAAGCCAAACCTTGATGCCAAGTGCTTTCGCCTGCATAGAAACAAAAAATGTATTGAATCCATCGGTTGTCGGCTGGTCTGATGCTTCAAAAAAGTGGTTTAAATGCTCAAGGAACAGCTCCGGGGTAATCACGCTACGGTGCAATTTCGCCCCGAACATATCCGCGGTTTTCTGAGCAAGCCTGTACTCCGAGAACTCCGTCTCCGGGAAATCGATGCACAGCGCAGTAATATCGGAATAGCCGGCATCCACAGCCAATGAAAGAATGGCCCCAGAATCCATCCCACCGCTCAAGAAAAGACCGACAGGGACGTCGCTCACCATTCGGCTGCGCACTGAATTCAACAGCTTCTCGCGCGTACCGACCAGGGCCTGATCGAAGGACAATTTTTTGGTATTTCGCTCATGTTTTGCAAATGACTTATGTAGCGACCAATACACACCTTCTTTAATTTCGCCAAGATCCGACACCAGCAACCAACGGCCAGGCATCAATGCATGAACATCTTTATAAATGGTTCTTGGCGCCGGGATACTCCCAGCCACATGATAAACCGCCAGACTTTCGGCACTGACCGCCCAATCCCTTTCCGGCAATAATGATTTTAATGCCCTGATTTCGGACGCAAATCCAAAACCCGCAGCATCCTTTGTCCAGTAGACCGGCTTTTCCCCGAATCGGTCCCTGGCCAGAAAAACAGTGCGCTCAAGCAAATCAACAATGGCAAATGCAAACATACCATCCAGATGATCAAGACATGTAGCGCCCATTTTTTGATACATGGCAAGCAGAACGGCGGTGTCACTCGCAGTATTAACATTCGAAACACCCGCAAGAAATTGAGCCGCCAATTCTTTATAGTTATAAATTTCGCCGTTGAACACAATGGCGTATCTTCCGGATTGCTCAAGCATGGGCTGCGCTGCTGCTTCACTGAGATCAATGATTGACAGCCGCGCATGCGCAAGTTGAAGCCAGTCATTGCCATATATACCTTCACCGTCGGGCCCGCGATGCCTTATGGACGAAATAGCGTTGCGGATATCATGACCTATTCGATCATTGAGCTGGTTATGGCTTTTATAGCCGACAAATCCACACATGATTAATGAATCCTTTCGGGCATTTTCGGGACCATGTCCGAAACATGGAGCTTCCTGCCTTCCATGAGCCTGCCGATGATATAAAAGAAGGGGAGCAGCTTGATCAGTCCGCCAAAGTAAAGCGCGAAAGTTCCGCCAACATAAAGTATGGTTGGGATCAATACCGTATAAAGAAGCAGCCAGGTTTCAATATGCTTTGAAGCAAATGTTTTTCTGTAGATATAGCCAAATAGAAAGCCAATAAATAATAGTGGAATGAGGCCAAAATACCCAAGATTGAGATAAGATTCACCGAAAAAAGTAACCGAAATCGAGGTCACCGTGTCCCCTTCTGACAGGTAGCCTGCGTAATAACCGAAGTCATTACCATAGTGCAAATCCGGCTTTCCTGGCCATAAAAACCTTGGAACGAACCCCAAAAGACCTTGAAAATAACTCAGCCCGTAGAATGGTTCCCATATCTGATCATTCAAAATTCGAATGCAGGCAGCCATCGGCTCTAATAGCGAGAATCGTCCAAAGATAATATCCCAGCCGCCTTTTCCGAACCGACTTGAATCACTTGCCGCTCCTGTGATGGCTGCAATAACATCGGCAATACTGTATATGCCGCCACTTTGTTCTGCCGTTACACGGTAAAAATATACTGCCGGAAACATCATAATCACCAGGCCAATGAAGGCCAACGTGAACTTTTTGCTAGGAAGCTGTTTCGTTCTCAAATACCTAATTAATACTGGCAAGACCACTGCAAGAATCAAAGGCTCTTTTCTTCCGGAAGGAAGCCAGTACGCAATTTCCATCAAAATATTAATGGATAAATAATTTCTCCAAAAAGTTGATTTTTTATTATCCGACCGCCAATACCTAATCGCAATTAAACATATAACCTGTAACGGAAATAATTCGATCATTCGAATGGCTGCATAAAGTGAATCACTTATATTTTGATTCGCTGTTCTGGCTAATTGAAAATATGCATCAATTTGAATGACATATATTCTTGCAATCCAGCCTGCCCCAAGCAATGCGACTGTGACAATAACAATCTTAAAATCGAGCCATTGGAGCGACCCAGAATGTCTGACCCGCGCTACTGAATTCGGTGCAAATCTTTTACTGATTGCAAAGTTGCTGCCAGCCTGAATTGAAATAAGTGCCAATCCCGAGTATAGGACGGCCTGAGTTACATACTCATAATTCTGAAAATTGACGAATGCCGGCGCAGTACCTAGACCTATCAAGACACCAGGCAAAATGAAATGGAGAAGTACTAAAAATGAATACAGTGCATGTGGCGCTGCAAGCCCATTAGTCTTGTAGCAACGATAGAGATAGCCCAACGCATATAGGCTGAACAATAAAGACAGAATAAGAACCAACATCAGACTGTTTCTTCTTGGCTTTGACTATTGAAATTCTTCATAGTCAACTTTCCGAAGTGACATTCACGCTGTAACCATGCTGCTTCAGAAGAGCTGCACGCATGGCTTCATCCAAATCACTCGCCACCATCTCCGCACACATAGCCTGCACCGGTACTTCCGGAACCCAGCCCAGTTTGTCCTTGGCCTTACGGGCATCGCCCAGCAGGGTTTCCACCTCGGTCGGCCGGTAATAGCGCGGATCAATGCGGACTACGACGTCGCCGACTGTCATTCCGGGCGCCTTATCGCCCTCAATGGCGGCGACCACTGCCACTTCCTGCTCACCCTCGCCTTCGAAGCGCAGCGTGAAACCCAGCTCACGGGCGCTCCACTCAATGAATTGGCGGACGCTGTATTGCACGCCGGTGGCGATGACGAAGTCCTCCGGCTGGTCCTGTTGCAGCATCAGCCATTGCATGCGCACGTAATCCTTGGCATGGCCCCAGTCGCGCAGTGCATCGAGGTTGCCCATGTACAGGCACTGCTCCAGGCCCTGGGCGATATTGCACAGGCCGCGGGTGATCTTACGTGTGACGAAGGTTTCGCCACGGCGTGGGCTTTCATGGTTGAACAGGATGCCGTTGCAGGCGTACATGCCGTAGGCTTCCCGGTAATTCACCACAATCCAGTAGGCGTACAGTTTGGCCACGGCATACGGACTACGCGGGTAGAACGGCGTGGTTTCGGTCTGCGGAGTCTCCTGCACCAGGCCGTACAGCTCGGAGGTGGACGCCTGATAGAACCGGGTCTTTTTCTCCAAGCCTAAGATGCGGATGGCCTCCAGAAGACGCAGCGTTCCGATGGCGTCCACATCCGCCGTGTACTCCGGGCTCTCGAAGCTGACCGCCACATGGCTCTGGGCGCCCAGGTTGTAGATTTCGTCCGGCTGCACTTCCTGCACGATGCGGATCAGGTTGCTGGTGTCGGACAGGTCGCCGTAATGCAGCTTGAAGCGGGCGTTTTCGATATGCGGATCCTGGTAGATGTGATCCACACGCTGGGTGTTGAACGAAGACGCGCGGCGCTTGATGCCATGCACGACATAGCCCTTCTCCAGCAGGAATTCGGCCAGATACGAGCCATCTTGGCCGGTGATGCCGGTGATGAGGGCGACTTTGGGGTTGTGCGTCATTGGCGTCAGTCTCGTGGGTTCGTTTGGTTCAGATAATCGGCATAGGCCTGCTTCAGCCCCTGCCTCAGTTCGATGGCCGGCTTCCAGCCCAGTCTGTTCAAGCGCGTACTATTCATTAACTTGCGCGGCGTACCATCGGGTTTTACGGAATCGAAATCGATCGGGCCGTCGAACCCGACGACTTCGGCCACCAACTGCGCGGCATCGCGGATTGTCAGATCGGAGCCGTAGCCGACATTGATATGGCTAAGCATCGGCTCGGTATTGGCGTCGTAAGCGACCTTGTCCAGGTTCATCACGAATACGCTGGCGGCGGCCATGTCGTCCACATGCAGGAACTCGCGGAACGGGGTGCCGGTGCCCCACAAAGTCACCGTGCCGGAGGCGATCATAGCGCGCACATCGGCGGGAATCTCGCCATAACGCGCTTCGTCGGCGGCGATAGCCTCGGCATCGCCGGCTTTGGCCAACTTGGCCAGATGGAACTTGCGGATCATCGCCGGCAGCACATGGCTATTGGCCAGGTGGTAGCTGTCGCCGGGGCCATACAGGTTGGTCGGCATCACACTGCGGTAATCCACGCCATGGCTGGCGCCGTACTGGCGGTTGAAGCTCTCGCACAGCTTGATGCCGGCGATCTTGGCGATGGCATACGGCTCATTGGTCGCTTCCAGCGTACCGGTGAGCAAGGCGGACTCGGACATCGGCTGCGGCGCCAGCTTCGGGTAGATGCAGCTACTGCCCAGGAACAGCAGTTTCTTGACGCCGGTACGGAACGCGGCCTCGATGACGTTGGCCTCGATCATCAGGTTGGCGTAGATGAAATCGGCCGGATAGGTGTTGTTGGCATGGATGCCGCCGACCTTGGCGGCCGCCAGATAGACCTGATCCGGCCGCTCGGCGGCGAAAAAAGCGCGCACGGCGGCTTGGTCGGTCAAATCGAGTTCGGCATGGGTGCGGGTCAGCATCCGCTCCGGCGGGTGACCATCAGCCAGCAAACGCCGGACGATGGCCGAACCGACCATTCCCCGGTGGCCGGCTACATAGATTTTTGGACTTGCTGAACTCATAAATCGCCTTGAATTAGGTGACGCCCGACTTACAGTCGGCCATCCACATCGGATTTCCCGAAAATGCCCTTGATGTCATACACCACCGCGTCGGCCGCGCCCAACGCACGCACGGCCTCGATGCCCATGTCGCGGTATTTGTCGTGCGCCACGGCCAGCACAACGGCCTGGTAATCGCCACCGGCCGGAAGTGTTGTCATCAGCGGCAAGCCGTATTCGTGCATGGCCTCTTCGGGGTCGGCCCAGGGGTCGTGGATGTCCACCTGCACGCCGTAGCTCTGGAATTCGGCCAGCAGGTCCACCACGCGGGTGTTGCGCAGGTCCGGGCAGTTCTCCTTGAAGGTGAAGCCCAGGACCAGCACCTTGCCGCCGTTCACCGGCTGCTGCTTGCGGATCATCAGCTTCACCACTTCCGAGACGATCTCCTTGCCCATGCTGTCGTTGATGCGGCGGCAGGCGATCAGGATGTCGGGGTGGTAGCCGGCGGTCAGCGCGCGCTGGATCAGGTAGTACGGATCGACGCCGATGCAGTGGCCGCCCACCAGGCCGGGCTTGAACGGCAGGAAGTTCCACTTGGTGCCGGCCGCGGCCAGCACGTCGTGGGTGTCGATGCCCAGGCGGTGGAAGATCAGCGCGAATTCGTTGATCAGCGCGATGTTGGCGTCGCGCTGGGTGTTCTCGATGACCTTGGCGGCCTCGGCCACCTTCATGCTCGGCGCCAGATGGGTGCCGGCGCTGATGATGCGGCGGTACAGGGCGTCCACCGTCTGCGCGGTCTCGGGCGTGGAGCCGGAGGTGATCTTCGGGATGGTGGTGAGGCGGCGCTCTTTGTCGCCGGGATTGATGCGCTCGGGCGAGTAGCCGCAGAAGAAGTCGGCGTTGAACGTCAGGCCGGACACGCGCTCCAGCACCGGCACGCACACCTCTTCGGTGGCGCCGGGGTATACGGTGGATTCGTAGATGACGATGTCGCCGCGCTTGAGCGCGCGCGCCACGGTCTCGCTGGCGCGGATCAGCGGGGTGAAGTCCGGGTTCTTCTTGTCATCCACCGGGGTCGGCACCGAGACGATGAACACATCGCAGGCGGACAGGTCGGCGGCGTCGCAGGAGAAGCGCAGGCGGTGTGCCGAGGCGATTTCCTCGGGGGTGGTCTCCAGCGTGCGGTCGTGGCCCTGCTTCAGCTCGTCCACGCGCGCGGCGTGGATGTCGAAGCCGAGCGTGTCGAGCTGCTTGCCGAACTCCACCGCCAGCGGCAGACCCACATAGCCCAGGCCGATGACGGCGATCTTGCGGTTGCTAATGTCCTGCATTGCGTCCTTTCCCCTGTTATGAAATTGATTCAGACTTTGTAGAAGCCGCGGTACCAGTCCACGAACGCCGGAACCCCCACCTCCACCGGCGTGGCCGGCGTGTAGCCGGTGGCCTCGTGCAGCGCCTCGACGCTGGCCCAGGTGTCCGGCACGTCGCCGACCATCATCGGCATCAGCTCCATCTCGGCCTTGCGGCCGATGGCCTGCTCCAGCAGCTCGATGTAGCGCAGCAATTGCGTATTGCGGCCGGAGCCGATGTTGTAGATGCGGTACGGCGCGGTGGAGCTGGCCGGGTCCGGCGCGTCGCCGTTCCAATCCGCGTTCGGCGTGGCCGGGCGGTCGCAGGCGCGGATCACGCCGTCCACGATGTCGGACACGAAAGTGAAGTCGCGGGTGTGCTTGCCGTAGTTGAACACCGGGATCGGACGGCCTTCCAGGATGGCCTTGGTGAAGCTGAAGAAAGCCATGTCCGGCCGGCCCCAGGGGCCGTACACGGTGAAGAAGCGCAGGCCGGTGCACGGCAGGCCGTATTGGTGCGCGTAGCAGTGCGCCATCATCTCGTTGGCCTTCTTGGTGGCGGCGTAGAAGGTCAGCGGATGTTCGGTGGAGTCGGTTTCGGTGTACGGCATCTTGGTGTTGCCGCCGTAAGCCGAGGACGTGGAGGCGTACACCAGGTGCTCGACGCCGTGGTGGCGGCAGCCTTCCAGGATGTGCAGGAAGCCGGTCAGGTTGCTGTCGGCGTATACGTGCGGATTCTCTTTCGAGTAGCGCACGCCGGCCTGCGCCGCCAGATGGATCACGCGCTGCGGCTTATGCGTGGCGAACACCGCCTCCACCGCGGCGCGGTCGGCCAGGTCGGCGGTGATGTGGATGTAGTTCGGATGCGCCTGTAGCCGCATCAGGCGCGCGTGCTTGAGCGAGACGTCGTAGTAGTCGTTCAGGTTGTCGAAGCCGATGACGGTATCGCCACGGGCCAACAGGGTTTCGGCGGTGTGCATGCCGATGAAGCCGGCGCTGCCGGTGACCAGGATGTTCATGCGTTTTCCTTTTTAGTGCCGGCATCCTGCCGCAGTGATTCGATTTCGCGTTGCAAGGCGGCGTATTCGGCCAGCTTGCGTTTCAGAAAGGCGTTGGTCAGCGCCGCGCGGTGGCGGATGCCGTCGGGGGTCAGCACGTATACGTAGCCGAACTTGTTGCGGCTGTCGCTGAAGTTCTGCATCTTCACCATGCCTTTGGCGATCAGCGCCTTCAGGCAGTAGTTCAGCGCGCCCACGCTGATGCCGGCGTTCTCGGCCAGATCGCGCTGGGTGGCGTCCGGCTGCTGCTCCAGCATGCGCAGCACGCGGAACTCGGTGTCTTCCTGCAGGTTTTTCTGGCGGCTGGACATGCGGGGCGGCGGGCGGGTTTGTTCAAAGTTGAATCGTACACCCGGAATATGACGGGGACAACCTGAAAAAGTCTTAGAAGCAAAGCTTTAATCCCCTTCAGAATGAAGGGGTGGCGCGAAGCGCCGGGGTAGCGCTTTTCTGGTATGTCCGGCAGTTACTACCCCGCCCTTCGGGCATCCCTTCGTAAACGAAGGGGAATTGGGCCTACTCCCCCGCCCGCTCGCCCCTCGGCCACACCACACACGCCGCCAACAGCCCCGCCAAGGCCGACAGCGCGGTGGTGCGCAGCGGGTAATCGACCGTGGAGTGCAGCAGGAGCAGCAGCAGGCCGACCCAGGCGGCGCGTGCCAGCAGACGGTCATCCACGCCGTGCCGGCCGGCCAGAAACCAGATGCGCACGCCCTGCCACAGGAAGGCGCCGAGCAGCAGCGCGCCGGCCAGGGCGCCGAACCAACGCAGCTCCAGCCAGATTTCCAGATAGTCGTTGTGCGCGTGGTTGACCATTTTCGCGCCGCCCAGGAACGGATCCACATGCTGGAAGGCGTACCAGAAGCTACCCGGGCCGGCACCGAACGGAGCAAAAGCCTCGGCCGCCGTGCGGGTACCGGCGAAGATCTGCCAGCGCGAATCCTCCAGCGGATTGGCCTCGAACTGCAGGCTGATGAAATACAGGCCCAGCTGCACCGCCAGGAACAGGCCGATGGCCATCAGCGCGAACAGCCAGTGCTTGGCGCCGCTGTGGCGGTCGGCGGCAATCACCGCCGGCAGCATGAACAGGCAGCCGGCCATGCCCAGCAGCAGGCCGGCGCGCGAGCCGGACAGCAGGAAGCCGAGCATGAACAGCACAGCGATGCCGGCCGGCAGCGCGAAGCGCAGCGGATGCACATAGCGGCTTTCGCGTTGGCCGGCCAGATGCACCAGCCCGGCCCAGACCAGCGGCAGCGTGGCGGCCAGGCTGATGGCGTAATGGTTGTTGTTGGCGAACCAACCGACCGCCATGCCGCGGTTGGTGTTGCGGTAGAAGTACAACGCGCTTTCGATGCCGCCGGCTTTCTGCGCCAGGCCCAGCACCGCGCCGAGCGCCAGCACCGCCACCGCAAGCGTCAACAGACGGCGGCGCGCGCGCAGGTCCAGCTGCAGCCCGGCCAGATACAGCGCGATGGCTGGCAACAGCCAGAACAGCGCGCGTTCGGCCGCCAGCGGGCGCAGGGCGCCGGTAACCGGCAAGCCACCGACCAGCGGCGACAGATCCTGCGCGAGCGCGCCGCGCGCGGAACCGGCCAGGCGCCAGGCCTCCGGCCAGGGCAGCAGGAACACGAGCAGCGCCAGCAGCGGCGGCAACAGCCACAGCGAAGCGCTCGGCCATTGCCGGATGTCGGGCTTGTGCCAGATCAGCACACCGATCAACAGCAACGCCGCCAGTTGCGTCAGCGCATCGCCCAGATGGCCTTGGCCGCCGCCCAACAACAAAGCCGGCACCAGCACCAGGGCGCTGGCGGCCTGCAAGGATGGCGGATGGCGGGTGGCGCTCATGGCACTCCGGAGAAACGTTTCAGGCAAGAAAAAGGGCCGCCGAAGCGACCCTTTCGATTCTAGCACCGGCGCCGCTTACGGCGACACGGTGTCGTTGCTGGAATCGCCGCCGCTGGCCAGCGCGCCGACCACCACCACGGTACCGGCCACGTACAGCCAGACGTCGCCGGACGGCTTGACGTTGGCGCCGCTGTCGGCTTGCGCGGTCTGCGCCGAGACGCGGGCGATGTTGGCGACGCCGCCGGCGCAGGTCGATTTGGCCGGCACGGTCAGCAACGAGCCGGAAGCCAGCGGCAACACGCAACCATCGGTGAAACGCAGGCTGGCTTGGCCGCCCTGCAGCACCAGCACGCGGTCGCCGGCGACCAGCAACTGGCCGGCCGGAGCCGAAACGAATTGCTTGCCTTGGTTGACCAACACCGTGCCTTGGGTCTGGCCCAGAACGGCGACGGACGACGCTGCGGAAGCGGAAGCGGCGAACAGCGCGGCGGACAGGAAGGCGATGGCTTTCATGGGGAACTCCTCAAGTAAATCGGATTATACCGCGAATACGCTTGGCTTTCCCCAAGGCCGTGCCGTATTCAGGGTGAAACGGTCTCGTCGTCGCCGGATTCACCGGCGGCCACACCCGCGGCCGGCAAGCCGCCCACGGCCCACAGGCCGCTGGCGCTCATCGCGACCTTGCCCAGGCCGAGTGCCTGCGCGCTTTCCGGCGAGAGCTGGGCGATTTCGGCGTTGCCGCCGGCGCAGGTGGAGATCTTCGGCACCACCGCCAGGCTCGATTCCGGCAGGGCCAGCTCGCAGCCGTCGTTGAAGCGCACCAGAGCCGCGCCGTCCTGCAGCACCAGCACGCGGTCGCCGGGCTTCAGCACCTGGCCGGTCTGTACGGTGACGAATTTCTTGTCCTTGCTGACCATCACCTGGCCTTCGGCGCTGCCGAGCACGGCGACGGGATCGGCCGCGAGCGCGGCGGTGGAAACGAACAGGCTGGCGAACGCGATAACGATGGCTTTCATGGAAGGTCCCCTGAGACGTGACGTACGGAATGCCGGCAGGCCGGCACGAAAACAGTGATTGCTCTCAGCTTAGCCGCGGCGGCGCGCCGGGTCAACCCAGAATTTTTCTTATGTCATTCTTCGGTAACGGATTTTTCCGGTGCCGGGAAAATGCGGATGTCGTCCAGCCAGAGCGTGCCGTCAATCACGGTTTCGGCCGGAATCCGGGCCGGGATGGTCAGCAGCAGGCGCTGGCCCGGGCACTCGGCCGGAATCTCGACGTCCAGCACCTGCTCGCGCCAGTCGAAACGGCCCTGCATCGGCGCCGACTCCGCCAGCACCCTGCCCTGCGGTTCGCACAGCACCCGCCAGACCAGACCGCGCGGGCTGTCCAAGCGGTCGGCGCGGGCGCGCCAGGCCAGCTGCCAACGCCCGGCCGGCAAGGCCAAGGCCTGCCACAGATGCGCGAACGGCGTGCGCCGGCCTTCGAACTGCACCATGTAGGAATTCTGCCCGATGCTGCCGCGGGTGGCGCTCCAATAGGCTTCGGCACCGGCCAAGGCCGGCGTATTCCAGGCGAACGGGCCGGCCTGCAGCTCCTGTTCCAGTTCGAAGCCGCCGTCGAACACGTTGCCCAGATAGCCGCGCTGGTTTTCGGGAAGCAAGCCGACCCAGGTCAGGTAGGCCAGCGCATGCCGGTTCTCGGCGCGCAGGCGCGCCAGCCAGGGTTGCAACTCGCGCAGGGTGTGCTCGCCGCGTAGCACCCCGAACACCGGCGCCAGGGCCTCGCTCGGATAGGTCGATTTGGCCAGGCCGGCCAGGAAACCGGCGCGCCAGGGCGGTTGCCGGTTCAAGGTCTCGACCATCGCCTGCTGCGCCGCCGGATTGGCCGCCAGCAGATCCAGCTGCGGCTGCAGCGCCGGCAGCAGATCGGGCCTCAGGCGCAGGATGGCGTCCAGCTGCGCCATGGCATCCGCGGCATCGCGCTTTGCCAGCGCGTGCTGCAGCAGCCAGAACCGGGTCGGCAGATCACGCGGCGCCAGCCGCGCGGCCTGGCGGTACAGCGCCAGCGCTTGGTCGGCGCGGCCCCCGGCCTCAGAGGCCTGCGCCAGCACCCGCAACGGTTGGCCGTCCAGCGGATTGGCACGCAGCGCGCGGCGGGCGCTGTCGGTCGCCTCCGGCCAGCGTTTCTGCTCGGCCTGCGCTTGCGCCAGCCGGCTCAGCGCTTCCGGGTGATCGCCGCGCCAGGCCAGCGCGCGTTCGGGCTGGCTACGGGCGTAGTGTTCGGCCAGGGCGAGCGACAGCACGCGCCAACCGAGCACGGCCAGCAGAATCGAGATTAGGGTAAACCAGAGCGTTTTGCGCGGCATGCTCACTCCAGCAGCAGGTATTGCACGATGCGCGGCCGGCCGTCTTCCAGCGCCAAGGCCAGCTCCAATCCGCCCTGCTGCGCCGACGGCGCGCGCGCGCCGTAGCCGAGTTCGGCCCGGTAGCGCAGGCGCACGCTCAGGGTGTCGTCGCCGCTCCGCCAGCGCGCCTGGCTGAAGGCGATCTCGCGGCGGCGGGTGCGTTGGAACAGCCGGCGGTAATCGCGGCGGATGTCGGCCACATCGCCGCGACCGTTGCTGGCCTCGCTGCTGAACAGGGCCATGAACGCGGCCAGATCGCCGTCGCGGTAACGCTGCTCGAACTCGCGCAGCAGGGCTTCGCCTTGGGCGCGCTCGGGCACCCGGCTAGCGGCGGTGGCCAGCGCCACCGCCGGCGGCACCGCTGGCGGTGCGGCATCGGGCGCCGGGGCAGATGGCGGCGCGGCCGCTGTCGCGGCGTTTACCGGTGACGGCGGTCCGGGCTTGGCGGCAAGCGCAGGCGCCACGGGCTTCGCCTGGGCCGCTGCGACCGGCGGCTTGGCGTTGACGGCGGCGGCCGGGGGCTTTTTGGCGACCGGCGGGTCGGGTGTCCATGCCGTCAACGCCGGCACGGCTTCGCCCGCAGCCGGCGCGGCATCGGCGACGAGGACGCCGGGCAGAGCCATCTCGGGATAGACCTCGGCCTGCGGCCACAGCGACAGCGCCAGCAAACCGGCGGTGGCGGCGGCCAATGCCAACAGGAACAGCGGGAAGCGGCTGCGCGCGCGCGGCGGCGGTGGCGCCCTCGGGCGCGGCACCGGTACCGGCAAGGCGCCGGCCTTCAGCGCCTGCCAGGCGGCGTTGACGCGTTCGGCCAACACCTGCGCCTCGGGATTGCGGTCGGGATGCAACCACTTGATCAGCAGCCGGTGGTGTTCCTTGGCCAGCGCCGGATCGGCGTCGGGCACCAGGCCCAGACAGCGCCAAGGCGGGCTGCCCGCATACAGGCAGACCGCCTGCAGATAGGCGCCGGCGGTATCGGCCTCGGGTCCGTCGCCCGAGGCCAGGCGGATCAGCGCGGTCATGCCCTCGGGCAGCGGCGCGGCGCGCAGGGCGAAGAGGATCTCGGGCGCGTCACGCAGCGCCCTCGCCTGCTGCCATGCGGCGCCCACGGTCATCGCGTCAGTTTCTTGGTATCCGACGCGCCGTAGCTGTAATAGCTGTAGGAACCGTAGCCGGCGCCGTAGCCGTACCCGTAGGCGGCGTGCTTGCTCTGGAACTTGTTGATCAGCACGCCGACCAGACGCGCGCGCGCGGCCTGCAGGCGTTTGACCGCGTTGACCGCCAGCAGCTTGCGGGTGCCGCCGGCTTCGACCACCAGCAGCACGCCGTCGACCGTCGAGGCCAGGATCGGCGCATCGGCCAAGCCCATCACCGGCGGGCCGTCGATGATGACCTGGTCGAAGTGCGCCAGGCCGTAGTCGATCAGCGCGCGCATGGCGTCGTCATGCAGCAGTTCGGCCGGATTCGGCGGCAGCGGGCCGGTGGTGACCACCGACACGCCCGGCGTGTCGCTCTCGCGGATGACGTCGGCGATGGCCAGCGCGCCGGCCAGGTAATTGCTCAGGCCGATGTCGTTGTCAAAACCGGCCTTCTTGTGCAAAGACGGCTTGCGCATGTCGGAGTCGATCAGCAGCACGCGCTTGCCGATCTGGCCGAACTTGCGCGACAGGGTCAGCGCCGCGGTCGACTTGCCCTCGCCCGGCGAAGCGCTGGTGACCAGCAGGCTGCGCGGCACGCCGTGGCTGGTGGCGAACTGCAGCGCGGTGCGCACCGAGCGGTAGGCTTCGGCGAACGCCGAGCGCGGGTCGCGCAGCGCCGACTCGACGCTCTCGCCGTCTTTGACCTTGGGAATGACGCCCAGGACCGGCAAGGCCAGGCGCTTCTCGACGTCATCCGGGTTCTTCAGGGTGTCGTCCAGATATTCCAGCAGCAGGGCCAGCAGCACGCCCAACACCAGGCCCAGGAACAGCGCCACCGCCAGGTTCAGCGGGATGTTCGGCCGGTATTTGCCGGCATTGACCGCCTCGTCGACGATCAGCACGTTGTTCAGGCCGACGCCGGCGGCGATGCCGATCTCCTTGTAGCGCTGCAGGGTGGCTTCGTACAGCTGGCGGTTGGTGTCGACCTCGCGCTTGTAGATGTCGTACTGGATCGAACGGCTCTTCAGATCGAGCGCCTCGCCCTTCAGCGAACCGATCTGCTCGGCGATCATGTTCTCGTTCTGCTGCGCGGCCTCGAACTCGGCGCGGATGGCCGACTTGATGGCGGCGATCTCCTGCGCGATCTGGCGGTCGAGCTCGTCGATCTGCGATTTCAGCTGCACCATGGCCGGATAGGCGGGCTTGAACTGGCTGAGCTTGTTCTGGTATTCGGTGGCCAGCTCGGAACGCTTTTCCTGCAGGGTGCGCACGATCGAATTGCCGCCGGCCTCGCCGAAGGTGACCATGCCGATGCTGCTCTGCGCCTGCTGCCATTTCGACTGGGCGCGGATGCGCTCTTCCTTGGCCTTGGCCAGCGCGGCATTGAGCGCGCCCAGGTTCTGCTCCGGCAGGCTGCCGGCGTTGTCGCCGCCGGTGCCGACGATCTGCTCCTTTGCTGCGAAGCTTACCAGCTGCGCCTCGGAGTCCTCGAGCTTGACCTTCAGCTGCTTGAGCTGGTCCTCCAGATAGGACTTGGCGTAGCTGGAGGTCTCGAAGCGCGCCTCCAGGTTGCGGTTCTGGTAGGCCGCGGCCAGGGCGTTGGCGGCCAGGATGGCGAAGGCCGGATCGGTGCTGTTGTAGTGGATCTTCACCAGGCGGGTGTTGCGCACCGGCTCGATGCTGTAGCCGTCCTGGAAGCGCGCGACGCGTGCCAGCGCCTCGGCCTTGCGCTGGGCCGGCGTGGCCTTGCCGTCGGCGGGCTTGCCCGGAGCCAGACCCAGCCAGTCCTTGATCTGCTCGGCGGCCGAGGGCTGGAACACCTGCGCGAAGCGTTTTTCGTCCTGATAGCCGATGTCGCTCAGCACCCGCGAAGCCAGCTCGCGGCTCTGCAGCAGCTGGTATTGGGTATTCAGGTAATTGGGATCGTTCATCATCCCGGCCATCGGATTCTGGTCCTCGCCGGTGACGTTCATCAGCTCGCGGTCGATCTGCACCGAGCTGCTGGCGCGGTACACCGGGGTGATCAGCAGGGAGGCCACCAGCGCGGCGGTGAACACCAGCGCCACGGTGGCGGCGATGGTCCAGCGGCGCTTGAGCAGGATATGCCACAGGCCCAGCAGGTCGATGTTGAACTCGTCGCCCTCGGCCGCAGCCTGCGGCTGCACTTCGGCGCTGAGCACGCCGGCTTGGCGCAAAGTCAGGCTGCGCTGCACCGGTTCGGGCTGCGGCACCAGGCCGGCGTTCGGGGTTTGCGGCGGATCTTGACTCACGGAAGCGGTCCTTGCTCAGTAGATGATGAATGCGTTCAACAGCGGAATGGCCTGCACGAAGCGGCGGAAGCCGGCTTTCGCGCGCGACTCGTTGACCACCACGATGTCGTCGCCGTAGATCAGCGGATCATTGGCGGCGCCGGTGCGCACGTCCTGCAGGTTGAACTTGGCCGCCATGCGCTGGCCGTTGACGGTGCGGAACACCACCACCAGCTCCTCGTCGGCACGGTCGGTATCGGTGCCGCCGGCCAGGGCGATGGCCTGCAGCAGCGAGGTCTGGCCGGTGATCGGATAGATGCCGGCCTTCTTCACCGCGCCTTCGACGGTGACGCGCTGGCTGGTGAATTCCTTGATGAACACGGTGACCTGCGGATTCTGCAGATAGGTCTTGCCGAGTTTTTCGGCGATTTCGGTTTCCAGCTCCAGCACGGTCTTGCCGCCGGCCTGCACCACGCCGATCAGCGGCAGCGAGATCTGGCCGGTGGCGTTGACCCGCAGTTCGCGCTCCAGCTCCTCGTTCATGAAAATCGAGATCTTCAGCAGGTCCTGCGGCCCGATGCGGTACTCGGATTTGCCGGTGTATTCGCCGACGCGGGTGGTGCTGTCGGGCAGGCCGATGTCCTGTCCGGCGGCGACCGCCTGCGGCGCGCTGCCGGCCATCGGCGGCTCGGCGGCCGGAACGCCGGCGGCGAACAACAGGGTGGCGGCCAGGGCCGCGTGCAGGAATCGTTTCATAGGTGTATCCATCATCTCAAGGGTGCCGTGGGCCGAACAGGGTGCGCCAGAAGCCCTTGCCGGGCCGGCGGCCGGGTTTGGCGTCCGGCAGGGCGGGCAAGGCGCCCGGCGAAACATTATCGAGGATACCGCGCGGCCGTGTCATGACCAGGTGTACTGCTTCTTCAGTCCCCAGTCGGCGTGCAGCAGCCTCGCGCGCTTCGGCCAACAAAGGCGGACGGCGCTGGCTGTGGTGCGAATCGGTGGCCAGGATATGGCACAGGCCGTCGTCGAGGATGCGCTCGGCCCAATACTGCGGCCGGCGGCCGAAACGGCCGGTCAGGCTGCCGGCGGTAAGTTGGATCCAGGCCCCGGAGGCGACCATGCGCTGGAACGCCGGATAGTGGTCGTCAATCCAGGTCAGGCGCTCGGGATGGGTTATTACCGGCACATACCCGGCGGCCAGCAGACCGAACAGCGATTCTTCCAGCCGCGGCGGCGCCACATGGTGCGGCGGCTCGAACAGGAAATAGCGCGAGCCGTTCAGGGTCGGCACGCTGCCGGCCTTCAGGCGCGGCACCAGATCCGGCGCCAGATGGGTGTCGGCGCCCTCGACCAGCTCCAGATCGATGCCCTGCTCGGCCAGCACCTGCCGGAACGCGGCGATGGCGGCGCGGATACCGGCGGCTTCGTTTTCGTACAGGCCCGGATAGATGTGCGGCGTGCAGGCGGTGATGCGGATGCCGTCGGCGACCGCGATGCGCGCCATCGCCAGCGACTCGGCGAGCTCGCCCGGGCCGTCGTCGATGCCGGGCAGGATGTGGCAGTGCAGGTCGATCACGTCGCGCCCGGCTCCGGCGTGCGGCCGTACACGTCTTCGAAGCGCACGATGTCGTCCTCGCCCAGATACGACCCGGACTGCACTTCGATCAGCTCCAGCGGGATGTTGCCCGGATTCTCCAGCCGGTGCTTGCTGCCCAGCGGGATGTAGGTGCTCTGGTTCTCCGAGAGCAGGATCACGCGCTCGTCGCAGGTGACCTTGGCGGTGCCGCTGACCACGATCCAGTGCTCGGCGCGGTGATGGTGCATCTGCAGGCTGAGCGCGGCGCCGGGCTTGACCACGATGCGCTTGACCTGGAAGCGCGCGCCGGCGTCGACCGAATCGTAATTGCCCCAGGGCCGGAACACCTTGCGGTGCCAGGTCGCCTGCGGCCGGTTTTCGGCTTTCAGTTTGGCCACGATGGCTTTCACGTCCTGCACCCGGTCCTTGTGCGCCACCAGCACCGCGTCGTCGGTATCGACCACCACCACGTTATCCAGGCCCAGCAAGGCCAGCAGGCGTTTCTCGCCCATGGCCAGGGTGTTCCGGCAGTCGATGGCCAGCACGTCGCCGTGGTGGGCGTTACCGATGCCGTCCTGCTCGGCCACCTGCCACAGCGCCTGCCAGGAACCGACGTCGCTCCAGCCGACCGAGACCGGCAGGATGCGGCCGTTGGCGGTCTTCTCCATCACCGCGTAGTCGATCGAGTCCGAGGCCATGGCGGAGAACGCATCCGGATCGAGCCGGATGAAGTCGGCGTCGCGGCGGGCTTTCGCCACGGCCGCCTCGGCCAGCTCCACCATCAGCGGATGGGCCTTGGCCAGCTCGTCGAGGTAGGTGCGGGCGCGGAACAGGAACATGCCCGAATTCCAGAAATAATCGCCGGAGGCGACATAGCCGGCGGCGGTGGCGGCGTCGGGTTTCTCCACGAAGCGTTCGATGGCGCGCACGCCCTGGCCCGGCGCGGCCTTGATGTAGCCGAAACCGGTTTCCGGCGTCTCCGGCACGATGCCGAAGGTGACCAACCCGCCGTCGCGGGCGGCCGGCAACGCGTCGCGCACGGCAGCCTGGAACGCCGGCACATCGCCGATGGCGTGGTCGGACGGCATCACCAACAGCACCGCGTCCGGATCGGCGGCCAGGGCCTGGAACGCGGCGACCGCGATGGCCGGCGCGGTGTTGCGCCCGGCCGGCTCCAGCAGCAGGGCCGACGGCGGCAGGCCGATGGCGTGCAGCTGCTCGGCGACCAGGAAGCGGTGCGCTTCGCCGGCGACCACGATCGGGGCCTCGGCGTCCAAGCCCTGCAGGCGCAGGGCGGTGGCCTGCAGTAGCGAGTGCTCGCCGATCACCGGCAGGAACTGCTTGGGATGGGCCTCGCGCGACAGCGGCCAAAGCCGGGTGCCGGAACCGCCCGAAAGGATGACCGGGGTGATCGATGCCATGGCTTGGAACCCTCGTACTTCACGTATCATGTTCAACAGGCTATTAAACCACCATTGCCCCCGCCTTCATACCAGAAAAATTCCGAGGACATCCCGCGAAATGAGTTCTTCATCACGCCCCGCGCAACGCCTGCTTTGGGCGCAGACCGTGCTCGACGACCCGGCCCTGCAGCTGCACAGCGCGTCCTCGGACGCCAGTTTCCGCAGCTATTGGCGCGGCGAAAGCGGCGGCCGGACCTGGATCGTGATGGACGCGCCACCCGACAAGGAAGACACCGGCCCCTGGCTGGCGATGGCCAAACGCCTGACCGACGCCGGCCTGAACGCGCCACAGGTACGCGCGATCGACGCCGAACGCGGCTTCGTGCTGATGAGCGATCTGGGCACCCGACTGTTCCTGCCCGAGCTGAGCGAAGGCACGGTCGATACGCTCTACGGCCAGGCGCTGGACGCCCTGCTGTGCATGCAGACCCGCCTGCCCTGCGACGACCTGCCGCCGTATGACGAGGCCCGGCTGGTGGCCGAAATGGAACTGATGCCGATCTGGTTCTTCGAGCGCCATCTGGGCTTCACGCCGGAATGCGAGCAGTGGGACGTGATCGAGTCGGCGTTCCGCGCCCTGGTGGATGCCGCCACGGCGCAGACCGCGGTGTTCGTGCACCGCGATTACCATTCGCGCAACCTGTTGATCGGCGAATCCGGCGATCCGGGTATCCTGGATTTCCAGGACGCGGTGCGCGGGCCGATGACCTACGATCTGGTCTCGCTGCTGCGCGACTGCTACATCGAATGGCCGCAGGCGCGCATCGAGGCCTGGGTGGAAAGCTACCGCCAGCGCGCCGAAGCCGCCGGCCTGCGCACCGGCGATGCCGCGCGCTTTCTGCGCGCGTTCGATTTGATGGGCCTGCAGCGGCACCTGAAAGTGCTCGGCATCTTCTGCCGCCTGTATTACCGCGACGGCAAGGCCGGCTACCTCAACGACCTGCCGCTGGTGTGGAAATACACCCGCGAGGTCGGCCGCCGGCATCCGGAAACCGCGGCCTTGATCGAACTGATCGAGCAAGCCATCGGCGACCGCGACATCCGCCTGCCGAGCGCCTGATGGACGCGCTGATCTTCGCGGCCGGCAAGGGCGAGCGCATGCGCCCGCTGACCGAGCACACGCCCAAGCCCTTGCTGCCCGTGGGCGGCAAGCGCCTGATCGAATGGCATCTGGAAAAACTGGCCACGCTGGGTTGCGGCACGGTGGTGATCAACACGTCCTGGCTGGCCGAGTGCTTCCCGCCGGCGCTGGGCGACGGTGCGCGCTGGGGCCTGAAGCTGGTGTATTCCTACGAGGGCGCCGAGCCGCTGGAGACCGGCGGCGGCATGGCCAAGGCCTTGGCGCATCTGGGCGATGCGCCGTTCATCGCGGTCAACGGCGACGTGTACTGCGATGCCGATTTCAGCCGCCTGCCGCGCCAGCCCGAGGGCTTGGCGCACCTGCTGCTGGTCGACAACCCCGAGCACAACCCGAACGGCGACTTCGCGCTGCGCGACGGTGGCCGCGTGGATTCCGACGGCGAACGCAAACTGACCTTTTCCGGCATCGGCGTGTACCGCCCGGAACTGCTGCTGCGTTGCCGCGACCGATGGCAGACGCCGGGCGAGGCGCATCCGCGCTTCAAACTGGCGCCGATCCTGCGCGCGGCCATGGCGGAGGGTTTGGTCACCGGCCAACGCCACGACGGCGTCTGGCTGGACATCGGCACGCCGCAACGCCTGGCCGATTTGGATGCGGAATTACGCCGTAATACGTAGGGGCGAAAAGCGCTACCCCGGCGCTACGCGCCACCCCTTCGTAGACGAAGGGGTGCCCGGAGGGCGGGGTAGCGCTTTTGGCATCAACCAGGGCGGACCTCTGCGTCCGCCCAAGGGCGGATTCACGCCTCGGCGTGCAACACCGTCTTGATGAACGGAATGGTCAGCCGCCGCTGCGCGGCCAGGCTGGCATGGTCCAGGCGGTCGAGCAATTCGCCCAAGGATTGCAGGTCGCGGCTGACGCGGGTGAACAGGTAATCGACGACCGCCTCGTCGATCTGCAGGCCGCGGCGGGCGGCGCGCTGCGCCAGCACCTGGCGCTTGCCGGCCTCGTCCAGCACCTCCAGATTCAGACGCAGGCCCTGCTCCAGGCGCGACACCAGATCCGGCAGACGGATGCCCAGCTGCGCCGGCATGGCGCCGGCGGCGAACACCAGCGCGGCGCCGGCGGTCTTGGCGCGGTTGTAGAAATGGAACAGCGCTTCTTCGGCGTTCGCGTCGCCGGCGATGGCCTGCACGTCGTCCAGGCACACCAGCTGCCGGTGCTCCAGGCCCTCCAAGGCCTGCGCCAGCATCGGCGCCATGCGCGCCAACGGCACATAGGCGGCGCCGCGCCCGAGCGCGTGCGCGTGGCTGACCGCGGCGCGCAGCAGATGGCTCTTGCCGGCACCCGACGGGCCGGCCAGGAACACCGCGTGCGCGCTCTCGCCGCAGGCCGCCTGTTCGATCGCGCGACGCGCGGCGTCCTGCCCCAGGAAATCGACGAAACGCTGGTCGGAGCCGGCCTTGAACGCCAGCGGCAGTTGCGGGCTCACCTCAGACATCCGGCCTCGGCGGATCAAGCGCGGCCGGCGTGCCGCCGCCGTACAGACCGCTTTTCAGGTAGCGCTCTTCGTACAGGTACTTCAGCAGCACATTGAGCACCGCCGCCGCCGGCAGCGCCAGCAGCACGCCGATGAAACCGAACAGCTGACCGCCGGCCATGATCGCGAAAATCACCGCCACCGGATGCAGGCCGATGCGGTCGCCGACCAGTTTCGGGGTCAGGATGTAGCTTTCGATCAGCTGGCCGACGGTGAACACCAGGGCCACGCCCAGCAGGTGGCTGATGTCGCCGTGCTGGATCAGGCTGGCGATCACCGCCGCGACGATGCCGAAGGTGGCGCCCAGATACGGCACGAAACTGACCAGACCGGCCGTGAAGCCGATCAACAGGCCCGAATCCAGGCCGACCAGCCACAGGCCGAGCGCGTAGATGGTGCCGAGCATGACCATCACCAGCATCTGCCCGCGCAAAAAGCCGCCGAGCACGTCGTCGGATTCGGCCGCCAGCCGGCCGACGGTGGCGGCGTGCCGGCGTGGCACCGCGTCGTGCAGGCTGCGCAGCATCGGCTGCCAGTCGCGCAGGAAGTAGAAGCTCAGGATCGGCAGCAGCAGCAGATTGGACACCAGCAGCAGGATGGCCATACCCGAGCGCCCGACGTAGGCCAGCGCGAGCTTGGCGAAATCGCCGATCTCCTGCCAATGTTCCTGCACCACCTGCGTGGCACCGACCCGGCTGAACAGCGGGCTCAGATCGCGCCCGGTGCGCGCCGACAGCCACGGCAGGGCGACGTTGGTGAACCAGTCGAACAGACGCGGCAGGCGTTCCAGCAGGGACAGCAGCTGGCTCCACAGCAGCGGCAGCAAGACCAGCAGCGCGATGGCGATCAGACCGAAGGTCAGCAGGAACACCAGCAGCACGGCGGTGTTGCGGCTGCGGCCGGCGCGCTGCAGGCGCAGCACCAGCGGATTGCCGAGCCAGGCCAGCAGCAGGGCCGCCACGAACGGCGACAGGATCGGACTCAGCAGCCAGAGCAGGAAGCCGAGCACGGCGACCAGCACCGGCAATTGCCATTTGGGCGCGATCATCGCGGCCTCAGTCCTTCAGCAGGAAACGTTCGAGGGCTTCCGGCGCATCGCCGGCATCGCCCCCGGCGGGCGCCGGCGCGAGCGGCTCCAGCACGCCGCTGGTGCGCATCAGGCCGCGGAAGGCGTTGACGCCGCTGCGCAGATCGACCCGCAGCAGCAGTTTGCCGGGCTGCGCGGCCTCGATGTCGAGTTCGCGCACCGAGGCATGCGTCTGCAGGAAGGCGATGGCGCGCACATAGTCGTCCAGGCCGTCGATCCCGGCCACTTCCATGCGCACCACGCCGGCGCGGCCGGCGTCCAGGCGTGCGGCGTCGCGCTTGGCGAAATACCCGGCGGTGTTGTCGGCGCCGGAGGCGATGACCTGGCGCGCATCGGGCAGGGTCACCGGCCAGCGGCTGAGTTCAGCGCCGTCCTGCCACAGCAGCCACCAGGCCGACCAGCCGCTGACCGAGCGGTAGACCTTGCCGATCAGCATGGTGTCGTTGCGGTAGCGCGCGTTGGCGGCGGCCACGCCGCGGGCGTCCAGCGCCAGCACCGCCGGCAGGGCGGCCAGATCGGCGGCGCTACCCTGCGGCACCCGGAAGCGCAGGCCGCGCTGCAGGCCGCGGTCGGCCAGGGATTTGATCACGTTCAACTGCCCGGCGGTGACCAGACGCGGACCGCGGCCGTCGTCGATGCTCAGCCACAGCATCGGCTTCGGGCGCTCGCCGGTCCAGTACTTGAAGCCGGCGGCGGCGATCAGCGAATCGACCGGATTGGGATCAAAGCGCACATTCAGGCTGGCCTTCAGCACCGGCGCGCCGCCGACCAGGGTATTGCCCTCGGCATCCGACACGCCGGCGGTGTCGTCCAGCACCCAGTCCGGGGCATGGGCGAAGGCGCCGCGCACCACCGGATTGCTGCCGGCGTCGGTGCGGCCGGTAAGTTGATTGACCACCTGCACCAGGGCGCGCGCGATGGCGGCGCGGCGAGCCTTGTCGTCCTGCGACAACAGTTCCACGCGGGTGCTGTACAGCGCCGGATCGCGCACCAGGCGCTTGGCCTCGGCCGGGCTCTCCGCCGCCGCGGCCGGCGCCGCCGGCTTGATGCCCTGCGCGGATGCCGCACCGGCCCAGGCCAGCAGCAGCGCGAGAAGAAGACGGGCGGTCGGACGGCGTGTCATGCGGGTATCTTGCCTCAAGTTTCCGGGGTTTGCACCGGCTATTATCGCAGTGAACTGGTAGAATGGGGCTTTCATTTCGGAACTGCCGCGTGAGCCCGGAAAACACCCCCCTGAGCTACCGAGACGCGGGCGTCGACATCGACGCCGGCAACACCGTGGTCGAACGCATCAAGCCGCTGGTCAAGAAAACCTTCCGCCCGGAAGTGATGGGCGGCCTCGGCGGTTTCGGCGCCCTGTTCGACCTGTCCGGCCGCTACCGCGAACCGGTGCTGGTGTCCGGCACCGACGGCGTCGGCACCAAGCTCAAGCTCGCGCAGCAGCTGAACCGGCACGACACCATCGGCATCGACCTGGTCGCCATGTGCGTCAACGACGTGCTGGTGCAGGGCGCCGAGCCGCTGTTCTTCCTCGACTACTTCGCCACCGGCAAGCTCGACGTCGACACCACCGTGGCGGTGGTCGGCGGCATCGCCAAGGGCTGCGAGCTGTCCGGCTGCGCCTTGATCGGCGGCGAGACCGCCGAGATGCCCGACATGTATCCGCCGGGCGAATACGACCTGGCCGGCTTCACCGTGGCCGCGGTGGAAAAATCCGAGATCATCGACGGCAGCGACGTGCGCGCCGGCGACGTGCTGCTCGGCATCGATTCCTCCGGCCCGCACTCCAACGGCTATTCGCTGGTGCGCAAGATTTTCGATCGCGCCGGCCGGCCGGCCGAGCTGGACGTCGGCGGCGTGAAACTGATCGACGCGCTGATGCAGCCGACCCGGCTGTACGTCAAGCCGATCCTGGCCCTGCTCACGCAGCACCGCATCCCGGCCATGGCGCACATCACCGGCGGCGGCCTGAGCGAGAACATCATCCGCGTCATCCCCGAGGGTCTGGGCCTGGACATCGAGGCCAGCACCCTGGTGCTGCCGCCGGTGTTCGACTGGCTGCAGCGCGAAGGCAACGTGGCCGCGCCCGAGATGTGGCGCACCTTCAACTGCGGCGTCGGCTTCGTGCTGGTGGTGCATCCCGACCAGGTCGCCGGCGTGCGCGCCAGCCTGGACGCGCTCGGCTTGGGCCACAAGGCCATCGGCCAGGTCGTCGCCCGCCACGGCGATGAACGCACCGTCATCGCCTGAGTCCGCGCGCCCGCCGCTACGGGTGGCGGTGTTGGCCTCCGGCCGCGGCAGCAACCTGCAGGCCCTGCATCGGGCACAAACCGACGGCCGCTTGCCGATCGCGCTGGCCGGCGTGTTCTCCGACAAACCGCAATCCGGCGCGCTGGCCTACGCCCGCGCGCACGGCCTGCCGGCCGAGGCGCTGCCGCCGTCCGATTTCGCCGACCGCGAAGCCTTCGATCTCGCGCTGATGCGGGCCGTCGCCGCCACGCGCCCGGAGCTGATCGTGTGCGCCGGCTTCATGCGCATCATCTCAGCGGCAGGCATCCGCGCCGCGCCCTGCCCGATGATCAACATCCATCCCTCGCTACTGCCCAAATTCCCCGGCCTGCACACCCATGCCCGGGCCTTGGCCGCGGGCGAGCGCGAACACGGCGCCAGCGTGCATCTGGTCGACGAGGTGCTGGACGGCGGCCGGGTGCTGGCGCAGGCGCGTGTGCCGGTGCAGGCGGGCGAGGATCCGTCGCAGCTGGCCGAACGCGTGTTAAGCCGCGAGCATCCTTTATTAATCGCGACTGTACGCGCCATCGCCGACGGCCGCATCCGCCTGCAGGACGGCGCATCGGCTCGCGTATCATGGCTGGGTGACGACGATCTCGACCTGGAGTAAGCCCATGCGCCGCACCGCCCTCATGCTGTGGCTGTCGCTGCTCGCCCTGCCGGCCACGGCGGCGGCGCCGGTGGACGCTTTCACCCTGAAATTCAGCACGCTGCGCAACGGCAGCGCGCTGGGCAGCACCGTCATGCAGCTCAAACAGCCGCGCGCCGGCGTCTGGCAGTTCAGCAGCGCGGTCGAGGGCACCGAAGGCCTGGCCGGCCTGGCCGGCGCCGGCGTCAACGAGACCAGCACCCTGACCGCGCCCGGCGGCCAGCTGACCCTGTTCAGCAACGCCCTGGAAACCCGGCTGGCCTGGAAGACCTCGGTCAAGACCACCGCCCTGCTCAAGGGCGGCAAAGCCTATCAATACAGCGACGGCAAGACCGTGCGCCTGGCCGACTACGCGCCGCAGACCCTGGACCGGCACAGCCTGACCGTGGCATTGGTGTCCGACCTGCGCGCGGGGCTTGGTCCGGAATTCAGCTACCGCGCGCTGGCCAAGGGCCGCGCCGAGACCTACCGCTTCCGCGTCACCGGCGAAGAGCGGCTGAACACCGCCTTGGGCATGCTGGACACCGTACGCGTCGAGCGCATCCGCGAAAGCAGCGACGGCAAGCGCACGCGCATCTGGTTCGCCAAAAGCCGCGGCTATCTGCCGGTGCTAATCCAGGAACTGGACCGCGACGGCGACGACATCGAGATGCGGATCGCGGCGATCCGCTGAATCAGCCGACGCGGCGGATGCGCGCGCCCAGGCCGCGGAACTTCTCTTCGATGTTCTCGTAGCCGCGGTCGATGTGGTACACGCGGTCGATCACCGTTTCGCCTTTGGCGACCAGCCCGGCCAGCACCAAGGATGCCGAAGCGCGCAGGTCGGTGGCCATCACGGGCGCGCCGGTCAGCTCCGGCACGCCGCGCACGATGGCGGTGTGGCCGTCGATCTTGACGTCGGCGCCCAGGCGCATCAGCTCGTTCATGTGCATGAAGCGGTTTTCGAAGATGGTTTCCTTGATCACGCCGACGCCCTCGGCCATGCAGTTCATGGCCGCGAACTGGGCCTGCATGTCGGTCGGGAACGCCGGATACGGCGCGGTGGTGATGTCGACCGCGCGCGGGCGGCGGCCGCCCATGTCGAGCGTGATACTGTCGGCGGTATGGCTGATGTCGGCGCCGGCCTCGACCAGCTTCTGCAGCACCGAATCCAAGGTGTCGGCGCGCGCGCGGCGGCAGGTGATGCGGCCGCCGGTCATCGCCGCGGCGACCAGGAAGGTGCCGGTCTCGATGCGATCGGCCTGTACCGCGTAGCGGCCGCCGTGCAGGCGTTCGACGCCCTCGATGGTCAGCGTGCTGGTGCCGATGCCGTCGATCCTGGCGCCCAGGGTCTGCAGGCACAGCGCCAAGTCGGTGATTTCGGGTTCCTGCGCGCAGTTTTCCAGAATGGTGGTGCCACGGGCCAACACCGCCGCGCTCAGCACGTTTTCGGTGGCGCCGACGCTGACCATGTCGAACACGAAGCGCGCGCCGCGCAGGCGGTCGCACTTGGCCTTGACGAAGCCGTTCTCGACCGTGACTTCGGCGCCGAGCGCCTGCATGCCGCGGATGTGCAGATCGACCGGGCGCGAGCCGATGGCGCAGCCGCCGGGCAGCGAGACTTCGGCGTGGCCGAACTTGGCCAGCAGCGGACCGAGCACCAGGATCGAGGCGCGCATGGTCTTGACCAGCTCGTACGGCGCCACGGTCCGGTTCACGCTGCGCGGGTCGATGTGCAGGGTCTGGCTGTCGTCGACGGTGATCTTGGCGCCGAGCGCGCCGAGCAGGCTGATGGTGGTGGTGACGTCGTGCAGGTGCGGCACGTTCGACAGCGTCACCGGCTCGTCGGCCAGGATGGTGGCGCACAGGATCGGCAGCACCGCGTTCTTGGCGCCGGAGATCTGCACGTCGCCGTGCAGCGCTTCGCCGCCGTTCAGGATGATTTTCGCCATGTCGGGGCCTCAGGCGCGGCCGGCTTCGGCCGGCGTCAGGGTTTTCAGGGTCAGGGCGTGGATTTCGCCGCCCATCTTGTCGCCCAAGGTGGCGTACACCAAGCGGTGCCGGGCCAGCGGCAGTTTGCCCTGGAAGGATTGGTGGATCACCAGGGCCTCGAAGTGCACGCCGTCGTCGCCGTAGACCTCGACGTGGGCGCCGGGCAGGCCGGCAAGAATCATCTGGGTTATGGCTTCCGGGGTCATCCGTACACGCTCTCGGCTTAAGTCGTACAATAAGGTTCATCATGATACCGCCAAAGATGACCGATGACCGCCGCCGCCGCTGAAAATGTTTGCACCGACGCGGACTGGATCGCCGCCGGCCGGCGCGTGCTGGCCGTCGAGGGCCGGGCCTTGGCGGCGCTGGAAAACCGGCTCGACGCGCACTTCGCCGAGGCCTGCCGGCGCCTGTTGGCCTGCACCGGCCGGGTGATCTGCACCGGCATGGGCAAATCCGGCCACATCGCCAACAAGATCGCCGCCACCCTGGCCTCCACCGGCACCCCGGCCTTTTTCGTGCACCCCGGCGAGGCCAGCCACGGCGACCTGGGCATGATCCTGGACCAGGACGTGGTGCTGGCGCTGTCGAACTCGGGCGAATCCGACGAACTGAACATGATCATGCCGGTGCTGAAACGCCAGGGCAACGTCATCGTCGCCATGACCGGCCGGCCGCAATCGCGCCTGGCCGGCTTCGCCGACGTGCACCTGGACGTCTCTGTGCCGGAAGAGGCTTGCCCGCTCGGCCTGGCGCCGACCTCCAGCACCACCGTCAGCCTGGCCCTGGGCGACGCCTTGGCCGTGGCCCTGCTCGAGGCGCGCGGTTTCGGCGCCGAGGACTTCGCGCGCTCGCACCCGGCCGGCAGCCTCGGCCGCCGCCTGCTGGTGCGCATCGACGATTTGATGCACAGCGGCGACGCCTTGCCGATGGTGATGCCGGACGCCAGCGTCACCGAAGCGCTGCTGGAGATGAGCGCCAAGCGCCTGGGTATGACCGCGGTGGTCGATGACCAACTGCAGCTGCTCGGCGTGTTCACCGACGGCGACCTGCGCCGCGCGCTGGAGCGCGGCCCGATCGACTTCTCCGCCACGCCGGTAAGCCGGTTGATGGGCCGGCA
Source organism: Arenimonas sp. (assembly GCA_041913425.1). Lineage (GTDB taxonomy): Bacteria > Pseudomonadota > Gammaproteobacteria > Xanthomonadales > Xanthomonadaceae > Arenimonas. The sequence continues at coordinate 54,952 of JAYSFF010000001.1, read as the reverse complement.
ACCGAAGACCGTGCCGGCCGGCCATCTGGCGGTCGAGGCCGCGCACCTGCTGGAGCAGCACCGCGTCAACGGCCTGTTGGTGGTCGATGACGGCGGCCGACTGGTCGGCGCGCTCAACATCCACGACCTGCTGCAGGCGCGGGTGCTCTGATGGACCTGCAAACCCGCGCCGCCCGCATCCGCCTGGCCGCCTTCGACGTCGACGGCACGCTGACCGACGGCCGGCTGATCTTCGACGCGCAAGGCAACGAACTCAAGGCCTTCCACGTGCACGACGGCCAGGGCCTGCGCCTGCTGGAGGACGCCGGCATCCGGGTGGCGCTGATCACCGCCCGCCGCAGCGCCATCGTGCAGGCCCGCGGCCGCGACCTGCGCCTGAGCCATGTGCACGACGGCGTGGCCGACAAGCTCGCCGTGCTGCGCCAGATCTGCCAGGCCGAAGGCATCGCATTGGACGAGACCGCCTACATGGGCGACGACTACCCCGACCTGGCCTGCCTGCAGTCGGTCGGCTTGGCCGCCTGCCCAGCCGATGCCCTGCCCGACCTGCGCGCCGCCGCGCATTTCACCGCCGGATTCGCCGGCGGCCACGGTGCCGCGCGCACGCTGTGCGACCTGATCCTGGCCGCGCAGGGCAAGGACGCCGACGTCCGCCGCCGGTTCGGTGCCGGATGAATTACCGCAAGGGGGCCCTGGCCATGAGCCTGCTGGTCGCCGCGCTGGGCGTGGTGGTCTGGGACATGCGCGGCCAGCGCGAACGCCGCGTGGATGCCGCGGTACGCTCGGATTACCGGCTGGAACGCTTCGAGATGAGCGCCTACGGCGAAGACGGCGCCATCGCCTTCGGTCTGAGCTCGCCGCTGCTGGAACGCGCCGCCGACGGCAAGACCCTGGACATCGAAACGCCCGCGTTCGTGTTCCCGGCCGAAGGCGGCCGCAGCTGGCAGGCCGGCGCCCGGAGCGCGTGGGTCTCCGACCGCGCCCGCGAAATCCAGCTGCGCGGCGACGTGCGCATCGTCGGGCCGCTGTCCAAACGCGGGCTGCGCACCGAATTCTCCGCCGACCGGCTGAGCGTGTTTCCCAAGGACAACCGCATCGCCAGCCCCGGCTGGGTGACCGTCAGCCACGGCACGTCTATACTGAAAGGCAAAGGCCTCGAGGCCGACATGAAACAACGCCGCGTCAAACTCCTGTCCGAGGTCACCGCCCGCTATGCGCCAGAATCCCGTTAACCTCCTGCCGGCGCTGCTGCTGCTCGCCGCCGCCTCCGGCGCCGACGCCAAGAGCACCGACCGCAAACAGCCGATGGACATCGCCGCCGACAGCAGCGACATGCTGCTGAACGACGACGGCGTCTCCAAGATCTGCGGCAACGTGCGCATCAGCCAGGGCACGCTGGCGATCGAGGCCGACTGCGCCGAAGTCACCCGCGTCAAGGGCGACCTGACCCAGGTCACCCTGACCGGCGCGCCGGCGCGCCTGCGCCAGGTCAACGACAACGGCGAACCGATGGACGCCTCGGCCGCGCGCATCGTGTACTTCACCAAAGCGGCGCAGATCACCCTGAGCGGCGGCGTGGTGATCGACCAGCCGCGCGGCAGCATGCGCGGCGAATCGATCCGCTACGACCTGAAGACCGGCCGCCTGAACGGCGGCGGCGACGGCAGCCGGATCCAGATGCGGCTGAGCCCGAAACCCGAAGGCGGCGACTGATGCTGAGCGCGCGCGGGCTGAAGAAGTCCTACAAGCAGCGGGCGGTCGTGCACGATTTCGGGCTCGACCTGAATCCCGGCGAAGTGGTCGGCCTGCTCGGCCCGAACGGCGCCGGCAAGACCACCTGCTTCTACATGATCGTCGGCCTGATCGGCGCCGACGCCGGCCGCATCGAACTCGACGGCCGCAACATCACCAACCTGGCCATGCACGAACGCGCGCGCCTGGGCCTGGGCTACCTGCCGCAGGAAGCCTCGGTGTTCCGCAAGCTGTCGGTGTCGGAGAACATCGAAGCCGTGCTGGAGCTACGCGCCGACCTGGACGCGGCGGGCCGCGAGCGCGCGCTGACCCAGCTGCTGGACGAACTGCAGATCGGCCACGTCGCCACCCAGCTCGGCGCCAGCCTGTCGGGCGGCGAGCGCCGGCGCGTCGAGATCGCGCGCGCGCTGGCCGCCAATCCACGCATGATCCTGCTCGACGAACCGTTCGCCGGCGTCGATCCGATTTCGGTGCTCGACATCCAGGGCATCATCCTGCAGCTCAAGCAACGCGGCATCGGCGTGCTGATCACCGACCACAACGTGCGCGAGACGCTCGGCATCTGCGACCGCGCCTACATCCTGTTCGAAGGCACCGCGCTGGCCGAAGGCAAACCGGACTTCCTGCTGGAGCATCCCGACGTCCGCCGCGTCTACCTGGGCGAACAGTTCAAGCTGTAAACGGCATGAAACCCGGCGTACAGCTCACCCAACGCCAGGGCACCCGGCTGACGCCGCAGTTGCAGTTGGCGATGCGCCTGCTGCACTGCTCGCGGACCGAACTCGAACAGCTGATCGACGACGCGCTGGCCACCAATCCGGTGCTGGAACGCGTGGCGGACGACGGCCCGGCGCAAGTCGGTGACGAGCCTGTCGATCACGGCCCCGGCGATGCCGATAGCGGCGAACCGGTGCCTGCCGCCGAAACCGGCGCCGCGTCCGGTGACGAGCCGGACTGGCACGGCATCGCCGAGCCGGTGTCGCTGCAATCGCATCTGAACGCGCAGCTGCGCCTGAGCCCGCTCGGGCCGCGCGATGCCGCCATCGGCGAGGCCCTGATCGACGGCTTGGACGTCGACGGCTACTGCACCGCCGGTTTCGACGACATCCGCGCCGCCTGCGCCCTGCAGCCGGCGCCGGACGACGCCGAGATCGAGGCGGTACGCCATCTGATCCAGCGTTTCGACCCTTTGGCGGTGGCCTCGCGCACGCTGTCGGAATGCCTGCTGCTGCAGCTGGACGGCATCGACGCCGAACCGACGGTGCTGGCGGCCGCGCGCCGCATCGCCGACGCGTATCTGGACGTGCTGGCGCGCCAGGGCGTACCGGGCGCAGCCAAGGCCGCGGGGTTGGCGCCGGAACTGGCCGCACGCGCGGTGGCGGTGCTGAAGACGCTCGATCCGCGGCCGGGCGCGGCGCTGGCCGCGGCGCGCACCGAATACATCGAACCGGACCTGATCGCCGAGCGCAGCGGCACGCGCTGGCGCGTGCGCCTGCTCGACGGCCACCGGCCGCGGCTGCGGGTCAACGCCGGCTACGGCAAGCGCCTGCGCGCCGGCGCCGCCGAACAGGCCATCCTCAGTCAGTACCGGCAGGAGGCGCAGTGGCTGGTCGCCGCCCTGGCGCAGCGGCGCGAGACCCTGCGTCGGGTCGCCGACGCCATCGTGCGCCGGCAGACCGGCTTCCTCGAGCAGGGCGTGCGCGGCCTGCGGGCGATGCGCCTGCTGGACGTCGCCGGCGACCTCGACCTGCACGAATCGACCGTGTCGCGCGCCTGCAGCGGCAAATACCTGGCCACGCCGCACGGGCTGTTCGAGCTTTCGGCCCTGTTCGCCTCCGGCGTGGCCGACGGCGGCGAGGGCCGGCAGGCGGCCGACGCCGTGCAGGCCCGCATCGCCGGACTGGTCGGCGCCGAAGATCCGGCCAGGCCGCTGTCGGACGAAGCCATCGCCCGGCATCTGGCCACCGCAGGCCTGTCGATCGCCCGCCGCACGGTGGCCAAATACCGCGATGTCCTGCGCATCCCGCCCGCTTCCGCGCGCCGCAAATCGGCGTAGACTGGAAGTGCGGCAAGCGTTTTTTTAACGCGTGCCGTGTTAGGTTGGAACCGAAACCCGCAGAAAGGAGGTCACCATGCAATTGCACATCACCGGACACCAGGTCGAGGTCACGCCCGCCATCCGCAGCTACGCCGAGGAGAAGATGGCGCGCGTGAAGAAGCACTTCGACCATCACCTCGACATCAAGATGATCCTGTCCGTGGAGAAACTGCAGCAACGCGCCGAAGCCACCCTGCACACCGCCGGCAAGAACCACTTCGCCGACGCCACCGCCGCCGACCTGTACGCGGCCATCGACCTGCTGGCCGACAAGCTCGACCGCATGGCGGTCAAGCTCAAGGAGAAGATGAAGGACCACCACCGCGGCGAATCCGCCGCCAAGCAGGAGAAGTTCGGCTAAAATCGGAGGCAGTCCCCGCCATCGGCCCGCCATGAACACCAGCATCAGCGCACGCGAGCTGTTCGAGCAGCTGCAGACCAGCTTGAACCTGCGCTGGCTGGCGGGCCGTTCCGGCAAGGACATCCGCACCGACCGCAACGAACTGACCTCGAAACGCCCGTCGCTGGCGGGCTACCTCAACGTCATCCACCCCAACAAGGTGCAGGTGTTCGGGCTGGCCGAACTGGCATGGCTCGACCGCCTGGACGCGCGCCAGCGCTGGGAAGCGATCGCGTTGATCATCGAGCACAAGCCGCTGGCGCTGGTCATCAGCCAGGGCCAGGTCTGCCCGGCCGACCTGCAGAGCGCCTGCGAGGAAGCCGGCATCGCGCTCTGGGTCTCCGACCGGCGCGGCTTCGAATGCCTCAACCTGCTGCAGCACTTCCTGTCCAACCGGCTGGCGCCGCAGACCTCGCTGCACGGCGTGTTCATGGAGATCTTCTCGTTCGGCGTGCTGATCACCGGCGAGGCCGGCGCCGGCAAGAGCGAACTGGCGCTGGAGCTGATCAGCCGCGGCCACCGCCTGGTGGCCGACGACCAGCCGGAATTCACCCAGATCACCCCGAGCATCATCGAAGGCAGCTGCCCGGCCCTGCTGCAGGACATGCTGGAAGTGCGCGGCCTGGGCATCATGAACATCCGCCAGATGTTCGGCGACACCGCGGTCAAGACCAGCAAGTACCTCAAGATGATCGTCAACCTGCTGCACTTCCGGCCCGAGCACAACGACGCCGCGTTCCGGCTGACCGGCACCGCCTCCAGCCAGCGCGTGCTCGACCTCGACATCCCGGTGTTCAACCTGCCGGTGGCGCCCGGGCGCAACCTGGCGGTGCTGACCGAAGTGGCGGTGCGCCTGCAGATCCTGCGCCAGCAGGGCAAAGATCCGGCCAACGACTTCATGGCCCGGCACCAGCAACTGCTCGACGACAGCGAGACCAGCCCATGAACAGCACGCCCGCCACCCTGATCATCGTCAGCGGCCTGTCCGGCTCCGGCAAGAGCGTGGCCCTGCGCACGCTGGAGGACCTCGGCTTCTACTGCGTCGACAACCTGCCGGCCAACCTGCTGCCCTCGACCGTGGCCGACATCGCCGCCGACGCCGAGCAGGGCCGCCGCATCGCGGTCAGCATCGACGTGCGCAACCTGACCCACGACCTGAGCCGGATGGGCCAGCTGCTGTCCGAGGTCAACGCCGCCGGCTACCAGACCCGCCTGGTGTTCTTCGACACCGAGGACGCGGTGCTGATCAAGCGCTTCTCCGACACCCGCCGCAAGCATCCGCTGTCGCTGCGCGGATTGACGCTGTCGGACGCCATCGCCGAGGAGCGCAAGCAGCTGCGGCCGCTGGTGGCGCTGGCCGACACCGTCATCGACAGCAGCGAGATGAACGTGCACCAGCTGCGCAAGCGCGTGATCGACGAGGTCCAGGACCACGCCGGCCAGGCGGTGTCGGTGCTCTTCGAATCCTTCGCCTACAAGAAGGGCGTGCCCAGCGACGCCGACTTCGTGTTCGACACCCGCTGCCTGCCGAACCCGCACTGGCTGCCGGCGCTGCGGCCGCTGTCCGGCAAGGACGCGCCGGTGCGCGACTACTTCGAGGCCGACGAAACGGTGCGCGCCTATCTGGCGCAGGTCACCGCCTTCATCGACGCCTGGCTGCCGCGCTTCGAATCCGAGAGCCGCAGCTACCTGACCGTGGCCTTCGGCTGCACCGGCGGCCGGCACCGTTCGGTGTACCTGGCCGAGAGCCTGGCCCGGCACTGCGCCGCGCGCGGCCGTGATAAGGTAATGGTCCATCACAGGGAATTGGAGTGAGCATGGCCGAGCGGACGCTCAAGGTAACGGCGGAAAACGGGCTGCACGCGCAGGCCTCGGCCAAGGTGGTGCAGACCCTGAGCCATTTCGGCTGCAACGTCAGCTTCAGCCTCGGCGGCCGCGAGGTCAACGCCAAGAGCATCATGGGCGTGATGCTGCTGGCCGCCGGCCCGGGCCGCGAGATCCTGGCGCGCGCCGACGGCGAGGGCGCCGAGCAGGCCTTGGACGCGCTGCAGCAGCTGTTCGAATCCCGCTTCGGGGACTGAGCGTCAACGGCTTTCCATCACCGGCGTTTGCGCCGATAATAACCCGGTCACCGGGAGAGCCGCATGGTTGAACACGTCCGTCACGCCAAAACGGCGCAGCAGCTGCGCCTGCTCTCCGACGCGCTGGATTCCGGCCGTCTGGGTCCGGTGCGGCGGCTGGTCAACATCCTGTCGCCGGCCGAGATCGGCAACCTGCTGGAATCGCTGCCGGCCGCCAAGCGCAACATCGTCTGGGGCCTGGTCGATCCGGAGGACGACGGCGAGGTGCTGGTGCACGTCGGCGAGGACGTGCGCGAAAGCCTGATCGCCGAAATGGACCAGGACGAGATCATCGCCGCGGTCGAGGACCTCGACCTGGACGACCTGGCCGACCTGATCGACGACCTGCCCGACACCGTCATCGACGAAGTGCTGAAGTCGATGGACCGCGACCACCGCGAACGCTTGGAACAGGCGCTGTCCTATCCCGAGGACTCCGCCGGCCGCCTGATGAACACCGACGTGGTGACCGTGCGCGCCGACGTCACCATCGACGTGGTGCTGCGCTACCTGCGCCTGCGCGGCGAACTGCCGGACCATACCGACTACCTGTACGTGGTCTCGCGCCGCAACCAGTACATGGGCCGCATCTCGGTCAGCGACCTGCTGACCAAGGATCCGGCGACGCCGGTCAACGAGCTGATCGACGACGAGCAGCCCGGCATCCCGCTGGACACACCCGACAACGAAGTGGCCACCCAATTCTCCGACCATGACTGGATCTCGGCGCCGGTGGTCGACGCCAACAACACCCTGCTCGGCCGCATCACCATCGACGACGTGGTCGACATCATCCGCGCCCAGGCCGAACACCAGGCGCTGAGCGCGGTCGGTCTGGACGAGGACGAGGACCTGTTCAGCCCGGTGCCGCGCGCCGCCAAGCGCCGCGCGCTCTGGCTCGGCATCAACCTGGCCACCGCGTTCCTGGCGTCCTGGGTCATCGGCCGTTTCGAGGCCACGCTGCAGCAGATCGTGCCGCTGGCGATCCTGATGCCGATCGTGGCCAGCATGGGCGGCGTGGCCGCGACCCAGACCCTGACCCTGATGGTGCGCGGCATCGCGCTCGGCCAGGTCGGCGTCGGCAACCTGCGCGCGCTGTTCAACAAGGAAACCCTGGTCGGGCTGATCAACGGCGCCGCCTGGGCGGTGGTGGTCGGCGTCATCGCCGGCCTGTGGTTCGAGCCGCTGATCGGCGTGGTGATCGCCGCGGCGATGATGATCAACCTGGTGGTCGCCGCGCTCTCGGGCGTGGCCGTGCCGCTGCTGCTGAAGCGCATGGACATCGACCCGGCGCTGGCCGGCGGCGTGGTGGTGACCACGGTCACCGACGTGATGGGCTTCCTGGCCTTCCTCGGCTTGGGCAGCTGGATCCTGATCGGGAATCCGGCCTGATGTCGAGCAACCCGATGTCGGCCGCTGCGCGGCCGGCGGCGCAACGGCCGGTGGTTCTGCTCGCGCTGGCGGCCATCGCCGCCTTGGCGCTGGCCGCCGGCCATGCCGGCTCGCCGCGCATCGCCCTGCTCACCCTAGTCGGCGCCCTGCTTGGCATCGCGCTGTACCACGCCGCGTTCGGCTTCACCGCGGCGTTCCGGGTGCTGCTCGCCGACGGCCGCAGCGCCGGTTTCCGCGCCCAGCTGGTGATGCTCGGCACCGCCTGCCTGCTGTTCTTCCCGGCGCTGGCCGCCGGCAATCTGTTCGGCCAGCCGGTCGACGGCTTCGTCTCGGCGGCCGGGCTGTCGGTGGTGATCGGCGCGTTCCTGTTCGGTGTCGGCATGCAGCTCGGCGGCGGCTGCGCCTCGGGCACCCTGTTCAGCGCCGGCGGCGGCAGCACGCGGATGCTGGTCACGCTGGCGTTCTTCATCGCCGGTTCGGTGCTCGGCGTAGTGCATCAGGCTTGGTGGAAGGCCCTGCCCGGCCTCGGCCCGGTGTCGCTGATCGACCGCTTCGGCTGGCTGCCGGCCCTGTTGCTGAATCTGGCGGTATTCGCGCTGGCCTACATCGTTGTGTCGCGCATCGAACATCGGCGCCACGGCGCGCTCGAATCCATTCGGCATATTCCCACCGGCGCGTTCCGGCAAGGCCCGTGGCCGCTATTGGCCGGCGCCCTGGCGCTGGCGCTGCTGAATTTCGCCACCCTGTATCTGGCCGGCCGGCCGTGGGGCATCACCTCGGCCTTCGGCCTGTGGGGCGGCAAGCTGCTGCAAGGCGTCGGTCTGCCGGTCTCCGGCTGGGCGGGCTTCGAGCAGCCGGCGATGCGCGAGGCGCTGGCCGGCAGCCTGCTGACCGACATCACCTCGATGATGGACATCGGCTTGGTGTTCGGCGCTTTCCTGGCGGCCGGCTTGGCCGGCAAGTTCCGGCCCGAATGGCGCATCCCGCCGCGGCAGCTGCTGGCCTGCGCGCTCGGCGGCCTGTTGCTGGGTTACGGCGCGCGCATCGCCTACGGCTGCAACATCGGCGCGTTCTTCAGCGGCATCGCCTCCGGCAGCCTGCACGGCTGGCTGTGGATCGCCTGCGCCCTGCTCGGCAACGCCGCCGGCATCCGGCTGCGGCCCTGGTTCGCGCTGTCGGTGCCGAACCGCTGCTGAAACCGCATGCACGCGCTCGCAATCTGGCTGCTGGCGCTGAACCTGTGCGCGCTCGCGCTGTATGCCTGGGACAAACGCGCGGCACGCCGTGGAACACGGCGCGTACCGGAAGCCCGTCTGCATCTGCTGGCATTGCTCGGCGCTTGGCCGGGCGCTTGGCTGGGGCAGCGCCTGTTCCGGCACAAGACGCGCAAGGCCGCGTTCCAATACCGTTTCATCGCGTGCGCGACGCTCAATGCGTTGGCGTTCGGTTGGTGGCTATGGCGCTGAACGATGCCGCTAGGGCGTCGATTTGCCGCGCTCGTCCAAGGTGAGCGCGACCTTGTCGCGCAAGTACGTCGGCTCGATGCGCTCCGGCGCCAGCGCCAGCCCGGCGCGCAGGCCGTATTCGCCGAGTTGCAGCAGCGCCTCGGGCTGCGGCAAGGCCTCGGCATCGATGCGGTGCATGGCGGCACGGAACGCCGCCGGCAGACGCGCGGCGTAGGCACTGAAGCCCGAACCGGCACCGATCCACTCGCCGCCGGATGGCAGCACCAGAGCTTCCGGCGCCAGCAAGCGCTCCGGCGCCAGCGCCGCCACCACACCGTCGCGTTTTTGATAGAAGCCCGCATAGCACTCGCCCATGCGCGCGTCCATCACCACCGCGATCGGGCCGTCGTGGTCCTGCGCTTGCGCGATGGCGGCGAGCGTGGACACCGGTACCAGCGGAATGCCGAGCGCCAAGGCCATGCCCTGCGCCAGCGACACGCCCAGGCGCACGCCGGTGAACGCGCCCGGACCGACGCCGACGGCGATGGCCTGCAATCCGGATTTGGCCAGACCGGCCTGCGCCAGCAGGTCGTCGCACCAGGGCAACACGCAGTCGGTGTGCCGGCGCGGCGTCAGTTCGAAACGGCCGTGGCGGACGCCGCCGGCCAGCAGGCCGACCGCGCAGGCTTCGGTGCTGGTGTCGAAGGCGAGCAGGTTCATGCCGGCACTCTAGCAAAGAATTCGCGCACGTCGTCGAGTTCGCGCGTGCGCGGGAACGGCGGCAACGATTGGATGAAGATGCGGCCGTAGGGTTTGCTGACCAGACGGGTGTCGCCCATCATCAGCACGCCGCGGTCGGCGACGCCGCGGATCAGCCGGCCGGCGCCCTGTTTCAGCGCAATCACCGCCGACGGGATCTGCTCTTCGGCGAACGGATTGCCGCCGCGCTGGCGCACCGCTTCCAGACGCGCCTCCAGCACCGGATCGTCGGGCGCGGCGAACGGCAGCTTGTCGATGATGACCAGACTCAGCGCCTGGCCGGCCACGTCCACGCCCTCCCAGAAGCTGGCGGCGCCGAGCAGCACGCCGTTGCCGGATTCACGGAAGCGCTCGAGCAGCTCCATGCGCGGCGCGCTGCCCTGCACGAACAGCGGCCAGGGTCCGCCCTCGAGCTGCTGCGCCGCCTGCTTGAGCGCGCGGTGCGAGGTGAACAGCAGGAACGCGCGGCCCTTGGAGGCTTCCAGCACCGGGCGCGCGTGTTCGAGCAGGGCGTCGATGAACTGCGGATGGGACGGCTCCGGCATGCCCTTGGGCAGATAAAACAGCCCTTGGTTCTGCCAGTCGAACGGACTGGGCTGCACCAGCACGCGCGGTTCGTCCAAGCCGAGCTTGGCCGCCAGATGCGACACCGAGCGGTTCACCGCCAGCGTGGCGGAGGTCAGGATCCAGGCCGCTTGGCTTTGTTCACGGTATTGGCGCAGCGGCGCCGAGACGTCCATCGGCGTGGCGTTCAAGGTGATGCCGCGCGGACTGAGCTCGTACCAGCGCACGGCGGCCGCCGGCGCGGACGTTTCGTCCCCGGCTTCGATTTCGCGGCGCACCGCGGTCAGCCACAGCCGCCAGCGCTGCAGCAGGATTTCGGCCCGGCCGGTGCATTGGTCGAGCGCGGCCGAAGCGCCGGCCTGTTGCCGCAGCGCTTCCAGCAGGGTCTCGGCATCCGTCTGCAGCGCGTCCATGGCGGCGATGACCGCGGGCTTGGCGCGCAACAGGGCGGCGGCACCCTTGCCGGGCACAGCCTCGCATTCGGCGCGCAACTGCTTGACGCGCAGTTCGAGCAGTTTCACCGTCGGCGCCAGCAGGATCGAGCTGCCGGTGATCTTGCCGGCCTCGAGCAGGACGTCTTTGCCCAGTTCCAGCCATTGCCGGGTGCTGACCGAATCGCCGAAGAACTGCAGCGCCAGCTCGGGCACCTGATGCGCCTCGTCCAGGATGAACACCGAGGCGCCCGGCAGCACTTCGCCGAAGCCCTCCTGTTTGATCGCCAGATCGGCCAGCAGCAGGTGGTGGTTGACCACAACCACATCGGCGCTCTGCGCCTGCTGGCGGGCCTTGACCAGATGGCATTCGCTCCAGAACGGGCATTCGCCGCCCAGGCAGTTGTCGGCGGTCGAACTGACCTGCGGCCAGATCGGGCTGTCCTCGGGAATGCTGGACAGCTCGGCCAGATCGCCGCGCTGGGTCTTGCCGGCCCACGCTAGGACGCGCTGGAAATGCCGGGCGGCGTCGCGGCTGGCGAAGGTCTCGGCCTTGGCCTGCTCGAGTCGGAATTGGCACAGGTAGTTGGCGCGGCCCTTCAGCAGCGCCGAATGCACCGGCGTGCCGAGCGCCTTCTTGATGCGCGGCAGGTCGCGGTGGTACAGCTGTTCCTGCAGGGCCTTGGTGCCGGTGGAGATGATCACGCGCTTGCCGGAGAGCAAGGCCGGCACCAGATAGGCGAAGGTCTTGCCGGTGCCGGTGCCGGCTTCGGCGACCAGCACGGCGCGGTCCTCGATGGCTTCGGCGATTTCGGTCGACAGCTGCTGCTGGCTTTCGCGGAAGGTGAAGCCCTCGAGCCCGCGCGCCAGCACGCCGTCGGCCGACAGCGCGTGCGCGCAGGCGTTGACCAGCTCGGAGGTCACAGGCGCGCCGGCGGGACGAGCGTGCACTCACCCAGGTTCTGCGCCAGCTCGCGGTCCGGCAACGCGCGGCCCTGCGCCAGGGTGGCGTAATGCAGGGTCAGCCAGTTGCGGCGGCACAGGCGGCCGAGTTTCGGGCCGGACGCGAACGACTGCCGCGCCAGACGCTCGGCCAAGGGCCAAGCGCGCTCGAGGATGGCCAGCTCGGCGCGGGCCTGCAGGGCCTGCGGATCGGCGGCGTTCAGCGCGAGCGCGCGGTCCAGTAGTTCCGCGGCCTTGGCGCGGTCGCCATCGGCTTCGGCGCGCGCGGCCTGTTCGCGCAGATCGACGATGGCCTCGTCGGCCAAGGCCTGGAACACCAGTTCATCACCGACATCGCCCTGCGCCCGGATCTTGCCCAGCATCTGCTCGGGCGTCTCCGACAGCGCCGGCACGGCCACGGTCTCGGGCCGGCTGCAGGCGGCCGAGCACAGCACCAAGGCGATGACCAGGGCTTTCTTCATGGACGGCCCGCACCGGCGCCGTCCTGCGTCGGCGACGGCTGTTTGTCCTTGTCGCCGCGGAACCAGTCGATCCAGGTATCGAACAGCGACGGATCCTCGGCCGGCGGCGGCTCGCCGCAGCTGACGTGCTCGGTCGGCAGGTAACCGGCCACGAACGCGGCGCGGCGCGCGCCCGGGCAGTAGTCCTCGGTGGTGGCGTAACGCGCGGCGTCCAGCCAGACCCATTCCAGGCCGTCGCCGGACACGCGCAGCGGCCGGCTCGGCAGGCGCTTGAACAGCTGCGACCAGATGCGCATGGCGCCGGTGGCGCCGTACAGGCCGGTGGATTCATTGGTGTCGTTGCCGACCCAGATCACCGCCAGATGGTCGCCGGTGTAGCCGGCGTACCAGCTGTCGCGCGAATCGTTGCTGGTGCCGGTCTTGCCGGCCGACTGCAGGTCGCCCAGACCGTCGGACAGCAAGGCGCGCGCGGTGCCCGCGGTCACCGTCTGCTGCAGCGCCACGGTCACCAGACGCGCGGCCATGGCGTCGCCGCGCTGCGCCTTGACCGGCGCAGTCTCGTATTTGCTGAGCGCCTTGCCCTGCGGATCGAGCACCGCGCGCACCGCCTGCAAGGGCTGCACGCGGCCGCCGGAGGCCAGGAACTGGTACATCTGCGCCATGCCGTACACCGGCAGGTCGACCGCGCCCAGCAGAAGCGAGGGCCGCGGCTTCACGGTCTCGCCGCTGAGCGATTTCACCAGCGCGCTCAGGCGCTCCGGCCCGACCTGCATGCCCAGGCGCACCGTGGCCTGGTTGTAGGAATTGGCCAAGGCCGAGGCCAAGGTCACCGTGCCGTGGCTGCGGCGGTCGGAATTCTTCGGCTCCCAGACCTTGCCGTCGTCGGTGTTGACCGCGATCGGCTCGTCGCTCAGCCAACTGGCCAGCGACCACTCGTTCGGCCGCGCCAGCGCCAGCATGTACACGAACGGCTTGAGCAGGGAGCCCACCGGACGGCGGGCGTCGACCGCGCGGTTGAAGCCGGGATCGCCGATGCGGCGGTTGCCGACCGCGGCCACGATGTGGCCGGTCTCGGCGTCGGTCACGATGGCGCCGGCCTGCAGCTCGGGGCCGTCCTTGCGCTGCACGCGCTCGAGCGTGCCGGTGACCGCCTTCTCCAGATAGGTCTGCGCCGACGGCGACAGCGTGGTCAGCACGCTCAGGCCCTGGCCGCTGAGCTCGGCGTTGTCGTAATCCTTGGCCAGCTGCCGGCGCACGATATCGAGGAAGGCCGGCGCGCGGTTGCGCGCCAGGATCGGCTTGGCGGATACGCCCAGCGGCGCGGCGTTGGCCTTGGCGGCCTGCGCCGGCGTCAGCAGGCCGGCTTCGACGAATTCGTTGAGCACGATGGCGCGGCGCTTGCGCGCGCGCTCGGGGTTGCGGCGCGGATCCCAGTAACCGGGGCCCTGCACCAGGCCGATCAACAGCGCGATCTCGTGCTCCTGCAGATGCGAAACGTCGCGGCCGAACCAGAAATCGGAGCCGGCGGCGATGCCGTGGATGGACTGGTCGCCGACCTGGCCGAGGTAGACCTGGTTGAGGTAGGCCTCGAGGATGGTCTTCTTGTCGAAGCGGGCCTCGATGATCAGCGCATACAGCGCTTCCTTGACCTTGCGGGTGATGGTCTTGGTATTGCTCAGGAACAGGCTGCGCACCAGCTGCTGGGTCAGCGTCGAGGCGCCCTGCTCGAAGCCGGCTTCGCGGATGTTGACGTAGATCGCGCGCGCCACGCCCAGCGGATCGATGCCGTGGTGGTTCTGGAAGTTGCGGTCCTCGACCGCCTGCAGGCCCTTGACCAGCAGGTCCGGCACGCGGTCGATCTTCACCAGCCGGCGCTCTTCGGTGTTGTTACCGTACAGCGTGGCGATGCGCACCGGATCGACCTTGGCCGAAGCCAGCGCGCGCCGGCTCTTGCCGTCGCGCAGCGAAGCGACGCGGCCGGACACCAGCAGCACCTCGAGCTGGCGCGACGGCACCCGGCCGTTGACGTCGAAGAACTCGCGCGTGGTCAGCCGGAAGCGGCCGCCGTCGCGGTCGTAGGTGCCGGCGACGCGGCCTTGGCCGTCGTCCTTGTAGCCGCCGGCCTGCAGTTCCAGCTCCAGGCTGGCGCCGTCCAGGCGCGCGTTCGGCTTCAACAGCAGCGGACGCGCATAGACCTTGGTCGGCACCTGCCAGTTGAGCTGGGCGAACTGGTCGCGGACCTGCTTGTCCAGATACCAAAGATACGGCAGGCCGACGCCGAGCATCAGCCCGACGCCGAGCAGCAGCAGGCGCCAGAGTCCGCGTTTGAGCAGGGATTGGTTCGGTGCCGCGTCGTTATCGGGAGTATTCACGGGGAGTCGGAAACGGGGTTCGGCCCATTCTATCAGCTGACGGCTCAGCCGAAGCGCCGGGCCTCGATGACGCCGGGCACGGCGTCCAGTTTGCCCAACAGGGCGCTGAGCTGGCCGAAGTCGGCGACCTTCAGGTTCATCCGCAGTTCCGCCATCGGGCCGCCTTGGGACAGGGTATTGACCCCGACGATGTTGACGTTGGCCTGGGCAATCAGGTTGGTCAGGTCCTTCAGCAGCCATTTACGGTCGTAGGCCCGGATCAGCACCGCCACCTCGTAACGGCCGTCCTCGCGGCTGCCCCAGTTCACCGGCAGGGCCCGCTCCGGATGCATGCGCAGCAGATAGGCCAGACTGGCGCAGTTGCCGCGGTGGATGCTGACGCCCCGGCCCTTGGTCAAATAGCCGGTGATGGCGTCGCCGGGCACCGGTTGGCAGCAGCGCGCCAGCTGGGTCAGCAGGTTGCCGACGCCCTCCACGGTCAGGTCGCTCCGGTTGGGCGTGCGCGGCGCCGGGCCCGGTTTGCGCGGCGGCGGCTCGGCCGCCGGCTGCGATTGCTCGTGCAGCGCGCGCGAAACCTGACCCGGGCTGACTTCGCCCAAAGCCAGCGCCACGCACAGCTCGTCGCGGTCGGGCAGCTTGAGCTTCTCCAAGGCCGGCTTCAGGTCGGCCTGCATCAGTCCGATGCGGCGCAGCTCCTTGTCCAGCATCTCGCGGCCGTCATCCAGGTTGCGCTGGCGGTCGAGCCGGTAGAAATAGGCGCGGACCTTGTCGCGCGAACGCGAACTGGCCAGATAGGCGTTCGAGGCCAGCATCCAGTCGCGCTTGGGCGCGCCGGTCTTGCCGGTCATGATCTCGACCCGGTCGCCGGACTGCGGCTGGTACTCCAGCGGCACGATGCGGCCGTTGACCTTGGCGCCCCGGCAGCGGTGGCCGACGTCGGTATGCACGTGGTAGGCGAAGTCGAGCACGGTGCCGCCCGGCGGCAGGTCGATGACCTCGCCCTTGGGCGTCAGCAGGTATTTGCGGTCTTCGACCAGCTCGGTGCCGATGCCGGCCAACAACGCGGCGTCGTCGCCGCCGCGGCTGTTCTCCAGCAGCTGCCGCATCTGCGCGATCTTGCGCTCGAACTCGCCCTGGGCCTTGCCGCCCTCCTTGTAGCGCCAGTGCGCGGCGACGCCCATCTCGGCATGCTCGTGCATCTTCCAGGTGCGGATCTGCACCTCCAGGCCCAGTCCCTCCGGCCCGATCACCGCGGTGTGCAGGCTCTGGTAGTTGTTGTTCTTGGGCTGCGCGATGTAGTCGTCGAACTCGCCGGGCACCGGCGTCCACAGCTGGTGCACCACGCCCAGCACGCTGTAGCAGGCGGCGATGTCGTCGACCAGCACGCGCACGGCGCGGATGTCGTACAACGCCTCGAAGTCGGCGTGCTTGCGCTGCATCTTGCGCCAGATGCTGTAGATGTGCTTCGGCCGGCCGGCGACGTCGGCGTGGATGCCGGCTTGCGCCAGCGCCTTGCGGATCTGCGCCATGGCGCGCTCGATGTAGCGTTCGCGTTGGGCGCGCTTTTCCTGCAGCTGCCGGGCCACGGCCTGGTACTGGGCCGGCTGGCGGATGCGGAAGGCCAGGTCCTCCAGCTCCCATTTCAGCTGCCAGATGCCGAGCCGGTTGGCCAGCGGCGCGTGGATGTCGAAGGTGAGGTCGGCCAGCGCCCGCGCCTCGGCTTCCGGCCATTGCACGGCCTTGCGCATCTGCAGCAGCTGCCAGGCCAGCAGGATGATCAGCACGCGCAGGTCGAGGATGATCGCCAGCAGCAACCGGCGCAGGCCCTCGTGGCCGCCGCTGCGGCCCTGCTCGCGGTAGATGTCCCAGACCTTGCGCGAGGCGTTCAGGCCCTCGAGCAGGCGCGCCTGTTCGGGCTTAAGCGGGAAGTCCGGGCCCTGCAGCGCCGGGCACAGGTACACCGCTGCCGCCAACAGCATGTCGACGTCGGCCGAAAGCCCGGCCAACAGCTCCCAGAGCGCGAGCGTATCGTCCAGGGTTGCGGCGTCCATCACCGCGCCGGCGCGGGCGGCCAGCGTGGCACAGTCCGGCCGGGCCAGCCAAGGGGCAAGCCGAGTGTCGGCGGACGGCGGCGGCGGTTTTGGCACGGCGGCGGGCTTATGCATTACACTTCGGACAGTATGTCAAAAAACCGGGGACGGTATGAAACATTTCCTGCTATTTTCCGCATTGGCGCTGGCTTCCTGGCAGGTCGCCGGGCAATCGGCCGAGGGCATCTCGATCAAGGACCGCATGAGCGCCGAACAGTTCCGCGCCGCCGGCCTGCACAAGCTCAGCGAGGCCGAGCTGAAACAGCTCGACGCCTGGGTCAACGGCGAGAAGACCGTGATGGTCGAGAAGGTGGTCGAGCGCACGGTCGAGGTCGAGAAGAAAGAGGACTTCAGCGACATCCACAGCAACCTGGTCGGCGAATTCCGCGGCTGGCGCGGCTACACCGAATTCCAGCTGGCCAACGGCCAAGTCTGGACCCAGGCCGAAGCCGGCGAGCTGTATACCAGCAAGCTGACCGACCCCAAGGTCCGCGTCGTGCACAGCAGTTTCTC
Organism: Arenimonas sp.; assembly: GCA_041913425.1. Classification (GTDB taxonomy): domain Bacteria; phylum Pseudomonadota; class Gammaproteobacteria; order Xanthomonadales; family Xanthomonadaceae; genus Arenimonas. Next base: position 37,592 of record JAYSFF010000001.1, on the reverse strand, counting down.
GGGCTGGAAGCTGCAGGTCGAGGGCTACAACAGCTGGGTCAAGGTCAAACGCGTCAAATAAGCGCGGCCAGCTGTTTGGCCAGACGCTTCTCGGACACCGCGCCTTTCAGCGCCAGCTCCTGCGCGAACACCTGCACGTTCAGCTCCTCGACGTCCTGCCGGAAGCGGGCGACGTCGGGTTCCGTATCGCGGCCGGCATCCATCAGCGCCGCGGACGCGTCGTTGAACGCCTTGACCGACAGCATGCGCGTCTGGTCCTTGGCCGGATCCTGCAGGGCGCGCTCCTGACGCAGCGCCAAGGCCTTCAGATAACGCGGCAGCTGCGCCAGCATCGGCGCCGGCGTGGCCGCCAGGAAACCCGGGAACACCAGACGCTCCAACCGCGCCTTGATGTCGGCCAGATTGCCGCTGGCCCAGCCCATCAGCGGCGGGTCCATGCCGCCGCGCAGTTTGACCACCCACTTCAGGCATTCTTCAAGCAGGCTCAGCACCGCCATGCTGCGCGCGAACAGCTGCTGGCCGATCTGCCGTTGCAGGCTCTCGAACGCGGCTGGATCGCGGATGCCGGCCAGGTCCTGCGCCAGCAGTTCGTTGCAGGCGGCCTGCACGCAATCGCTGCGCAGCTTCTCAGCCGACTCGATGGTGGCGTACACCATGCCCAGCTTGGCATCGACCGGCAACTGCTTGGCGGCGCCCTTGCGTTTGTCAGCCAGCGCCGCGAACAGGAAATGGCGCACCGCAACGGCATGCTGCGCGTCGGCTTCCTCGGCCGTGGCCAGCGCCTGCAGCCTGACCGCGCCATCGGCGAGCACCAAGGCCGGATAAGCGGTCAGGCCTTCGGCGGTATCCAAGGTGCGCGGGATGGGTTGCGCGGGGAAGCGCGCCAACGCCTCCTGGCTGAACCACTGCCCGGCCTGCTCGGAGAACGCGCGCTCGGCGGCTTCGGCGAAGCGTGCCTTGAGCTCGGCCAGATCGCGAGACTGCGCCAGGATATGGCCCTGCCGATCGGCCAGGCGCAGATTCATGTGCAGGTGGGGCTCCAGCTGCTCCGGCTGGAAATCCAGCGCGCTCACCGGCGCGCCGGTGCTGCGGGTGAGAAAGCGCGCCAGACAGCCCTCCAGGCTATCGGCCTCGGCCTGCGGATGCGCCTGGTGGAACGCGCGCGCGAAATCCGGCGCCGGCACATAATTGCGGCGCAGGATCTTGGGCAGGCCGCGGATCAGGGCCGCGGCACGGTCTTCGACCAGGCCCGGCACCAGCCAGCTCAACCGCGCCGGATCGAGCGCGTTCAGCAGATGGATCGGCACGTCCAAAGTCACGCCATCGTCGGCCTCGCCGGGGCTGAAGCGGTAATGCAGGGCCAAGCGGTTGTTGCCGAGCGCGAAGAAATCCGGGAAGCGCGCGCCTTCGCTGGCCTCGGCCTGCATCAGGTCTTCCATGCGCCAGAGCAGGCCCTGCTTCTTGGCCTCCGGCAGACCACGGTACCACTTGTCGAGCGCCTCGGCCGAACAGATGTCGGCGGGGATGCGGTCGATGTACCAGCGCGCCTGCCAATCCTCGTCGGCCACCAGACCGCTGCGGCGCTGCTTGGATTCCTCCTCGAGCGCCTTCTCCAACACCTGCCGATTGCGCGCGATGAAGCCGGCGCGGCTGTCGATCTCGCCAGTCAACAGCGCCTGGCGGATGAAGATCGCGTGCGATTCCTCCGGGAACAGCGTGCCGTAGTGCACCGGTTTCTTGGCCGCCAGCAGCAGGCCGAGCAAGCTGATCTGGCAATAGCCGACCACACGCCCTTGCCGCCGCGACCAGTGCGGGTCGTGGTAGGTTCGGTTGAGCAGATGCGCGCATTCCTCGATGACCCATTCCGGATCGATCTTGGCCGCCATCAGGCCCCAGACCTTCTGGGTGTCGAGCAGATTGCCGACCAGACACCAGTTCGGCGGCTGCTTGGCCAAGGGCGAGGCCGGGAACAGCGCGAAGCGGCGCTGGCGCGGCGCGTCGAACAGGCCCTTCTCGTTGCGGTGGCCGATCTGGGTCGGCAAGCCGGCCAGCAGCGCGCGGTGGATCTGCCGGTAATGCGCGGCCTGTTGCCGCGCATCGGCCTGTCCGGCGGCGATGCGCGCCTCGACCTCGGACCAAGCCGGCAGGTTCCAGCGCAGCTCCTGGCAGGTCACCAATAGCTGGCGGTGCAGTTCGCGCCATTCGCGCATGCGCAGATACGACAGGAAATGCCGCTCGCACCATTTGCGCAGCTGGCTTTGGCTCATGTCCTCGTGCGCCTGCCGGTAGGCGCGCCAGAGGTTGATCACGCCGAGGAATTCGGAGGACGCATCGGTGAACTGCCGGTGCGCGTTGTCGGCCGCCTCCTTGGCTTCGGCCGGCCGCTCACGCGGATCCTGGATGCCCATGAACGCGGCAATCACCGTCATCTCGTGCAGCACGCCGTGCCAGTCGGCGGCGACCAGCATGCGCGCCAGCTTGACGTCGACCGGCAGACGCGCCATCTGCCGTCCGATGGCATTCAATTCGCGGTGGCGGTCGATGGCGCCGAGCTCGGACAGGGTCTGCCAGCCGTCGTTGATCGCGCGCGGATCGGGCATGTCGATGAACGGGAAGCGTTCCAGCGCGCCGAGCTTCAGGCTGAGCATGCGCAGGATGACGCCGGCCAGGGACGCGCGCTTGATCTCCGGATCGGTGTACGGCGCGCGTTGGGCGAAATCGGCTTCGGCGTACAGCCGGTAGCAGATGCCGGCCGAGACCCGGCCGCAGCGGCCCTTGCGCTGGTCGGCGCTGGCTTGCGAGACGGGTTCGATCTGCAAGCGGTCCATCTTCTGGCGCGGCGAATAACGCTTGATGCGCGCCAGGCCGGGATCGATCACGTACTTGATGCGCGGCACGGTCAGCGAGGTTTCCGCGACGTTGGTGGCCAGCACGATGCGGCGGCCCGGACCGGGCTGGAACACGCGGTCCTGGTCCCTGATCGACAGCCGCGCGTACAGCGGCAGCACCTCGGTGGCGCGGTACTTGCGTTTCTCCAACGCCAGATGCGCCTCGCGGATCTCGCGCTCGCCGGGCAGGAACACCAGGATGTCGCCCAGACCGTCCTCGCCGGTGATTTCATCCACCGTACGCACGATCTTCTCGGACAAGGTCAGGTCCTCGGCGCGCTCCAGCCGCTCCGGACGCGGCTTGCCGCGACCGGCGGTCGACGGCTCGGCGGAGGCCTCCTGGAAATCGCGGTAACGCACCTCCACCGGATAGCTGCGGCCCTCCACCGCCAACACCGGCGCGTCGCCGAAATGACGGGCGAAACGCGCGGTGTCGATGGTGGCCGAGGTCACGATCAGCTTGAGGTCGCGGCGCTTGGCCAACAGGCCCTTCAGGAAGCCGAGCAGGAAATCGATGTTGAGGCTGCGCTCGTGCGCCTCGTCGACGATCAGCGTGTCGTAGCGCGACAGCCAGGGGTCGCTCTGGATTTCGGCCAGCAGGATGCCGTCGGTCATGAACTTCAGATAGGTGTTGTCGCCGACCTGCTCGTTGAAGCGCACCTGGAAGCCGACCGCCGCGCCGAGCGTGCTGCCGAGCTCGTCGGCCACGCGTTTGGCCACCGCGCGCGCGGCGATGCGGCGCGGCTGGGTGCAGCCGATCATGCCGGCCACGCCGCGGCCGGCGGCCAGGCAGATCTTGGGCAGCTGCGTGGTCTTGCCGGAGCCGGTCTCGCCGGCCACCACCACCACCTGATGGCGCGCAATCAGCTCGCGCAGTTCATCGGCGTAACGGCCGACCGGCAGGCTGTCGTCGACCCGTGCCTCGGGACGCGCCGCGGCGCGCGCCGCGAACGCGGCGCGGCTATCGGCCAGCGCGGCATCGAACGACGTCCGGGCCTTGGCGTCGGCCGGATTGCGCCGGCAGGCGGCCTGCAGGCGCCGCAAGCGGCCCTGGTCGCGGCTCAGGGTTTCGGGGAAATCGGACATCGGGCCATTTTACCGGAGCCCCGCATGAAAACGGCGCCTTGCGGCGCCGTTTCATGGATCAACGGACCGGCTGCAATCCGCTGGCTTTGACCGCTCCGGGCTTGAGGTTGTTCTCGAAGAAGGCCAGCAGGCGGTTGGCGAAATCGATCTGGTTTTCCTTCAGCACGTTACCGTGGCCTTCACCCTCGTAAATCTTGAGCTCGACCGGCGTGCCGACTTTCTGCAGCGCGGCGTACATGATCTTGCTCTGCTCCGGCGGACAGGTGAAGTCCTTCTCGCCGGCGGCCAGCATGACCGGAATGCGGATGCTGGAGGCCAGACGCGCCGGGGAGTACTGCGCCACGTCGTCCTGGGCCACATCGCCGAAGAAGGTCTTCAGCGGGTTCATGCCGCCGCCGCCGGCGGTCGAATAGCCGAGCTGCAGCGGCAGGTCGTAAGTACCGACGTTGCCGACGGCGCAGCGGTACAGGTTCGGCTCCTTGGCGGCGCCCATCAACGCGGCGTAGGCGCCGTAACTCGCGCCGTAGATGCAGATGCGGTCCGGGTCGGCGATGCCCTGCGCGATGGCCCAGCGGGTGGCGTCGGTCAGGTCGTCCTGCATGGCCTTGCCCCATTGGCGATAGCCCTTTTCCTTGAACTCCTTGCCGTAGTTGCCGGAGCCGCGGAAGTTGACCTGCATCACGGCGTAGCCGCGGTTGGCCAGCATCTGCACTTCCGGGTTGAAGCCCCAGGAGTCGTAAGGACCGAACGGGCCGCCGTGCGGATTGACGATCAGCGGCAGGTTCTTGCCGCTGCTGCCGCGCGGCACGGTGACGAACACTTCGATGTCCAGACCGTCACGGGCCTTGAACTTCATCGGCTCCATCAAGGCCATCTTCTTCTCGTCCAGCCATGCGCCGCGGGACAGCAGGTGCTCAGCCTTCTGGGTCTTGCTGTCGTACAGATAATACTCGCCCGGGATGGTATCGGACTCGACCACATAAATGGTTTTGGCGCCGTCATGGGTGGCCGAGACCGGATACACGTCCACGTCCGGGAAGGAGGCCTGCAGTTTGATCAGCTCACGCGCGGCAGGATTGTTCTTGTCGATGAAATCATAGCGCGGGAACCCGTCCAGATAGCGCACCGCATAGACGCTGTCGTCGATCGGCGAACTCAGCACTTCCAGCGGATCGACGTTGTCGTCGCGCGAGACCAGGCGTTTCTGCCCGGTCTTGAAGTCGTGCGCATAGACCGCGCCGGGGCCGCTTTTCTCGCTGAGGGTGAAATACGCCAGCGTGTTGTCGGCCGAGAAGCCGAGGAAATCGAATTCCTGCTCGGTGGCCTTCAGGTCGTGGATGACCGTCCAGCTGTCCTTTTCGCTCGCGCGGCCGTAGACCTTGGCGTCCTTATAGGACTTCGCGGTCACGTACAGACGGACCGCCGCGGCGTTGTCCGTGACGTACTGCCCGGGAGCCTCGGTCGGCGGCTTCTTGAAACTGTCGATGATGGTGCCGTTCTCGACGTTCATCCGGCCGTAACTGGCCAAGCCCTCTTTAGTGCGAATCTGGACCAGTACGAATTTATCATCATTCTTGAGGGTATCGAGCAGGAACGGATTGCGGCCATCGCCGTACGCCGTACCGACCTTACTGCCGTCGGCGTTCATCGCGTAGTAGGCTGGAATCAGCGACGGCGCGGCGAAACGGCCTTCGCGGACGCTGGACCGGAACAGCAGACGTTCCGGCGAGACCCAGTAGAAGTCCTGGATGTGCGCCTTTTCCTGCGGCTTGAACGAGCCGGTGACTTTCTTGCTCTGCAGGTCCATCACCACCAAGGCGGTCAGGTTCTCCAATGGCACGGTGGCGGCCAGATACCGGCCGTCGGGCGAGATCTTGACCTGGCGGAAGCTGGAGCGCTTCCAGAAATCCTCGACCGGAATCGGGTCGGCGGCGAAGGCCGGCGCGGCGGCGGACAAGGCGAACAGGCCGGCGAGCGCGCCGGCGACGATGGAACGGACGAGCATGAGGGATTCCCGAGTGTCTTCGTAGGCCTACTTTAATGGGCCTGCTTGCCGAACACAAGCCGCGCGTGCCGACAGGGTGCGCATGCCGCGGAAACGAAAAAAGCACCGGGAGCCGGTGCTTTCTTGTCTGGTGGGCCGTGTAGGATTCGAACCTACGACCAAAAGATTAAGAGTCTTCTGCTCTACCAGCTGAGCTAACGGCCCGAATCGGGGGTTCGTGGTGGGTCGTGTAGGATTCGAACCTACGACCAAAAGATTAAAAGTCTTCTGCTCTACCGACTGAGCTAACGACCCGACGAACGGACGGTCATTATACCGAAAAAGATTTCAGCGTGCCAGATAGCGGGTGCTGTCCGGCACCCCGGCTGCCCGGAAACCCTCGGCCCGCAGGCGGCAGGCGTCGCAGCGGCCGCAGGCACGGCCCTCGGCGTCGGCCTGATAGCAGGACACCGTGCGCGAGAAATCGACGCCCAGACGCACGCCCTCGCGGACGATGTCGGCCTTGCTCATGGCGATGATCGGGGTCCGGATGTGCATCCGCCGGCCCTCGATGGCGGCCTGGGTGGCCAGATTCGCCATGGCCTCGAAGGCCTGGATATAGGCCGGCCGGCAGTCCGGGTAGCCGGAATAGTCGACCGCGTTGACGCCGCAGAACACCGCATCGGCGCCCAGCACCTCGGCCCAGGACAGCGCCACCGACAGCATGATGGTGTTGCGCGCCGGCACATAGGTGACCGGCACGCCGGCGCTCGGCGTTTCCGGCACGTCGATGTCGGCGGTCAGCGCCGAGCCGCCGAAGGCGCGCAGGTCGACCCGCACCTCCTTGTGCGCGGCGGCGCCGAGCATGGCGCAGACCGCCTCGGCCGCGCGCAGTTCGGACTCGTGGCGCTGCCCGTAATTGACGCTCAGCGCGTAGCATTCGTAGCCCTCGGCGCGGGCGATGGCCAGCGTGACCGCCGAATCCATGCCGCCGGATACCAGCACCACCGCGCGTTTCATCGGCCCTGCTCCTCGCCCCACAGCTGTTTGTGCAATTGCATCTGGAAACGCACCGGCAGGCGGTCGGCCACGATCCAGTCGGCCAGCTCGCGCGGCGCCACCTGGGCGTAACTCGGCGAGAACAGCACCTCGCAGCGCGCCGCCAGACCGCGTTCGGCCAACTGCGCCTTGGCCCAGTCGTAGTCGGCGCGCGAGCAGATCACGAACTTGAGCTGGTCGTGCGGCGTCAGATGCTCGACGTTGGACCACAGGTTGCGGCCGGATTCGCCCGAATCCGGCGTCTTGATGTCGACCACGCGCGACACGCGGGCATCGACCGGCGCGATGTCGATGGCGCCGGAGGTCTCCAGCGAGACCCGGAAACCGGCCTCCAGCAGGCGATCCAGCAGCTGCACGCAACGCTTCTGCGCCAAGGGCTCGCCGCCGGTCACGCACACGTCCTTGACCCCGAAGCCGCGCACGCGCTCGACGATGGCCTCGATGTCTGACCACTCGCCGCCGTAGAACGCATAGGCGGTGTCGCAATAGGTGCAGCGCAGCGGACAGCCGGTCAGCCGCACGAACACCGTCGGCAGGCCGGCGCTGCGCGCCTCGCCCTGCAGGGAAAGGAAGATCTCGGTCAGCTTCAGGCGTTCGGCCGCCGGCACCGCGTCACTGGCCAAGGCTGAGCCCGCGCAGGCGGCTACGCGCCATCTCGGCCACCGGGTGCTGCGGATACAGGGCGACGACCTGCTCCAGCGCCTTGCGGCCCTGTTCGACCTGTTTCAACTCGATCAGGCAGTACGCGGCCTTGAGTTTGGCGTCCGGGGCCTTGCCCGAGGCGCCGAAGCGTTCGCCGAGGATGCCGAAGCTCTTCAGCGCCAGCGCGTATTCCTTGCTGATGTAGTAGCTTTCGCCCAGCCAGTACCAGGCGTTCGGCGCTAGGCTGCTGTCGGGGTAGGCCTGCAGGAAAGACTGGAACTCGGCCACCGCGCCGGCCGCATCGCCCTGCTTGATCAGGCGGGCATAGGCGGACTGGTAGGCGGCCGACTCCCCGCCGGCCGGGGCCTGCACGGGCTTGGCCACGGCCTCCGGCGCCGGAACCGGCGGCGCCACGCCGAGCGGTTTGGTGACCGCACCGCCGGATTCGAGTGCGCTGACCCGGGATTCCAGGTCGATGTACTGCTCGCGGTTGCGTTGCCGCGCCTGCTCGAGCTCGTTCTGCAGCTTCTCGACCTCGGCGCGCAGTGCGCGGATCTCGTCCTGCATCTGCGTGGTCCGGTTCAGCAGCTCGATGTTGGCCTGGCTGCTGCCCTGGAGTTGGCCGGCGGACTGCTTTTCCAGCGCGCTGACCCGGTCGGCCAGGGTGGCGCGCTGGGCCTGCGCCGGCAAAGCCGACGCAAGCAGCAGCAGACAGACGCCCAGACGGGACGCGGTCATCGCTTATTTCACCGTGTAGCTGATTTCGACGCGGCGGTTCTGCGACCAGCAGCCTTCCTCGCTGTCCAGGCAGACCGGGCGCTCTTCGCCGGAGCTGACCACCGCGATGCGGGCGGTGTCGGCGCCGCTGGCGGCGAAGGCGGCCGACACGGCGTTGCCGCGGCGCTCGCCCAGGCCCATGTTGTATTCGCGCGTGCCGCGCTCGTCGGCATGGCCTTCCAGGCGCATCTGGGCGCCCGGACGGTCGCGCAGGTATTTGGCGTGGCAGGCGACGGCGGCCTGGAATTCCGGCTTCAGGAGGTCCTGGTCGAAATCGAAGTAGATCACGCGCTGGCGCAGGCAGGCGTTGGTGTCCAGATCGGCCGGGGTGAACGCACCTTCTTCGGCGATGGCGTTGCCTTGGTCGACCTGCTCTTCCTGCTGCTTGCCGGCGTTCGGATCGACGACGGCCTCTTCCTTCACTTTCTTGTTGCAGGCGGCGACGGCCAGGACGGCCAGCAGCAGTGCGGCGGTTTTCAGTTGCTTGTTCATGGGAATACCTCGGGGTTGGCTGGGGCGGGGGTTGGTGGAATTCGGTTGCGGTGGGCGGCTCATCGGTACGGCGACCAGGCCGGCTCGCGCACGTCGCCGTCGGAGAGCACCAGGCGCTGGCGCACGCGGCCGTCGACGGAGACCGCGTACAGCACGCCGCGGCGGCCCTCCTTGGTGGCGTACAGGATCATGCTGGCGTTCGGCGCGAAGCTGGGCGATTCGTCCAGGTTGCCGGGCGACAGGGTCTGCCAGCGGCCGTTGCCGCCGAAGCTGCGGTCGAGCAGCGCGATGCGGTAGACGTTGCCGCCGCCCTGGGCCATGGCGATCTTCTTGCCGTCATAGGATACCGTGGCGCGGGCGTTGTATTCGCCGCTGAAGCTGATCCGGCGCGCATCGCCGCCGGCGGCCGGCACCTGGTAGATCTGCGGCTTGCCGGCGCGGTCGGAGGTGAACAGCAGCGACTGGCCGTCCGGCATCCAGACCGCCTCGGTGTCGATGCCGTAGTGGTTGGTGAGCTGGCGCAGCGAACGGCTGGCGATGTCCATCACGTAGATTTCGGGATTGCCGGACTTCGACAGGGTCAGCGCCAGCTTGCTGCCGTCCGGCGAGAACGCCGGCGCGCCGTTGATGCCCTTGGCGGCCGATACCGGCTCGGTGGCGCCGGCGCCGGTGGCCAGCTCGACGATGTAGACCGCCGAGCTGCCCTTCTGGAAGCTGACGTAGGCGATGCGCTTGCCGTCCGGACTCCAGGCCGGCGACAGCAGCGGCTCGCGCGAGCGCACCAAGGTCTGCGGGTTGAAGCCGTCGGAATCGGCCACCATCAGCCGGTACTCGATGCCCTGCCCCAGGCCGCTGGCGGTGACGTAGGCGATGCGGGTGTCGAACGCGCCGCGCACGCCCAGGATCTTCTCGTAGATCTGGTCGGCGATCTGGTGCGCCGCGCGGCGCAGGCCCTTGGCGCGCGCCGGCATCGCCAGCGACAGCAGCGACTGCTGCTTGGCGACGTCGAGCAGTTCGTACTGGATGCTGTAGTTGCCGTCGGCGCCGTCGAGCACGCGGCCGACCACCAGGAAATCCTGCTTGAGCTTCTTCCACTCGGCGAAACGCACGTCGGCGCCGCGCACCGGGCGCTCGATGACGCGCGCCTCCTCCAGCGAGCGGAACTGGCCGGAACGGTTCAGGTCGTCGCGGATGATCTTGGCGACGTCGTGCTCCGGCTGCGTCTTGCCGCCCTGGTAGGGCATCGGCACGATGGCGATCGAGAGCGCGGCCTCGTTGCCGACCACCACGCCGGCGTCGAGCGACTGCGCGCCGGCCGTCAGCGGCAGCGCCAGCCCCAGAAGGCAACCCAGCAGGAATTTTCTCATCGGCACACCTCATCGGGATAACAGAACGTCAGCGTTACTTTACGCTGAAACACCGCCTCGAAGCCAGCGTACGGCATCGGCGACTTGTACAGCGCGCGCTCGATCGACTCGCGGCCCTGCGCGTCCAGCGGACAGGCCAGAAACGCGACATCGATCACCTCGCCGCCGCGGATCTGGGTGAATTCGACCTGGCAGCGGGTCTGCTGCGGGATCTGCACCGTGTTCCAGTTCGCGCGCGCGGTGGCGTTGATCGCGGCCAGGTATTTGGCGGTACCGGTCGCGGAGGTGCCCGCCTGCCCGGCGGGCGCCGGCTTGGCGACCGGCGCGGGCGTCTTGGCGCCGGCCAGCGCGTCGAGTTTCTTCGCTTCGATATCGGCCTGCAGGCGCGCGCGTTCCTTCTGCACCTGCGCCAGCTGCTGACGGATCAGGCGCTGGCGGTTTTCCTCGGCCTCGGCCTTCTTGACGTCTTCGGTGAGCTCGACCTGGCCCTGCTTGCGCTTGCGCTCCTGTTCGCGCAGGGCATCGCTCGGCAGCGCGGCGTTGCGTTCGACCTGCTCCTGCACGCTATCGTCCGGCCGGTCGACCCAATCCTGGGCGGTCTGCTGCAGGGGTTCGAGGCTGGTCTGCGGGCGCGGCTCGGGCTTCGGCTGCGGGCGTTCGGCCGCGGCTTCGGCCACGGCCCTGCGGGCGCGCGCCAGGTCGTCGGCGCTGAAGCTCAGGCTGGCCTGCACCGGCTCGCCGGAGGCGGCCTGCTCGTTCGAGGGCAACACCCAGACCGAGGCCAGCCAGACCAGACCGATGAAACCGGCATGCAGCGCGACGGTGAACAGCAGCGCCTGCCAATTTAACCGCGGAGCCTTCGCCATCGTTCAGTCGGCCGAATTGCTCATCAGGCCCACGCGCTCGACGCCGGCCTGCTGCAGCAGCACCATGGCCTGGTAGACGGTGTCGTAGTCGGCGCTGCGGTCGCCGGCCACGAACACGGCCACCTCCGGATTGGTCTTCACGAATGCCGAGACTTTCGCCGCCAGCACCGCGGCGTCGACGCGCTGCTGCGGCATGTCCTGCATCTTCAGGCTGTAGCCGCCGTCGGCGTCGACCACCACCACGATCGGCTCCTTCTTCTGGGCGATGGCCTTGGCGCTGGATTTCGGCAGGTCGATGTCGACGCCCAGGTTCAGCAGCGGCGCGGTCACCATGAAGATGATCAGCAGCACCAGCATCACGTCGATGTACGGCACGACATTGATCTCGGACTTCAGCTTGCGCTTGCGGTGGCGGCGGTTGAAGCTGGCGGCGCTCATCGGAAGGCCTCAGTGCCGGTCGGGGTTGGTCTGGCGCTGCAGGATCGAGGAGAACTCCTCGGCGAAGCTCTCGTAGCGCACCGAGATGCGCTCGGAACGCGAGGCGTAGCGGTTGTAGGCCCAGACCGCCGGGATGGCCGCGAACAGGCCCATGGCGGTGGCAATCAGCGCTTCCGAGATGCCCGGCGCGACCGAGGCGATGGTGGCCTGCTTGTTGTTGGCCAGGCCGTGGAACGAGACCATGATGCCGAACACGGTGCCGACCAGACCGACGTACGGCGCGGTGGAGCCGACGTTGGCCAGCAATTCGAGGTTGTGCTCGAGCGCGTCGACCTCGCGCGCCAGCGTGGCGCGCATGGCGCGCTGCGCGCCCTCGACCTGGGTACGGGCGTCGACCGCGGTCTGCTGCAGGCGCAGACGCAGGAATTCGCGGTAGCCGGCCTCGAAGATGGCCTCCAGTCCGGAGACCTCGCGCGACTGGTCGGTGGCGTCGCGGTACAGCTGGTTGAGTTCGGCGCCGGACCAGAAGCGTTCCTCGAAACGGTTGGCCTCCAGATGCGCGGCGCGGAAGGCCTTGGACTTGCCGAAGATGATGAACCAGCTCAGCGCCGAGGCGGCCACTAACAGCAGCATCACGACCTGCACCGGCAGGCTGGCGTGCAGGATCAGCTGCAGGTAGTTCAGTCCGCCGGACGCGCTTTCGGCGACGGCGGGCTGTGCGGTGGCGGCGGCGAGGATGGGCAGCACGTGGCTCATGCGGTGACTCCGTTCTGGATGAGGCCGAGCAGGGCCTCGGGTATGGCGCGGGGCTTGAAGCGGGACGCCGACAGGCAGGCGATCTGCGCGTCGGCGGCGAGCAGCAGCTCGTCGCCGCGCAGCAACGCATGCCGCACCGTGAAACTGGCGCGCCGGCATTCCGAAAGTGTAATGCGAACCGTCAGGCTGTCATCCAGCTTCGCGGGACGCAGGAAGTCGATATTCATGTTCCGTACAGCGAAAAGCATGTCGTCGCTCGCGCTCAGATGCCCCTGTTCGTAGCCGCAGCCGCGCAGCCACTCGGTGCGGGCGCGTTCCAGGAAATGCAGGTAGCGCGCGTGGTAGACCACGCCGCCGGCGTCGGTGTCCTCCCAGTACACCCGTACCGGCCATTCGAACGCGCTCATGCGAACAGGTCCGGGTCGGCTTTGCCGCCGGGCATGGCCAGGCCGAAGTGGCGATAGGCCTTGGCGGTGGCCATGCGGCCGCGCGCGGTGCGCACGATGAAGCCCTGCTGGATCAGATAGGGCTCGACCACGTCCTCGAGCGTGCCGCGCTCCTCGCTGAGCGCCGCCGCCAAGGACTCGACGCCGACCGGGCCGCCGTCGAAGTTGTCCATGATCATCCGCAGCAGGCGCCGGTCGCTGTCGTCGAAGCCTTCCGGATCGACCTTCAGCATCGCCATCGCCGAGACCGCCATGTCGGCGTCGATGCGGCCGTCGCCCTTGACCTGGGCGAAGTCGCGCACGCGCCGCAGCAGGCGGTTGGCGATGCGCGGGGTGCCGCGCGAACGGCGCGCGATCTCGACCGCGCCGTCGACGTCGCAGTCGATGCCGAGGATGCCGGCCGAACGGCGCACGATGCGCGCCAGCTCCTCGGTGGAATAGAACTCCAGCCGCTGCACGATGCCGAAACGGTCGCGCAGCGGGCCGGTCAGCAGACCGGCGCGGGTGGTGGCGCCGATCAGGGTGAACGGCGGCAGGTCGAGCTTGATCGAACGCGCGGCCGGGCCATCGCCGATCATGATGTCGATCTGGAAGTCCTCCATCGCCGGATACAGCACCTCCTCGATCACCGGCGACAGCCGGTGGATCTCGTCGATGAACAGCACGTCGTGCGGCTGCAGGTTGGTCAGGATCGCCGCCAGGTCGCCGGCGCGCTCGATCACCGGACCGGAGGTCTGCCGCACCGACACGCCCATCTCGTTGGCGATGACGTGGCTGAGCGTGGTCTTGCCCAGGCCGGGCGGCCCGAAGATCAGCACATGGTCGAGCGCCTCGCTGCGGCGGCGCGCGGCCTCGATGTAGATCTTCATCTGCTCGCGCACCGCCGGCTGGCCGAGATATTCGTCCAGGCTCTTCGGGCGGATGCTGGCCTCGACCAGCTCGTCCTCCCGGTTGGCGGCGGCGCCGACCACGCGCGTCTCATCCATGGCGTTCGGTTCCGTTCATGACAGCCCTTAAATTACCACTTTCGTGCCGAGCTCGACCAAGCGCTCGCCGGGGATGCCGAAGAACTCGGTGGCCGGCGTGGCGTTGCGCGACATGAACAGGAACAGCTTGTCGCGCCACATCGCCATGCCCTGGTCGGCTTTGGCGATCAGCGCTTCGCGGCTGGCGAAGTAGGTGGTGTCCATCGGGTCGAGATCGAGACCCGGAACCTTGGCCTGCTTCAGCAGGCGCAGCGCCTTGGGCACGTCCGGATCCTCCATGTAGCCGAAGCGCAGGGTCAGGCGCAGGAAGCCGTTTTGCAGGTCGGTCAGCGAGTAGCGCTCGTCCTGGTCGGCGCGCGGCACGCCGGAGGTCTCGACGCTGAGCAGGATGTTCTTCTCGTGCAGCACCTTGTTGTGCTTCAGGTTGTGCAGCATCGAGGGCGGCAGGTAGTCGTTGGACGGGGTCATGAAGATGGCCGTGCCCTGCACCCGGGTCGGCGGATCGACCTGCACGCTCTTGACGAAATGCTCGATGCGCAGGCTCTCGCGGTTGACCTGCTCGCGCACCAGGTCGCGGCCGTGGCGCCAGGTGCGCATGATGGTGAACACCACCAGGCCCAGCAGCACCGGCACCCAGGCGCCATGCAGGAACTTGATGGCGTTGGCCGAGAACAGCGCGCTGTCGATCACCAGATAGGCGGCGCCGAACGCCCAGATCACGGCCGGGCGCACGCGCCAGCCCTGCGAGGCCAGGATGATCAGCAGCACGGTGTCGATCAGCATGCTGCCGGTGACCGAGACGCCGTAGGCGGCCGCCATCGCCGAGGAGCTGCCGAAGCCGATCACCAGCCCGATGACGGTGATGAACAGGATGTTGTTGACCCAAGGCACGTAGATCTGACCCTTGGTGTGCGCCGAGGTGTGCACGATCTTCATGCGCGGCAGATAGCCCAGCTGCACCGCCTCGCGGCTGAGCGAGAACGCGCCGGAAATGACCGCCTGCGAGGCGATGACCGTGGCCAGGGTGGCCAGCACGATCATCGGGATCAGCAGCGCCGGCGGCACCAGGTTGTAGAACGGGTTGCGCACCGCGGCCGGATCGGCCAGCACCAGGGCGCCCTGGCCGAAGTAGTTCAGCACCAGCGCCGGCAGCACGAAATACAGCCAGGCCTTGCGGATGGGAAACCGGCCGAAATGGCCCATGTCGGCGTACAGGGCCTCGCCGCCGGTCACGCACAGCACCACCGCCCCCAGCACCAGCCAGGCGGCGCTGCCGTTGTCCAGGAAGAACGAGACGCCGTAGGCCGGATTCAGCGCCAGCAGCACAGACGGGTTCTTGACGATCTGCGCCACGCCCAGCAGCGCGATGCAGACGAACCAGACCGACATCACCGGGCCGAACACCTTGCCGACCTTCTCGGTGCCGAAGCGCTGCGAGGCGAACAGCGCGATCAGCACCGCCAGCGCCACCGGCAGCACATAAGGATGCAACGCCGGCGCCACCAGCTCCATGCCCTCCACCGCCGACAACACCGACATGGCCGGGGTAATCACCGCGTCGCCGAAGAAGAAGGCGGTGCCCAGGATGCCGAGGATGCCGATGCTGTAGCTCAGCGGCGAGGCGATCGGCAGCGCCCGGTGCACCACCGTCATCAGCGACAGGATGCCGCCCTCGCCGCGGTTGTCGGCGCGCATGATGACGGTCACGTATTTCAGCGTGACCACCAGCACCATCGCCCAGAACACCAGCGACAGGATGCCGAGCACGTTGTCGTGGCTCGGCGTCAGGCCGTAGTGGCCGCCGAAGGCCTCTTTCAGCGTGTACAGCGGGCTGGTGCCGATGTCGCCGAACACCACGCCGATGGCGCCGAGCACCAGGGCGGCGCGCGAGGCCTGCGAGGGAGAATGGCTGCTTGCGCTCATGTCAGCTCCGTAGTGCCGATTTCAGGGCGGCGCGGATGATGTCCTCCGCGCTGTCGCCGGGTTTGGCGTCCTTCACCATGCGGGCGATCTCCGCCGGTTTATAGCCCAATTGCTGCAAGGCGATGCCGGCTTCGGACAGCGCGTCCGCCGGCTGGCCGGCCGGAACGCCGGGCACGGCCGAGGCCATGCCGGCGCTGCACTCGCGCAGCTCGACGATCATGCGCTCGGCGGTCTTCTTGCCGATGCCGGGGATCTTGACCAGCGCGCTGACGTCGCCGGCCTGCAGCATGCGCCCGAATTCGGCCACGCTCGAGCCGGACAGCACCGCCAACGCGATCTTGGCGCCGACCCCGGACACCTTCTGCACGTCGCGGAACAGCCGGCGTTCGGCCTCGGTGGCGAAGCCGTACAGATTGACCGCATCCTCGCGCACCGCATGGTGCACGCACAGGGTCAGCGGCTCACCGGGCGCCGGCAGGTCGTAATAGGTCGACATCGGCACCTCCAGCTCGTAGCCGACGCCGCCGACGTCGAGCAGGATCCAGGGCGCATGTTTGCTGACGAGGGTGCCGCGGAGGCGTCCGATCATTTCCGGCTCCAGACTTGGCGTGCGGACACGCCGATGCGGTTGGCGGTGGCGCGCACGTGCGCGTGGGTGACGGCGACCGCCAGGGCGTCGGCGGCGTCGGCCTGGATCTTGCCGGGGATGTTCAGCATCAGGCCCATCATGTACTGCACCTGCTCCTTGTCGGCGCCGCCCTTGCCCACCACCGCCAGCTTGATCTCCTTGGCGGCGTATTCATGGATCGGCAGGTCGCGCAGCACGGCCGCGCACATCGCGGCGCCGCGCGCCTGGCCGAGCTTCAGCGCGGAATCGGGATTGCGCGCCATGAACACCTTCTCGATCGCCACTTCCTGCGGCGCGAAACGGACGATCAGCGCGTCCAGCTCGTCCAGCAGCAGCTTCAGCCGTCGCGCGAAATCCTCGGCCACCAGCAGCTTGATCGGCTGATGATGCACATGGCTGATGCGGCCGCCACCGTCGACGTCGATGATGCCGACCCCGGTGCGTTGGGAACCCGGATCGATGCCGAGGATGCGGACGGCCACGGATCAGGATTCGAGTTCGGCGTTCGAATACACGTTCTGCACGTCGTCGAGGTCTTCCAGCATGTCGAGCAGCTTGATCACCTGCTCGGCGACCTCGCCGCCGACCTTGACGTCGTTGTCGGCGCGCAACGTGACCGAGGCCGATTCCGGCACCAGGCCGGCGGCGGCCAGCGCGTCACGCACGGCCTGGAACGCGTCCGGCGCGGTGATCACGTCGATCGCGCCGTCCTCGGGATATACCACCACGTCGTCGGCGCCGGCTTCGATGGCCGCCTCGGTGACTTTGTCTTCGTCGCTGCCGGCCGGCAGGCTGATGACGCCGCACTTCTTGAACAGATAGGCGACCGAACCGTCGGTGCCGAGGTTGCCGCCGTGCTTGCTGAAGGCGTGCCGCACGTCGGACACAGTGCGCACCTTGTTGTCGGTCAGGCAGTCGACGATGACCGCGACGCCGCCGGGCGCGTAGCCTTCGTAGCGGATCTCCTCGTAACTGACGCCTTCCAGCTCGCCGGTGGCCTTCTTGACCGCGCGTTCGATGACGTCCTTGGCCATGTTGGCGTCCAGCGCCTTGTCCATCGCCAGGCGCAGGCGCGGGTTGGCGCCCGGGTCGCCGCCGCCTTGGCGCGCGGCCACCGAAATCTCGCGGATGAGTTTGGTGAAGATCTTGCCGCGACGCGCGTCTTGTGCGCTTTTGCGTCCGGCGATTGCCATCAATCGGCCCATGGGAATACCCGTTGTTATGATGCGAATGGCGTAATTATAGGCCTTTCGCGCACCCCTGGGGAGCGCCGGTCAATAGCGCGGCGGCCGCCTCGACCGTGGCCGGCGAGAACAGTTGGCCGCTGTGGCTGGCGGCCACCGTGACATGCCGTGACAGGCCCGGGATGCGCGTTTCGGAAACGGCCACGGTGCCGTCGCCGGGCTCGTCGAAACGCAGCAGCAGGCGGCCCAGGCCGCGCGCGGTGGTGCCGGCGATGGCCGAGACGTCCAAGCCCGCCGGCACGGCCGGCAGGCCTTCGCACAGTAACGGCAGGCTGCGTCCGGCCAGGCGGCCCAAATGGCGCGAGGCCAGCACGCGCGCGGCGCGGCTACCGGCCAGCGGCGAACCGACGCAGACGATGCGGCCGCGGAACGCGGTGCCGGCCAAGGCCTTGACCGAGACCAAGCCGCCCAAGCTATGCGCCAGGATGTGGGTGTCCGGTTCGGCCAGGGCCGCGGCGCGCAGGCGCACCATGGCGGTTTCCGGCGCGTGCAGCAACGAACGGTAGGAGAACAGCACCGGCCGGAATCCGGCCCGGCGCAGGCCATGCGCCCAGTACAGCAGCGCCGGCGCATGCATCCACA
This sequence comes from Arenimonas sp., assembly GCA_041913425.1. Taxonomy (GTDB): domain Bacteria; phylum Pseudomonadota; class Gammaproteobacteria; order Xanthomonadales; family Xanthomonadaceae; genus Arenimonas. The sequence continues at coordinate 19,428 of JAYSFF010000001.1, read as the reverse complement.
GGCCATGCACCAACAGCACGCGCGGCGCCATCGGGCTTATTTCGGTTCGCGCACTTTCACGTGCAGTTCGGCCAGCTGCGCGTCCGGAATCGGCGATGGCGCGCTGGTCAGCAGGCATTGCGCCGAGGCGGTCTTCGGGAACGCGATGACGTCGCGGATCGACTCGGTGCCGGCCATCAGCGCGGCGATGCGGTCGATGCCGAAGGCGATGCCGCCGTGCGGCGGCGCGCCGTACTGCAGGGCCTCGAGCAGGAAGCCGAACTTGGCCTGGGCCTCGTCCTTGGAGATGCCGAGCAGGTCGAACACCGTGCTCTGCATGGCGGTGCGGTGGATGCGCACCGAGCCGCCGCCGATCTCGTTGCCGTTCAGCACCATGTCGTAGCCGCGGCTGACCGCGGTGCGGGCGTTGGCGACCAGGTCGTCGACGTCGTCCACTTTCGGCGCGGTGAACGGATGGTGCAGGGCCACGTAGCGCTGCGCCTCATCGTCCCACTCGAACATCGGGAAGTCGGTGACCCACAGCGGCGCCCAGCCGTCGGCGACCAGATCCAGGTCCTTGGCGACCTTCAGGCGCAGCGCGCCCATGAAGTCGCACACGGTCTTGTACCGGCCGGCGCCGAAGAACAGGATGTCTCCCTCCTTGGCGCCGGCGGCGGCCAGCACCGCCTGCAGGGTGGCGTCGTCGAGGAACTTGGCGATCGGCGAGGCGAGACCGTCGCGGCCCTTGGTCAGGTCCTCGACCTTCATCCAGGCCAGGCCCTTGGCGCCGTATTTGGCGCAGTGCGCGGCCAAATCGTCGATCTGCTTGCGGCTCAGCGCCGCGCCGCCCGGCACGCGCAGGGCGGCCACGCGGCCGTCGGCATGTCCGGCCCAATCGGTGAACACCTTGAACTCCGAATGCCTGACCAGCTCGGCCACATCCACCAGCTCCAGCGCGATGCGCAGATCGGGCTTGTCGGAGCCGTAGCGGCGCATGGCCTCGGCGTAGGTCATGCGCGGGAACGGATCGGCCAGTTCGACGCCCTGCACCTCGCGGAAGATGCCGCGGATCATGCCCTCGACGAAATCCTGGATGTCCTGTTCGGTGACGAAGGCGAACTCCATGTCGAGCTGGGTGAATTCCGGTTGGCGGTCGGCGCGCAGGTCTTCGTCGCGGAAACAGCGCGCGATCTGGTAGTAGCGGTCCATGCCGGCCATCATCAGCAGCTGCTTGAACAGCTGCGGCGACTGCGGCAGCGCGAAGAACTCGCCCGGATGCACGCGGCTGGGCACCAGGTAGTCGCGCGCGCCTTCCGGCGTGGCCTTGGTCAGGATCGGGGTCTCGATGTCCTGGAAGCCGGCGGCGTCCAGATGGCGGCGCAAAGCCTGCACCAGGGCGGTACGCTTGCGCATGGTGCGCTGCATCTCCGGCCGGCGCAGGTCGAGGTAGCGGTAACGCAGGCGGACGTCCTCGCCCGGGTTCTCGTGGCTGTAGAACGGCAGCGTGGCGGCGGTGTTCAGGATCTCGATCGACTCGGCGACAACCTCGACCGCGCCGGTGGCGATCTTGGCGTTGACGCTGTGGCGGGCACGCACGGTGCCGGTCACCTTCAGGCAGTATTCGTAGCCCACCTCGGCTGCCACGGCATACGCCGGATTGTCCGGCTCGGCCACCACCTGCACGATGCCCTCGTGGTCGCGCAGGTCGATGAAGCAGACGCCGCCCAGGTTTCGGGACACGTCCGCCCAACCGCACAGGGTGACGGTTTGGCCGATGAGGGATTCGCTGAGTTGACCGCAGAAATGGCTACGCATGGTTGGGTGGGCTTCAAAAGGGCTCGAACCGCTTATTTTAAGGCCTCGGGCCGGGCTTTGCGCGCTTTTTTGCCGGATCGGCGCCAATGCCCGCTTCCGGACCGGCCAAAACGGCCGGAACCGCTCCGCGTCGGGTTTCTGTACCGTTCATCGAAACGGCAGTATAGTGGCCTCGCCATCCACGCGAAGGAGTGCCGTCATGTTACGTATCGTATTCGCCGTCCTGTTGGCCATGGTGTCCGCCTCCGCCGCGGCCCAGACCAGAATCCCGCCCAGCACCCGCGCCTATGCGCCGGAAGACATCGGCTCCCTGCCGGTCTCCGACCAGATCCGCGTCATCGAAAAGGAATACCGCGATCAGTCCGGCGGCCGTGAACTGCCGGACGACCAGCTCGACTTCTACCTCGACCAGGTCAAGTATTCGCGCTGGACCTTCAGCCGCGTCAAATCCGACATCGCCAGTTCGCTGCATGGCAGCGGCGGCGGCTGGCGTCCGCCGGCCGGCGGCTGGAGGCCGACCAGCATCATCTGCTCCAGCAACGACCGGCATTACCGCGAATGCCGCACGCCGTTCCGCGGCCGTGCGCGCCTGCAGCAGAACATCTCGAATACCCGTTGCATCGAAGGCCGCAACTGGGGCTCGCGCCAAGGCTATGTCTGGGTCGATGACGGCTGCCGCGGCCGCTTCATCGACTCCGGCAGCGGCTGGGGCGGCGGCCAATGGGAAGAACGCACCTTCCGCTGCGAAAGCGACGGCAGCCGCCAGCACCAATGCCGCAAGCCCTACCGCGGCACCGCGCATCTGGTGCGCCAGCTGTCCGGCGCGCGCTGCACCGAAGGCTACAGCTGGGGCCAGAACGTGCTGGCGGTCTGGGTCAGCCGCGGCTGCCGGGCCGAGTTCAGCATGCGTGACGGCGACTGGGGCGACAACCAGGGCGGAAATTGGGGCTACAGCGTCACCTGCGCCAGCACCAATGGCCGCTACACCACCTGCGCTTGGGACCGCAACCGCGGCCGGCCGCGGCTGATCGAGCGGCTGTCGAACGCGCGCTGCGACGAAGGCCGGGACTGGGGCTACGATTACAACCGCGGCCTGTGGGTCGACAACGGCTGCCGGGCCCGCTTCGGCGTGCGCTGAGCAGCGTCGGCCGGCCATGAAAAATCCCGGCTTCGGCCGGGATTTTTTTCAATCGGAGGACGCGCCCGACGACGGCGGCGGGCTGGCGCTTTCGGCCAGATTCTTCTTTTTGTCGCCGTCCTTCTTGAAGTCGGTCTCGTACCAGCCGGCACCGGCCAGACGGAAGCCGGGGGCGGTCACCTGGCGGGAAACGGCGGCTTTGCCGCAGGCCGGGCAAGCGCTCGGATCGGCGTCGGACAGCTTCTGCAGGCGTTCGAAACGGTGGCCGCAGGCGGAACAGGCGAAGTCGTAGATGGGCATGGGTTCGGCGCTCCAGGCGAAAACGGGTGACGGAAATATAGGACCGGATCAGCCCTGTTCAAGGGCTTCGTAGGCCGCCAGCCAATCGGCCTCGGCGTCGGCGCGCTCGGCCTCCAGTTTGCGCTGCTGCTCGCCCAGTTGCAGCAGCACGGCGCCGCCGTCTGACTGGTACAGTTCGGGCCGCGCCAATTCCTCCTGGATGTGCGCCAGCTGGGAATCCAGTTCGGCCATGCGTTTTTCCAGCTTCTCGACCTGCTTCTGCAGCTTGCCGAGTTCGGCCTGCGATTTCGGCTCGGCCTCGGGCTTGGCTGCTTCGACCTTGGCTTCGCTGCGCGCCTTGCTGGCGGCCTGGTCGAGCTTGGTGCTGCGCGCCTTCAGCCAGACGGCGTATTCATCCAAATCGCCGTTGAACGGCTCGACATGACCGTCGGCCACGCGCCAGAAGGTCTCGCTAACCAGACCGATCAAATGGCGGTCGTGCGACACCAGCACGATGGCGCCCTCGAAATCGCTGAGCGCCTCGGCCAGGGCCTCGCGCATGTCGATGTCGAGGTGGTTGGTCGGTTCGTCCAGCAGCAGCACGTTCGGCTGCCGGTAGGCGATCAGCGCCAGCGCCAGGCGCGCGCGCTCGCCGCCGGAGAAGCCGTCGACCGATTCGAACGCGCGGTCGCCTACGAAATACCACTGGCCGAGGAAGTTGCGCAACGCCTGCTCGCCGGCGTCCGGTGCGATTTCCTTCAAATGCCATATCGGGCTCTGGCCTTCGGTCAGGCTTTCCACCGTATGCTGGGCGAAATAGCCGATGCGCAGTTCCGGATGCGCCACGCGTTCGCCGTCGAGCAAGGGCAATTCGCCGACCAGGGTCTTCACCAGCGTCGATTTACCGGCGCCGTTCGGGCCGAGCAGACCGACCCGGTCGCCGGCCTCAAGCCCGAAGCCGACCTGCTCGAGGATGCGCGCGCCGGCGCCGTAGCCGCAGTCGGCGCCGTTCAGGCGGATCAGCGAATGCGGCAATTTCGCCGGCTGGCCGAACTGGATGTGCATGGCGCGTTCGGCGCGCACCGCCTCGGTGCCGGCCAGCTTGGCCAGGCGCTTCATGCGAGACTGCGCCTGTTTGGCCTTGCTGGCCTTGGCCTTGAAGCGGTCGATGAACTTCTGCAGGTGCTCGCGCTCGGCCTGCTCCTTCTCGAAGCTGATCTGCTGCAGGCGCAGGTGCTCGGCGCGCTGGCGCTCGAAGCTGGTGTAGTCGCCGGTGTACAGCTTGGCGCGGCCGTCGTTCAGGTGCAGGGTGTGGGTGCAGACGCCGTCGAGGAACTCGCGGTCGTGCGAGATCAGCAGGATGGTGCCCGGGTAACGCAGCAGCCACTGTTCCAGCCAGAGCACGGCGTCGAGGTCGAGGTGGTTGGTCGGCTCGTCGAGCAGCAGCAGGTCGGACGGCTTCATCAGCGCCCGCGCCAGGTTCAGGCGCACGCGCCAGCCGCCGGAGAAATCCGAGACCGGACGCAGATGGCTTTCGGCCGAGAAGCCGAGGCCGTGCAGGAGCTTGCCGGCGCGCGCCGGGGCGTCGTAGCCGCCGAGCTCGTCGAGCTTCTGGTGCGCGTCGGCGACGGCATCGTAATCCTCGGCGTCCATCGCCGCGGCTTCGGCGCGGATCACGTCGAACACGGCTTGGTCGCCGCTGAGCACGAAATCCAGGGCCGAATCCGGCAGCGACGGCGTTTCCTGCGCCACGCTGGCGATGCGCAGGCGGGTCGGCATATCGATGTCGCCCTTATCGGGCTCGACTTCACCGAGCACCGCCGCGAACAGGCTGGATTTGCCGCAGCCGTTGCGCCCGACCACGCCGACACGGGTGCCGGAATGCAAGGTCAGGTCGATGTCGGACAACAGCAGGCGCTCGCCGCGACGCAGCGCAAAATTGCGGAAGGCGATCATTCGGCGAACACCGCCTGCAACGCCGCCATGCGCACCGCCACGCCGTTGGCGACCTGGGTCAGGATGGCCGACTGCGGGCCGTCGGCGACGGCGTCGGCGATCTCCACGCCGCGGTTCATCGGGCCCGGATGCATGACCATGGCGTCCGGTTTGGTCAGAGCCAGACGGCGGCCGTCCAGTCCGTATTCGACGAAGTATTCCTCGAGCGACGCGACCAGGCCCTGCTCCATGCGTTCGCGCTGCAGGCGCAGCATCATCACCACGTCGGCGCCGGCCAGCGCGTCGTCGAAGCGCGCGAAACGGCGGCAGCCGTCGAGTATCGCGTCGTCCGGCATCAGCGAATCCGGACCGCAGACGCGGATGTCGGTGCAACCCAAGGCTTTCAGCGCCTGCAGGTCGGAACGGGCGACCCGCGAATGGCGGATGTCGCCGCACAGCGCCACGCTCAGGCGGCCGAAATCGGCGCCTTTGTGCTGGCGGATGGTCAGCATGTCGAGCAGGCCCTGGGTCGGGTGGTTGCTGCGGCCGTCGCCGGCGTTGATCAGCCGCGTCTCCGGCTTGGCCGCGGCGGCCAGCTCGTGCAGGCCGCCGTCGACCGCGGTACGCACCACGAAGCAGTCGACGCCCATCGCTTCCAGGTTGCGCAGGGTGTCGACCGCGGTCTCGCCCTTCTTGCCGCTGGAGGTGGCGGCGTCGAACGCCAGCACATCGGCGCCCAGACGCGTGGCGGCCAACTGGAACGAGGCGCGGGTGCGGGTGGACGGTTCAAAGAACAAGGTACAAACCGTGCGGCCGCGCAGGCTGTCGCGCAGGCCGGCGCCGGTCAAGGCATCCGGCCGCAGGGCGTCGGCGCGGTCGAGCAGGCCGCGCAAAGCGGCGGCATCCAAGTCGGCAAGGGAAATCAGATGGCGCGGATTCATGCGATGGCGTCCAGTTCGGTGCGGTTGTGCGGTTGCTGGAACCAGCGTTCCAGGATGATGACGGCCGCCCAGGCGTCGAGCTGGTCGGCCTGGTGGCGTTTGGCCTCGCCGCGCGCGCGGCTTTCGGCGAAGCGCTGCGCGGCCTCGATCGAGCTGTTGCGCTCGTCCATGAAGCTGACCGGTTTGCCGTAGCGCTGCTGCAGGGCGTGCGCGAAGCGTATCGCCTTGTCGCGCGCCGGCTGGTTGTCGCCGTCCTGGGTCAGCGGATTGCCGACCACCAGGCCGTCGGGCATCCAATCGCGCATCCACGCGTCCAAGGCCGGCCAATCCGGGCCGGCCTCGTGGACGTCGAGAATGCCGACCGGGCGCGCGGTGCCGGACAAGCTGTTGCCGACCGCGACGCCGGTGCGGCGGGCGCCGACATCGAACGCCAGCACGGTCAGCACGCCGGCCTGCTGCCAGGCCATCAGGCGTGCCCCGTCTGGCTGGACATGCGTGCCAAATCGATGCCCAATTGCCCGGCCGCCGCCTGCCAACGCCGGTCGATCGGCGCATCGAACAGGATGGCGTCCGAGGCCGGCGCGTTCAGCCAGGCGTTGTCGGCCAGCTCCTGCTCCAGCTGGCCGGGTGACCAACCCGAGTAGCCGAGCAGCACCAGAAAACGCGTGGGTCCGTGTCCGGAGGCCACGGCCTGCAATACGTCGCGCGAGGTCGACACGGTCAGGCCGTTGCCCAGATGCAGGCTGGAGTCCCAACGGCCGCCGTCGGCATGCAAAACGAAGCCGCGCTCAGGGCTGACCGGGCCACCGGACAGCACAGGCAACCCGCGCAAGGCCGGATCGCGGCAGGGCATCTGCAGTTGGTCGAACAGGCTGCCGAGGTCGAACTCGGAGTCCTGATTCAGCACCAGGCCCATGGCGCCTTGCTCGTCGTGTTGGCAGACCAGGCACACCGAGCGCGCGAAATAATCGTCCTGCAGGCCGGGCATGGCGATCAGGAGCTGTTCGGCGAGGGAAGTGGCGTTCGGCATGGCGCTATTGTACCGCGCGGTGCCGGCTTTATCCGGCATTCATTGAGGGCGCGGCGCGCTCGGGCTACACTACCGATAGCCCTTCTGCCGGCCCATCCGATGACCGAACGCCGCCGCCTGCCCGCCGTATTCGCCGCCTGCGCCGTCCTGCTGTGCGCCACCGGGTTGCCGTCGGCGCGCAGCCAGAGCCTGAAACCGGTCGCCACCGGCAACGACACGCCGGCATCGGCGGCATCTCCGTCCGCCGCGCGCAGCGCGCGCGCGCCGGTCCGCGACCTGTCCTCGGACGCCAAAGAGATGGAGGCGCTGGCCGAAACCTTCGTGGCGCGGCGCCGGATTCCCGGCATGGCTATGGCGCTGGTGCAGGACGGCCGCATCCTGTCGGCGCGCGGCTACGGTGTGACCGACGTCCGCAATCCGCAGCCGATCGGCGCCGACACCGTATTCCGCGTGGCTTCGCTGTCGAAAGCCTTCGCCGCGACCTTGACCGGCATTCTGGTCGAGGAACAGGCACTCGGCTGGGACACGCCGGTCTCGAAACAGCTGCCGGCGTTCAAGCTGCGCGATTTCGCCGCGTCGCAGCGGCTGACGGTCAGCGATATCCTGAGCCATCAGGTCGGCCTGGCCAAGAACACCTACGACCGCGACCTGGAAAGCAGCGTGCCGTATCCGTTGCTGGCCGAACGCCTGTCCAACGCGCCGATGGCCTGCACGCCCGGCGACTGCTACGGCTACCAGAACATCGCCTACAGCCTGATCGGCGACATGGTGTTCGCGGTCACCGGCGATTTCTACAGCCATCAGGTCGAGAAGAAGATCTTCGTGCCGCTGGGCATGCGCCACGCCACCTACGGCCGCGACGCGTTGATGGCCAACGCCAGCTGGGCCAAACCGCACGTCGCCACCGGCAAAGGCTGGACCTCGACGGTGCCGAACGAAAACTACTACCACGTGCCGCCGGCGGCCGGCGTCAACGCCAGCATCCTGGACATGGCGTACTGGACCAACGCGCAGCTCGGCCATAACCCGGACGTACTGTCGCCGGCCCTGCTGGAGAAGATCCATACGCCGCAGGTCAATACGCCGGGGGAATTGCGGTCATCGGGCTGGCGCGCCGAGCGTTTGAGCCGGGCGGCCTACGCCTTGGGCTGGCGGGTGTTCACCTATCGCGGCCACACCCTGGTGTTCCATGGCGGCGCCGTGCGCGGCTACCGCGCCTTCATCGCCTTCCTGCCGGAGCAGGATGTCGGCATCGTGGCCCTGTGGAACAGCGAAAGCGCATCGCCCTCGGCCCTCCTGCCGGCCTGGATCGACCGCGCCCTGGGCATCCGGGAGCGCGACTGGCTGGAGCTCGAAAGCAACGCCGAAAACACCGCAGCCGGCGCCGATTGAATCCGGCATCGCCCAAATAAAAGCCCCCTCTTGACCCTGGGCGGAATCAAGAGGGGGTGATGTTACGGTAATCGGTGCAGCTGGATCAGATCGCCGGAGCAGCCGGGGCAGCCGGAGCGGCCGGGGCGGCGGCTTTCTTCTTAACTACTTTTTTTTTAGCAGCCGGTTTTTTGGCGGCTTTCTTGGCGGCCGGCTTTTTGGCGGCGGCTTTCTTGGCGGCCGGCTTCTTGGCGGCGGCCTTCTTCACCACTTTCTTGGCGGCTTTCTTCACAACTTTCTTGACGGCTTTCTTGGCGGCCGGCTTCTTGGCGGCGGCCTTCTTCACCGTTTTCTTGGCGGCTTTCTTGGCGGCCGGCTTCTTGGCGGCGGCCTTCTTCACCGTTTTCTTGGCGGCTTTCTTGGCGGCCGGCTTTTTGGCGGCGGCTTTCTTCACGACTTTCTTGGCGGCTTTTTTAGCGGCCGGTTTCTTTGCAGCTTTCTTGGTAGCCATGGTCAACTCCTCGTCAGTTGGCTTTGGAACGGTAGGTAGTATCAAAGTGCCCAGGTGGAACAATGGCCGGGAAGGACTCCCGGCAAGACCGCCGGCGTACCGGCGGAAAAAAAGACACCCGACGCCTTGCGGAGCCGGGTGCCGTGAAGAAGACGAGCCGACCGCTTCGATTCCGAAACGGTTTTCGCGGGGGAAGAAGACTTCTCAATTGCCGGCAAACAATCGATGGCGTTTGCTTGGATTGTGGAGGACGTCTTGATCACTCGGCTCGATTCGCGTGGAACACAAGTGAAAGCTAAATCAAGTGTTTTTGCGATGTCAACACTTTTATTGAAAAAAAAAGCGGCCCGGCGCGGCCGCTTGCCGGCGGGGCGATGAAGATGATCGGCGGCATCGCACCGCAACGGCCGAAGATTTTTTTCGGATGCGCTGGAAGCCTTGAAAACAAAGGGCTGCAGCGTGCTACGGAAACACGCGCGGGCAGTGCCGGAAAACCGCGAGCCGGAATCGGGCAGGCCGGATGCGTGCCGCGACGGCGGCGCGGCAGACGGAAAATTTTGCCGGCGGCGCATTCCGGAACCGGGAAAAACGCGAAACTGCGCGAAATTTTCCGGCGTCGGGACGGAAAAAAGCCCGCATGCGCGGGCTTCGTTTTCCATCGTCCGGCCGATGCGGCGGCGAACGGATCAGTGGCTTTCGTCTTCGAGCAGCGCGGCGTAATCGTCCGGCGACAGCAGCTCGGCGACCTGCTCCGGCTCGTCGAGCGTGACCGTGAACAGCCAACCCTCGCCGTATGCGTCTTCGTTGATGGTTTCCGGCTTGTCGTTCAACGCCTCGTTGACGGCGGTGACGGTGCCGGTGACCGGACTGTACACGTCGGAGGCGGCCTTGACCGATTCGACCACCGCCGCCGCGGCACCGGCCACGAGCTTGTCGCCGACGGCCGGCAGTTCGACGTACACCAGGTCGCCCAGCAGGGACTGCGCATGCTCCGAAATGCCGACGGTGACGGTGCCGCCGTCCTCGACGCGCGCCCATTCATGGGATTTCAGGAACTTCAAATCGCCGGGGATTTCGCTCATAACGGTCTCTCGCAGGGGTTGGGTGGCGATAGTGTACCGCCAACGGGAAGCGGCGGTAAGTCTTGACTCAGACGCCGGGCTGGGGCTTGCCGTCGCGCACGAACGGATATTTCACCGCCCGCAGCGGCAGACGCTTGCCGCGGATGTCGACCTCGACCGCGCCGACGTCGCCGGCCGGCACGCGCGCCAGCGCGATGGCCTTGCCGAGCGTGGGCGAAAAGGTGCCCGACAGGATCTCACCCTGGCCGCAGGCGGCGAACACCGTCTGGCCGTGGCGCAGCACGCCTTTCTCGTCCATCACCAGGCCGATCATCTGCCGGGCGCTGCCGGCGGCCGCCTGCGCTTCCAACGCGGCGCGGCCGATGAAGCCGCGGCCTTCGTCGAGCGCCACCGTCCAGGCCAGACCGGCTTCGTACGGCGTGACCGTCTCGTCCATATCCTGGCCGTACAGGGCCATACCCGCTTCCAGGCGCAGCGTGTCGCGCGCGCCCAGACCGCACGGACGCACGCCGGCATCGGCCAAGCGGTTCCAGAACGCGACGGCTTGGTTTTCCGGCACCATGATCTCGAAGCCGTCCTCGCCGGTGTAACCGGTGCGCGCCACGAACAGGCCGTCCGCCTCGCAGGCGGCGAACTTGCCGAGCGCGCCGGCGCGTTCGGCGGCGTCCGGCGTCAGCAAGGCGAGCGTCTTGGCGCGGGCGTTCGGGCCCTGCACCGCGACCATGGCCAGGTCCGTGCGCTCGGTCAGGGTAAGCGCGAAGCCCTCGGCCTGCTTGGCCATCCAAGCCAGGTCCTTGTCGCGGGTCGAGGCGTTGACCACCACGCGGTAGAAGCGGTCGTCCAGGTAATACACGATGAGGTCGTCGATGACGCCGCCGGATTCGTTCAGCATGCAGGAGTACAGGGCCTTGCCCGAAACCTTCAGCTTGTCGATCGAGTTCGCCAGCAACCGGCGCAGATAATCGCAGACGCCCTCGCCGTGCAGATCGACCACGGTCATGTGCGAGACGTCGAACATCCCCGCGTCGCGGCGCACCGCGTGGTGCTCCTCGATCTGGGAGCCGTAATGGATCGGCATGTCCCAGCCGCCGAAATCGACCATCTTGGCGCCGGCGTCGCGGTGGGTCTGGTTGTAGATCGTCTTCTGGTTCATACGGGTCTCGTGCCTGCGCGGGAAAACCGTATTATCGCATAGGCGCCGCATCAGCCTGCGGGCGTGACCCGCAGCACCCCGGCCTCGACGCCGACCACGCGCACCGGCGTGCCCTGCGGCAGGTCCGGGCCCTGCACCGGCCAGAACGCGTCACCGGCCTTGATCCGGCCCTCGCCGTTGACGATGGCCGATTCGAGGCTGAACACCCGGTCGAGCATCTGCTCCTGCCGGCGGTTGAGCAGCGGCTGGTCGGTCCGCTCGCCGGCCTTGCGGAAGAATTTCCAGTACACCGCGACCGAAATGAACGACAGCAGCACGAACAGCATCATCTGCGCCGGGGTGGAGAGATGGAAGCCGAGCACCAGCAGGAACACGCCGGCGGCGGCGAAGCCGAACCACAGCAGCAGGATGCCGGGCGCCGCGGTTTCCAGCCCGATCAGCACCAGGGCCAATACCGCCCAGAAGATCGCGGCGTGGCTCATTTGGCTTTGTCCGCCGACGCGCGCTCGAGGCCGGCCTTGGCCAGGTCGGCGATGCCGGCGATCGAGCCCATCACGCCGGTCACTTCGGTCGGCAGGATCATCAGCTTCTGGTTCGGCGAATTGGCGAACTGGCCGAGCGCCTCCACGTATTTCTGGGCCACGAAGTAATTGATGGCCTGCACATCGCCGGCGGAGATGGCGTCCGACACCAGCTGCGTGGCCTTGGCCTCGGCCTCGGCCAGGCGTTCGCGCGCCTCGGCCTCGCGGAACGCGGCCTCGCGCTTGCCCTCGGCCTGCAGGATGGCGCCCTGCTTCTCGCCTTCGGCGCGCAGGATTTCGGCCTGGCGCAGGCCTTCGGCCTCCAGGATGTTGGCGCGCTTCTCGCGTTCGGCCTTCATCTGCCGGGCCATGGCGTCGACCAGGTCGCGCGGCGGCTGGATGTCCTTGAGTTCGATGCGGTTGACCTTGATGCCCCAGGGATGGGTCGCCTGGTCGACCACGTTGAGCAGCTTGGCGTTGATCTCGTCGCGCTTGGACAGCGACTCGTCCAGGTCCATCGAGCCGATGGCGGTGCGGATGTTGGTCATCACCAAGGCGATGGTGGCCTGCTGCAGGTCGGACACCTCATAGGCGGCCTTGGCGGCGTCCAGCACCTGGAAGAACACCACGCCGTCGACCTTGACCACGGCGTTGTCCTTGGTGATCACGTCCTGCGACGGGATGTCGAGCACCTGCTCCATCATGTTCACCTTGCGGCCGATGTCCTGCATGACCGGAATCAGGATGTGCAGCCCCGGCTCCAGCGTCTTGGTGTACTTGCCGAAGGTCTCGACCGTCCACTGGAAGCCCTGCGGCACCATGCGCACGGCCTTGTACAGCACCATCAGGGCGAAGAACAGCAAAGCGATATACAGGACATTCATGACGGCGGCTTCCGGTTGGGGTTGCTTCTATTATATGTAGCATATCGATTACGGGGACATTCAGCATGGCTGCGACCCTTTCCGCCCGCCGGACATCCTAGTGACTGTGAGCCATCCGTCCAACTTCGCCATCGAGGTGCCCGACAGCCTGATCCAGCGCGCCAAGCGCGGCGACGGCACGGCCTTCGAACAGATCTACCGCCGGTTCGAGCGGCCGGTGTACACCTTGGCGTTGCGCCTGTGCGGGCAGCCCTCGGAGGCGCAGGACGTGCTGCAGGACGCGATGCTCAAGGTGATGACCCGCATCGGCGACTTCAAGGGCCATTCGCCGTTCTGGGGCTGGCTGCGGCAGATCGCGGTGAACGAGGCGCTGATGCGCCTGCGCCGCTCGGCCAAAGGCTTCAAGGAAGACGATGTGTACGAGGCCGAGCTGCCCGACACCGCGACGCTGCTGCCTTTGCGCGCGGCCGAGGCCGGGCAGCTGCTGGACGCGCTGCGAACGCTGCCGCCGGTGACCCGTTCGGTGCTGTGGCTGTACCACGCGGAAGGCTTCACCCACGAAGAGATCGCCGGACAGATGGGCAAGACCGTCTCGTTCTCCAAATCGCAACTGGCCCGCGGCACGCGCAAGCTGCGCGAATCGCTGGCCATCGACATCCCCGCAGGAAACCGCATATGACCGAAACCCTCGAACTCTCGACCGCCCTGCGCCGTCTGCCGCTGGAGGCTCCGCCGCACAGCGTGTGGCCGGCCGTGCAGGCGCAGCTGCCGAAACCCGCCGCGTGGCCGAAATGGCCGGCGGCCGCCGCGGCCGCCGCCTTGCTGTTGGCGGCCCTGTTCCAATTCACCGGCCAACCGCCGGCGACCAGCATGCCGGGCGCTGCGCTCGAACCGCTGATGGCGCGCTCGGCGCAGCTGGAATCGGCGTTCTATGCCCAGCAGGACGATGCCATCTCCAGCGCCAGCGTGATCGCCGCCAATCTGAGTCTGGAAGAGCAACTGGCCGCCATCGACGCCGAACTCGGCGCGCAGCCGCCCGCGGCCCAAGCCGAAACGCTCTGGCGACAACGCATCGCTCTGCTCGACCAGGGCATCCGGCTGAACCGCGACAACGCCGACTACAACGCCCGCGGCCAGAGTTTCGACCTGGCTCTGGCCAGTACCGACTGATCCATCCCCCCGATTCCACCCAGGAGTACGCCCATGAACGCCAAACGACATCTGATTCCCCTGATTCTGGCCTCCGGCCTGATCGCCGGCTCCGCCGCCGCGCAGACCGCCGCCAGCCCCGAAGAGCAGAAAGCGGCCCGCGCCGAAATCGAAACCCTGACCAAACGCATCGAGGAACTCTCGAAGAAGCTGGGTCCGGACTCCGGCGTGCACATCACCGTCATCGAGCGCAACGCCGACGGCAAGACCGTGGAGCGCCGCGTGGTCCGCACCGCGCCGGACGGCAAAGCCATGGCTCCGCACGAGCCGGGCGACATGCGCAAGCGCATCGACATGCGGCGCGCCGGCATGTCGCAGGTCGGCATCGGCGTGGTGCTGGCGCCGGACGCCGATGGCAAAGGCGTCAAGCTGGCCGCGGTGTCGCCCACCGGCCCGGCCAAGGACGCCGGACTGCAGGCCGGCGACGTGATCACCGCGGTCAACGGCAAGGCCGTCTCGGACGTGGCGCAGACCCGCGCCGCCTTGGCCGGCCTGAAGGAAGGCCAAGCGGTGAACATCGGCTACCGCCGCGCCGGCAAGAGCGCGACGGCCAGCCTGAAAGCCGCCGCTATCGCGCCGCAGATGGTGATCAACCGCGAACGTCACGGCATGATGGACCATGGCGGCCGCGGCGGGCACGGCTTCGCCTTCGCCACCCGCTGGCATGGCCTGAACATGGCCGAGCTCAATCCGCAGCTGGGCCGCTACTTCGGCGCGTCCGCCGGCGTACTGGTGCTCAGCCCGAAGGCTGAATTTCCGCAACTGCAGGCCGGCGACGTGATCGTCAAGGTCGACGGCAAGGCGGTCGGCAACGCCCGCGACGTGCTGCAGGCCATGCGCGGCAAGGACGAAGGCAGCAAGGTCACGCTCGACATCCTGCGCGACCGCAAAGCCCAGCGCGTGACCGTGACCGTGCCGAAGGCGCGCGCCTTCAACCGACCGGTGCCGCCGGCGCCCCCGGCGCCGCCGGCTCCCCCCGCGCCGCCGCGCACGGCGATGCTGGAGCCGGAAACCCCACGCCTTCTGTAAGCGGCAGGCGCCCGCGGCACGAACGGAAAACCCGGCAATTGCCGGGTTTTCCCGTTTACGGCGCAGGGCCTCGCTTGCCCAGAACGCCGCCGTAGACTACCCTTTGACGGATATTCATACCGGATTCCCTCCCCCATGAGTCATGTGCTTTTCGGCCTGTTCGGCCTGGCCTGCCTGCTGGCCCTCGCCTTCCTGTTCTCCAGCAACAAACGCGCCGTCGACTGGAAGCTGGTGGCCACCGGCGTGGTGCTGCAGGTGCTGTTCGCGGCTTTCGTGCTGCTGACCAGCTGGGGCAGCGCCATCTTCGAAAGCCTGGGTCAGCTGTTCGTGACCCTGATCGGCTTCACCAACGAAGGCTCCAAGATGATCCTGGGCGGCATGGCCGACCAGGACAAGTACGGCTTCGTGTTCATCTTCCACGCCCTGCCGACGGTGATCTTCTTCGCCTCGTTCATGGCGGTGCTTTACCACTTCGGCGTGATGCAGTGGGTGGTGAAGATCATGGCGTTGGCGATCACCAGGATCATGCGCGTATCCGGCGCCGAGACCACCTCGGTATGCGCCAGCGTGTTCATCGGCCAGACCGAAGCGCCGCTGACCGTCCGCCCCTACATCAACAAGATGACCGACTCCGAGCTGCTGACCATGATGATCGGCGGCATGGCGCACATCGCCGGCGGCGTGATGGCGATCTACATCGGCATGCTGGCCGGCACCGACCCGGCGATGCAGCAGATGTACGCCAAGCATTTCCTAGCGGCCTCGATCATGGCCGCGCCGGCGACCCTGCTGATCGCCAAGATCCTGATTCCGGAAACCGGCGAACCGCTGACCCGCGGCAAGGTCAGCGTGCACGTCGAGAAGGAAAGCAAGAACGTGATCGACGCCGCCGCCGCCGGTGCCTCCGACGGCATGAAGCTGGCCATCAACATCGCCGCCATGCTGCTGGCGTTCGTGGCCCTGATCGCCATGCTGAACGCCGTGATCGGCTGGTTCGGCGACCTGCACCTGTCGGGTTACCAAAGCATCAACATGATGCTGAACGAAGGTGCCGCCGCCGGTGCCGCGCCGATCAAGCTCAATCTCGGCCTGATCCTGGGCTACGTACTGGCGCCGATCGCCTGGGTCATCGGCATCGAGTGGAACGACGCGGTCATCGCCGGCGGCCTGATCGGCCAGAAGATCGTGCTGAACGAATTCATCGCCTACCTGCAACTGGCGCAGACCCCGATCGGCGACGGCGCCGGCGCGATCAGCGAACATTCGCGCCTGATCCTGACCTACGCGCTGTGCGGCTTCGCCAACTTCGCCTCGATCGCCATCCAGATCGGCGGCATCGGCTCGCTGGCGCCGGAACGCCGCTCCGACCTGGCCCGCTTCGGCCTGCGCGCGGTGCTCGGCGGCTCGATCGCCACCCTGATGACCGCGACCATCGCGGGCGTGCTGCTGCAGCTCGGGGCCTGACATGATCGTCGTGGCGGGCTCCTACAACCAGGATCTGGTTTGGCGCACGCCGCGTTGCCCGGAAGCCGGTGAAACCCGCACCGGCCGTTTTTCGCAAGGCCCCGGCGGCAAGGGCTTCAACCAAGCCATGGCCGCGCACCGGCTCGGCTGCCCGACGCTGTTCATCGCCGCACTCGGCGACGATACGCTGGCCGATGCGGCCCGCGCGCTGGCCGCACGCGAAGAGCTGGACTGCGCCTGGCAAGCCGTTGCCGGCTCGGCCACCGGCAACGCCGCCATCTGGCTGGATGATGCCGGCCAGAACCGCATCCTGGTCGACTTGGCGGCCAACCTGCGGCTGTCGCCCGCGCATATCGACGCGCAGGCCGACGCCATCCGCGGTGCGCGCCTGTTGCTGGTGCAGCAGGAAATCGGCCTGGACGCCGCGCTGGCGGCCCTGCGCATCGCCAAGGCGGCCGATGTCCGCTGTCTGGTCAATCCGGCGCCGGCCCTGCCGGAAGCCGCCGGACTGCATGCACTGGCCGACATCCTGAGCCCGAACGAAAGCGAGTTCGCCGCCCTGTTGCAAGGCTTGGGCGAACACCTCGACGCCGAGGCAGTAGCCGGAATGGCGCACGAAGACCTGCATGCGTTGGCGCGCCGTCTGCCCTGCCCTGATACCGTGATCACGCTCGGCGGCCACGGCGCCTTGCTGAGCATGCCGTCCGGTTTCCATCACTTCCCCGCGCCACAGGCAACCGTGCGCGACAGCACCGGCGCCGGCGACTGCTTCAACGGCGCCTTGGCGGCCGAGCTGGCGCACGGCGCGGCATTGCCGGACGCCTGCGCGTTCGCGGTCAAGGCCGCGTCCTACAAGGTGGAGCGTCCGGGCGCGGCGCTGGCGATGCCGACCCGCGCCGACATCCGCGCCCGCTTCGGATAAGCCATGCGTATCGGGCCGCACGCGATCACGCCGAAGCTGATGCTGGCGCCGATGGCCGGCGTCACCGACAAACCGTTCCGCATCCTGTGCAAGCGCATGGGCGCCGGGCTGTGCGTCTCCGAGATGACCATCTCCGACCCGCGCTTCTGGCGCACCAATAAATCCGTACACCGCATGGACCACCGCGGCGAACCGGAACCGGTGTCGGTGCAGATCGCCGGCACCGATCCGAAGCAGTTGGCCGATGCCGCGCGCTTCAACGTCGACCACGGCGCGCAGATCATCGACATCAACATGGGTTGCCCGGCCAAGAAGGTCTGCAACGTGCTGGCCGGTTCGGCGCTGATGCGCGACGAGAGGCTGGTGGCCGCCATCCTGAGCGCGGTAGTGGGCGCGGTCGCGGTGCCGGTCACGCTCAAGATCCGCACCGGCTGGAGTCCGGAGACGCGCAACGCGGTGGCCATCGGCCGCCTGGCGCAGGACTGCGGCATCCGATCGCTGGCCGTGCACGGCCGCACCCGGCAGGACTTCTACACCGGCAGCGCCGAATACGACACCATCCGCGCGGTCAAGCAGGCGCTGTCGATTCCGGTGGTGGCCAACGGCGACATCACCGACCCGCTCAAGGCCAAGGCCGTGCTCGACTACACCGGCGCCGACGCGCTGATGGTCGGCCGCGCCGCCCAGGGCCGGCCGTGGATCTTCCGGCAGATCGGCCATTACCTGGAAACCGGCGAACTGCTGCCGGAACCGCCGGTCGCGTTCATCGCCGAGACCCTGCTCGGCCACCTGCGGCAACTGCACGAATTCTACGGCGAGCCGCAGGGCGTGCGCATCGCCCGCAAGCATCTGGGCTGGTACAGCGCCGAGCAGGCCGATGCCGCCGGCTTCCGGGCGCGGGTCAACCGGGCCGAAACCGCGGCCGAGCAGATCGCGATCACCGAGGACTACTTCGGCGGACTGGCGCAACGGGCGGCGGCCGCCTGAAGCCGGGAGGCCCGGCGGGTGGTATAATCCCGATGCCGTGCGGGAGAGACTGGAACCGCCCAGCGCCGAAGGAGCAACCGCCCCGGAAACTCTCAGGCCAAAGGACCGTACGGCGTCCAACACTCTGAAAAACGGTGCCGACGCACCTGCCGAAGGGATAACGTTCTCAGGCGAACAGACAGAGGGGGCGCCGCCGCCGGGCAGGCAAGGCCCGGCTTCCGCCGCGCCCGAGACCCGCCATGACCAGCCTGCATTCCGCTTCCGCACCCCGCGATTTCGCCTCCCGCCACATCGGCCCCTCGCCCGAGGAAATCGCCGCCATGCTCAAGACCGTCGGCGCCGACAGCCTCGACGCGCTGATGGCCGAAACCCTGCCCGCCGACATCCGCACGCCCGGCCCGCTGACCAGCATGGGCGCGGCCTGCTCGGAAGTGGAGGCCTTGGAACGTCTGCGCGCGCTGGCCGCGCGCAACACGGTGTTCACCTCGCTGATCGGCCAGGGCTACTACGGCACGCATACGCCGTTGGTGATCCTGCGCAACATCCTGGAGAATCCGGCCTGGTACACCGCGTACACGCCCTACCAGCCGGAGATTTCGCAAGGCCGTCTGGAAGCGCTGCTGAACTACCAGACCATGATCTGCGAACTGACCGGTCTGGACATCGCCAACGCCTCGCTGTTGGATGAGGGCACCGCCGCCGCCGAAGCGATGGCGGTAGCCGAACGCGTATCCAAATCCAAATCCAAGACCTTCTTCGTTGATGCCGAATGCCATCCGCAGACCGTCGCGGTGGTGAAGATGCGCGCCGAGCCGCTGGGCTGGAATGTCGTGGTCGGCAACCCGGAAACCGAACTGCAGGCCGACGCCGTGTTCGGCGCGGTGCTGCAATACCCCGGCACGCACGGCGCGGTGCGCGACCTGCGCGCGCCGATTGCGGCGCTGAAGGCCGCCGGCGCGATCAGCGTGGTCGCGGCCGACCCGCTGGCGCTGTGCCTGCTAACGCCGCCGGGCGAACTCGGCGCCGACATCGCCATCGGCAGCACTCAGCGCTTCGGCGTGCCGATGGGTTACGGCGGTCCGCACGCGGCCTACATGGCGGTGCGCGACGCTATCAAACGCAACATCCCGGGCCGGCTGATCGGCGTCTCGATCGACGCCCGCGGCAAACCGGCCTAC